>NZ_SJPQ01000003.1:0-316127 GCF_007859945.1 Pseudobythopirellula maris | reverse complement strand
TGAGACGGCAGCTCGCCGCCACATGTCTCGTCGAGCGACTCGTAGAGCGTCGCCACGGCGCGGCTCGCCATGTGCATGGCGCCCACCACGTGCTGGAACCGCGTGTGCTCGGCAGACGGGTAGACCCACCAGGCGGTTTGCAGCTGGTGGATCTGCCGCAAGCGTTGCAGCCAGGGATCATCCAGCAGGCGGCGTTCGCTCGTCTCGCCCTCGGGCACGATCGAGACGAAGGGGATGTACCCGTGGACCGGGTCGTGGATCAAGCTCTCGCGGGTGAAGTCTTTCATCGCCCGCCATTCTGGCGGCGCGTGGCCAGAAGCACGAGGGGGGCGTGCTCAAGGGGCCTTTAGCCGACGACCCATCCGCCACAGGCGGATCGGAGGGCGTGGCGTGGGGCGGCCCCCGACCGAGCTTAGTCGGGGCTGTTTTGTGTCTTCTTGCTGAAAACGCGCAACGCCGCTCAGCGGGCGTCGAACCACGCTCCGACGCGGTCGCCGCGTAGCAGCAGCCACACGGCGAGCGGCGTGGCCGACATCGCCCCGGCGATCGTGAGCACCACGCCCATGCCCCAATACGAGGCGACGCCGTCGAAGCAGCCCGCCAGGGCCAACGGCAGCAGCGGCAGGTTCAGCAGCCCGGCCGCCAGCCCGACCTTGCGGAATACGGCTAGCGCCCGCCGCGACCGCCGCACCAATGCAAACGCGAGCCAAGCCGCGCCGAGGCCGAGGCCCGCCAGCACCGCCGAGTCGACCAGCGGCGAGTTCGCCAGCGGTGACCAAGAGGCGTTCCACCGCACCAAGGCGCCCGCCAGCAGCAGGCCCGCCACCATGCAGGCCACGAGCGAAGCGAAAGCCACGGCGAAAGGGACCGACCCTCCCGAGGGCGACGCCTTGTGAGCTTGACTCGTTGCGGCGGCGGTCATGGCGGTGGGAGTGGTAAGAGTGTCGGCTGGGCCGCTGCGATCGGAACAAACGGGCCAGCCGTCGCGACCGGGGCCCGGGCGACTCGGTCCGAGCGCCGGGCGTTTGACCCCCCGGCGTCGCGACTAAGAATAGGGAGGAGCGATTCGCCGCGGCCCGCTGCGGCCGCGCCGTCACTCCAACCTCAACCCTAGCTCACAATCCGGCCATGGGCCGGAACAAGCCTCGGAAAAATTCACGCCTTGCCACGCCCGATCCTCACATCGCTGTTCGCCCTCCTCGTGGTCGCCGCTGCGCAAGGGGCCACGCTGCAGCTCAAAGACGGCCGCACGATCTCGGGCGAGGTCGGCCACACGACCGGCGTGGCCGACGACCCATTCGACCCGAGCCCCGGCGCCGGCGCCGTGCCGGTCACTTCGACGCTGATCGTCGACGACGGGCTGCGGCGCACCTTCCTGCACAAGACCGCCGTGCGCGACATCCTCGACGGCGAAGACGAACGCCAGGTCAAAATCCGCCTGTGGCAGAACGAGGCCGACCGCGGATCGGCGATCGGCTCGGTCGGCCAACTCGTGCGGCTCACGCCGTTCGACGAGTTCGGCAGGCGGATTTACGAGATGCGAGCCGCCGGCGGTTCGCTGGCTGTGATCCAAGGCGTTACCGAGATCACGCCGATTTACACGCGTGTGGAGGGCCTCTCGGCCGAGCCGCGCAGCTACGTCTGGGACATGCGTCTGGCCACGAGCAGCATCCCCCGCGACACGCTCGACCGCATCCTCCGCCGCGCCCTGCCTCAGGACGACCTCGACTCCCGGCTGCAAGCGGTGCGGCTCTATCTACAGGGCGAACGTTACCACGACGCCCAGCAGGAACTCGAGGCGATCCGCCGCGACTTCCCCGAGGCCGAGGGCTTCGAAGACGACCTACGCCAGCTGCGGCAGCTCGCCGCCCGGCGGCTGATCGCCGAGTTGGAGCTACGCCGCGAGGCGGGCCAGCACCGGCTGGTGCGGCGGCTGCTCGCCAGCTTCCCGCCAGACGGCGTGGCGGGCGCCACGCTCCGTCAGGTCCGCGAGATGCTCGACGCCTACGACAACGACGACGCCAAGCGTCGCGAGATCCTCGGCCGGCTCAGCCGGATCGTCGAGGGGCTCAGCGAGCCGCGGGCCAGGGCTGTGGCCGGCGAGATCCTCGCCGAGATCAACGCCGAGCTGAGCGACGTGACGCTCGGCCGCCTGACGGCGTTCGCCGAACTCTCCAAGGGGAGCGGCTCGCTCTCGGACGAGCAGCTCGCGTCGCTGGCGATCTCCGGCTGGCTGCTCGGCACGAACCAGGCGGTCGACAACCTGCAGGTGGCGCTCTCGCTGGTGCGCGTGCGCGGACTGATCCTTGAGTACCTGCAATGCGGCGACGCCGGCGAACGCGAGCGGCTGCTGGTCGATCTGCGTGACGCCGAGGGGGCCACGGTCGAGCGCGTCGCCGAACTGCTGCGGCTGATGAAGCCGCCGCTCGACATCCTGGAAGCAGGCCCTTCGGAGGATGACCCTTCGGCGAAAGACCAGGGGGCCCAACAGGGCGCCGGAGCGGGCGTCGCCGACATCACCGAGCGTGGCCCCGGTTTCTACGAGATCGTCCGTCCGCTGGGCGACGGCCACCTGCGCTACCTCGTGCAGCTGCCGCCGGAGTACGACCCGCTGCGCAGCTACCCGGCGATCATCACCCTGGGAGGCGCCGGCTACCGCCCCGAGACGCAGCTCGACTATTGGGCGGGCGCCCCGGCCGAAGGCCGAGCGGCCGACGGCGGCGCTTTGGGCCGCAGCGGGCAATCGATGCGACACGGCTACATCGTGGTAGCCGTCGACTGGCTCGGGCCGCAGCAGTCACGCTACGGGTTCACCTCGGCGGAGCACCTCACGGTGCTCGCCGCGCTGCGCGACGCGCGGCGGCGGTTCGCGATCGACTCGGACCGGGTCTACCTGTCGGGCCACGACATCGGCGGCGACGCCGCCTGGGACATCGGCCTGGCGCACCCCGAGCACTGGGCCGGCGTGATCCCGCTCTTGGCCCGCGCCGATCGCTACGTCGGCTGGTACTGGAAGAACGCCGAGTTCACGCCGTGGTACTTTGTCGAGGGCGAGCTGGACGGCGGCAAGGTGGCCGCGAGCGCCCGTGAGTTCGACCGCTACCTGCGTCCCCGATTCGACGCGACTTTGGTCGAGTACTTGGGCCGCGGCCACGAGGCGTTCAGCGACGAGATCCAGCGGCTGTTCGATTGGATGGGCCGCCGTCGCCGCGGCGCGGCGCCCGAGGAGTTCGAGTGCTTCTCGCTCCGCCCGTGGGACAATTATTTCTGGTGGGTCGAGGCCGAGGGGCTGCCCGAGAAGGCGATGGTCGCCCCCGCCGCCTGGCCGCCGCAGCGCGGCGTGCGCGCCGTGCCGATCCGCGGCCGCAAGTACGCTGGCAACAAGCTCGGCGTGTTCGCCCGCACCGAACGGGTGACCGTGTGGCTCTCGCCCGATTTGGTGTCGTTCGACGAGCCGCTGGAGATCGAGCTCAACGGCCGCCGGGTGACCGGCCGAGGCGACTTCGTCGAGCCCGAACTCGGCGTGCTCTTGGAAGACGCCCGCACCCGCGCCGACCGCAAGCACCCGTACTGGGCGAAGGTCACGGCGCCTTGAGCGTTGGGGCGCCTCTCTTCAGAAGATCCGCCAGCGGTTTCCCATCAGGCAGTCGTGCCACTCGATGTCACAGTATTGCTGCATCCATTCCATCCCGCCGAAGGCCAGCAGCAGCGCGCCGAGCAGGCTCAGGTCGAGCAGGCGCCAGCCGCACCAGCTGGCGAATTCGTGCTGGGCGTCCGCGTGGGCCGCGCTGGCGAACCCACACTGGCCGGTCAGGTCGACGCCGCCGCCCAGCACCGCCACGCACAGCAGGCCCTGCAACGCCAACGTGATCAGCGGGATGTGTGCGGAGAAGTTCTCCGCCGACCAGCCGCCCTCCGGCCAGCGGAGCCAGGTGACAGCCAAGCATGTGCCTATCGCCCGAGCGGGGGGGCCGAAGGTGTGGAGGCGATCGATTGAGCTGTGGGGCATTCGTAGGGCTTGGGGTTGGAACCACAAGTGATTCGCCCCGCCGCCGCCGATCTTGCCTTGGACCGCCCGCTATTCGGCCGCCTTGCTCAGCACCACGCCCGTCACCGTCCAGCCGTCGTTATCGCTGCGGACCGCCTGCGCGGCGGGGCCGAAGTAGCGGCGGGCCATCTCGAACGAGGGGAGCGAGGAGCCGTCCACACGTTGGGGGCGGATCGCGCCGGTCTCCTCCTCTTCCTCGGTGGTCAGCAGACGGTTGAGGAACCTGCCGACGAAGGTCTTCGACTCCGGCATGCGGTTCTGACGGATCAGCTCGTATCCGGGGCGGAACTTCTCGTCGAGCCGCGTGAAGTTGACCGACGACCGCGAATTGGGCGCCAGCTTGTCGAGCTCGGCGAACGCCGCCTTCAGATCGGGGCACCAGGCGAGCGACTCACGCTCCTCGACCCCCTGGAGGGCGACACGCAGCAGCGCCGCGTCGGAGGCCACGATCAGGGCGTCGTTGTGGACGCACACGGTCGAACGGCTCGCGGCGGCGGCGGGCTTCTTGGTCGGGGCCTCGAGCACCAGCAGGCCGCTGTCGACCAGCGGGGCGTCGCTCACCTCTTCGTCGGGGGCCACCTCCCAGTACGGCACGCCGTCGAGTTCCTTGAGCTCGGCGCCGTCGCTCTTCATCAGCTTGTCGATCGGCTCGCGCAGCCCCTCGGGGTCGGTCGCCTCGATCACGACCAAATAGCGCTGGCTGTCGGGCTCCACCGGCAGGGCGTAGTCGGTCAGCACGGTCACTCGCTCGCCGAGCCGCGAGACGATCTCCTCACGGATCTTGATCTTCGGACCGTAAGGGTCCTTCGCGAAGCCGTCGATCGTGGTCGTGAACGCCCCCTCGTAGCCCGCCATCGCGTCGAACAGCGTGCCGAAGTGGTCGAACGCTCCGGCGATATCGAGGCTCACCGTGCGGTAATTGGCCGACTGCCGCGGGGCCCACGGTTCGACCGCCAGGTCGTCGACGTTGATCAGCTCCATCATCCGCATCGCGAGCCGGTACTTGTCGGCGGCCTTCTCGCCGCTCAGGCCATCGGCCGCGGGGGCGTAGATTGAGGTGTGGTGGACGAAGTCGCGGCGTGCGTCGGAGGCGATCGCCACCACGCCGCCGGCGCCACGGATCGCGTCGAAACCTTGCTCGCGCAGCAGGCCCATTGTGTCGCGTCCACCGACGCTGGTGTCGCGCCGCGTTCGCGAAGCCTCGTCCCAGCCGAACGGCGCAAGGAACCACGAGACGGTCGGCTCGAGCAAGCGGGCCGACTCGCGGCTGCGGTCGCGGGTTTCTTGGTATATCTCCGAGTCGGTCAGCGGGGCCGTGCCGCCGCCGGCGAACCGGTCGAGCATCGCGCGGCCCTCGTCAACGATGTCGCTCGCCACGATGTGGTCGTCGACCAGCGCGATAAGCGCCTCGCGGGCGGGCTTCGTGTCGGTCGCCGCGATCGTGTACACGCGGACCTCGCCGCCCTCGACGGTCGAGTCCTCGCGCGACGCGCCGAGCTCCTTGAGCCGGGCGTCGATCTTCTCGAGCAAGGCGTCGGCCTCGTCGCGGCGGTCGGTGCAGTCGGCCATCATGGTCAACGCCGCACGCGCGCCGCCGCGGCTCACGAGTCCGGCTGCCGCTTCGCCCGAGGCGGCCGCAAAGATGTCGTCGAGCGAGGCCCCCAGGTTCGACTCCGAGTCGCCGAACCGCGACTTGAGCTTCTCACGCACTTGATCGGCGAACGGCTCGACCGCGGGGTCGGCGGTGAACAGGCCGATCTGTGTGCGGTTCCAGCGCGCTCGGAAGTCGGGCACGTCGGCCACCGACAGGTAGCCGACCGTGCGGTCCGAGAACACACGCTCGGCCGGCGGCCCCGCCAACAGCGCAGCGGGCTGCGCGGCTGTCAGGAACAGAATCGCCAAGGGGGTCGCGATCCGCTGCATTGTGCAGCGAGACAAATATTCCACGGTTGCTAGCATCGTGCGGTGGGGGCTCCAGTCGTGGCCGGTCGAAGGTCGAGCGCATGCGAGCGCAACGGCCCTTAGTACGCATCGACACCGTGTTCGTTGCAGCTTTTCCTTAGGATCGGCGAATCGCGCCAATCCGCCCCCAAAGATTCTCGGCGCCGACGGCCAGGGGGCAAGATGGGACGGGTAGGAAGAGACTAACGCCGGCGTTGCTTTGAGTGGGGCTTGTCGTTGGCCGACCATCAATAAGCTAGTTCTGCAGTGGCAATTGCGGCAATCCCCAGTTTACCCCAGGATTTCCCGCTTCCGCGAGACATAGTCCCACACCACGTAGCGGTCCAAATCGCGGCCGGCGGTGAAGAATACCCGCCCGCGGGTCGACTCCGCCAGCCGGTAGGCGAACCGCACATCTTCTTCGGTCTGCGACCAACTCGGCAGCAGGAACAAGTTGATCGTGATCCCCTCTCGGGCACACAACAGCCCTTCGCGCAGCGTGGCCGCCTCGGTCCTGGGGTCGGGCGGGTAGAGCAGGAAGAGCGTCTCTTCCTCGAAGTGCGCGGTCGGCAGGCCGTCGGTGATCAGCACGATCTGTCGGTTCGGCGTGTCTTGGGCGGCGAGTTGCCGGCGGGCGATCGACAGCGCGTGTTGCAGGTTCGTGAAGTGCGGCGGCACCATGCTCTCGCTGATGTCGTCGCGGCTCATGTCGGCCTTCAGGTGGACCACCGGGTTGGTGATGGTCACCGGCTTGGGCATCAAGTTAACCACTTTGCCGGGCGGCACGAGCTTGCCGAAACTATAAGCCTCGACGAACGACAGGTGGTCGCCGGGGTACTCCGACCGCAAGAGCCCCTCGAGCGCGAGCGCCATCCGCTTGACGTTGATGTACTGCCCGTCGTAGCGCATCGACCCGCTCATGTCCATGACGACCGAGGTGGCGGCGTTGGGGTTGTTGCGTGTCTTGTGGATGACGATGTCATCAGAAGAAATGCGGATTGCGGATTGCGGAATGCGGGATGAAGCGGATGGGTTATCACCTTCGTCGATTCCGCGATCCGCATTCCGCAATCCGCAGTCGTCGCCCGCGTCGGCGCCGGTTTCCCCCGCCTCGCGGATCAGCGCGTTCGTGAACGTCTGCACCACGTCCATATTCGCGACCGAGTCGCCGAACTCGTACGGCTTGGTTTTCTCGGTCTCCACGGCGCCCTCGCCGGTGAGATCGCCCGCGTGGCGGCCGCTGCGCGAAGCCTCGATGTCGGAGAAGAGCCGCTCGAGCAGCTTGCCTTGGAACACGCGCATCGCCTGCGGCGTGAGCCGGAACGAGCCGCCCGACTGCTCGAGCCCCTGCCGCTCGGCCGCTTCACGCAGGTAGTCCTGCACCTGCTGCTGCAGGGCGGAGAGCCCGTCGACGTCGCCCGGCTCGGCGAACTCGCTGAGCATCTCTATGTCGATGACGCCGATCTGCGCCGTCTCGGCCGCCTCTTCGAGTTGCTTGAGGAGCTCGTCGATCTTCTCCAGCTCTTCCTTGATGGCGAGCGCCTGGGGGACGGTCATCGTCTCGCGGCCGGTGAACGTGTACTTGGCCGCCAGCTCGTCGACTTGGTACTTGTCCGTCATCCGCTCAATGAGGCCCACCAGCGCACGGGCCAGCGGCGAGTTGTCGTCGCCCGCGGCGTACCACAGCCGCTCCAGATCGCGGAGCTGTTCCTCCTGGACGGCGCGTCGGAGCCGGTCGGCGTGTTCACGCGGCGCATCGATGCCGGCCGCTTCGCTGTGCAACGCCTTGCGGGCGCGTTTGCGGGCTTTTCGCGTCTCGTATCGCTCAAGGATCTTCCGCTTGCGTTCCTCGAGCATCGCCCGCAAGGCGTCGATCGAGGGCCCCAGGCCGGCGATCTGGCTCGGATCGAGCCGCACGGCGCGGGCCAGCTCCTCCTCGGTGAGCTCGCGTCGCTCGCCGAACATCAGCGCGTGCTCCATGGCGGCCGACACCACGTCGGGCGGCGGCTCGGTGGGGCTCGGCAGCCGCATCGGGTCGTACTTCTGGTAGGCGTGGATCACGCCGCCGAGCGTCTTGCGGTTGGCCATGGTGCGATTCGTCAGGCGAGGGGTGGGGGATAGACCTCAATGAAGCGTAGGGGCCAAGGCCCTGAAAGCCAAACCGTTTTGTGGCTTGAGACCGGTTGGGCGGCTCCTTGCCGGAACGGTTGTTTTTTGATGCGGTGTTCCCTGAAGGCTATATTGGCGTCTGCGCGGAGAGAACCGTTCACACTCACCGAAGCCACTAGGAACCGTACCGATGGCCCGGCTCATCGATGTCTCGACGGCGATGGTCGCCTTCGTCTGTTTCTGGTTGATTCCGACCGCCACCGCCGCCACATTCAATTGGACCGGCGGCGCGCCGAACAACTACTTCATCGACGCCGACAACTGGTCGCCCTTCGGCGGCCCGCCCGGCAGCGGCGACGAGGCGTCGTTCCGCCTCGCCGGGGGCCACACGGTGCTCTTCCAGGGCGGCAAGCAGGTCGAGACCACCGAGCTGTACGTCGAGAAGGGGAGCTACTCGCTGCGGAGCGACTCGCTCGACCCCGCGGTCTACAACGTCACGTCGGGCGCCTCGACGGCCGCGGTGCTCGACGCCTTTCTGTCGGTCGGCAGCGCCTCGACGCCGATCGACATGACCGTGACCGACGACTTCCAGGTCGACGCGGACGCCACGGTCCAGGTTGGCGGGATGTCGTCGCTCGCGCTGGGGAGACTGCGGGTCGGCACGCAGCTGGGCGGCGTCAACGCGGTGACGGTCTCGGGCGCCGGCTCTTCTCTCGCGGTTGGAAGCGGCACGCAGCTCGGCGGCAGCGGCGACTCTTCGAGCCTGACTTTCAATTCAGGCGCCACGGGCAGCCTCAACAAAGACACCGTGCTGCTGAACTTCTCGAGCGCCGACGGGACCACGGCGAACCTCGACGTGCGGAACGGCTCGACGCTTGTGACCGAGACCTTGCTGATCGGCCTGGTCGGCTCGTCGAGCGCGACCCGCTCGGCCAGGCTGTGGGTCGACGACCCCGGCTCCTCAGTCACCCAGGTCGGCACGACGGGCCTGTTGGTCGGCACGGCGAACAACCCCAACCTCACCGCCGAACTGTGGGTGACCAATGGCGGCGTGTTCCACTCCGGGACCGGCAACGTTAGGTTCCGCAGCACGGGCGAGCTGCTGGTGGGCGAGAGCGACGGACCCACCCAGCAGGGCGTGTTCAACGCCAACGGCCCGCTCAGCTTCGAAAGCGGGGCGCTGCTCAGGGTGGGCGGCGTGCTGAACGCCTACCAGGGCCTCGACTACTCCGACGGCGAGATCAACTTTTACGACGGCGACCTGCGGGTCGAAGGGGGCGCCTTCGTCCCGGCCCTCGAGACCGACGGCTCCTACGTCTACCGCGGCGCGCCCGACAGCGGCGGCTTCGGGACCACGCCCACCGAATTGATCCTCGGCGCCGGCGCCACGTTCATGACGACCGGCCCCGTGCAGATCGGCGCCGCCAGTCGCTTCGCCCGCCTGCGCGCCGAGGCGGGCGCCCAGATCGCCACCGGCCCCGTCGTCATCGGCGCGCTGACCTTGTTCGGCGACTCTCTTGCCGAGCTCGAGGTCACAGGCAGCGGGACCCAATGGGACGTCGACGGTTCGCTCCGCGCCGATTACGGCGGGTTCGATGTGACCGATCAGGCGCAGCTGATCACAGGCTTCGCACTCATCCAGGGCGAGAGCGCCACGGTCGTCGACTCAGCGGGCTGGAACAATTCGGGGAGCTTGTCCCTGCTGAACGGCGCATCGCTGACGATCGATTCGGGCGGCTCGGTCTCTACCGGCAGCGTCTCGGCCGTTTCGTCCGACATCGGGGTGTCCGGCGGCGCCGGCTTGACCGTCGCCAGCGGCCTGACGCTGAACGTCGGCAGTTCGATGACCGTCGCTTCCGCAGGCCCCGTGACGATCGGATCGGCGAATATCACGGCCGAGTCGACCGTCGATGTCGCCGACGGCTCGTGGACCGTTACCGGCGACGTCGATCTAGGCAACAACACGTCGCCGAATCCGAGCGTCCTCACCGCAGGCGACGGCGCGCTCATCACGATCGAGGGCGAACTCGATCTCAACCCTACCGGGGTCGTGAAGATCAACCTCGGCACGGTCATCCTCAACGGCGACCTAGTCGACGACGGCGGTGAGATCGACTTCATCTTCGACGGCCGGCTGAACCTTAACAGCCCCGACGTCGGTCTACTCGTCAACTCGACCGACGACGAGCTGTTCGCCGAGGGCGTGCGGGTGGTGGGCGCCGGGCAACTTTCCCCCGGGCAAGACCTCTCGGCCGCCGGCGAGTTGCTGGTCGCGACCGGCGGGCGGTTCCACGCCGCGGGGGGCGACGTCGACTTGGGCGGCCTGAAGGTCGCCTTCGGCGGCGAGGTGCGGTACTCGGGCGGCTCTCTAGACGTTGCCGGCCCGGTCGTTGCCGCGGCCGGCTCCGAGATCCACGTCACTGGCGGCTCGACCGACGCCACGCTCGGCGACGCCTCGCTGCTGAACGGCGTATACATCGCCGGCGAGCTCCGCACCGGTCGCAACACGGTCACGCTGCTCGACGCCAACGACGCGGTGTTCGACTCCGGCGCCCTGGTCGTGCTGGGCAACGGGCTGGGCAACGACGGCACGCTGGTGGCCGCCAACGGCCTGACGCTCGACTTCGGCGGCAACATCACGGGCGACGGCGTGGTGGTGACGCCGGACGACCCCACCAAGCCGCTCACGAACAACGGCAATATCATCGGCAGCGACCCCACCGACCCGCTCGAACTCACCGGTTACGTGAAGGGCGTGGGGACGCTCGACAACGTGGTGATCACCGGCACGGACGCGCCGGGCTTCTCGCCCGCCACGGTGGTGCGCGGCAGCGTCGAATACGCCGGCGTGCTGGAGATCGAACTGGCCGGCACGGGCGAGGGCGAGTTCGACCGTCTGGAGTACCTGCTGGGCGCCGGTGAGGCGACGCTCGGCGGCGAGCTGGTCGTCGCGCTGCTGAGCGGCTTCCGCCCCGCATCGGGCGACGTGTTCGAGTTCCTCACGACCGAAGGAGGCGTCAGCGGCCTGTTCACGACCGAAACGCTGCCGGCGCTAGGCGGGGGGATCGGCTTCGACGTGCAGTACGGCCCGGACACGGTGTCGCTGGCCGTGGTGGGCGTCGAGGGCGACTACAACGGCAACGGCGTGGTCGACGCGGCCGACTTCACGGTGTGGCGCGACTCGCTCAACCAGACCGGCGAGGGCCTCGCCGCCGACGGCGACGGCGACGGCGCCGTGGACCAAAACGACTACGCCGTGTGGGTCGCGAACTTCGGCCAATCGGCCTCCGCGTTGGCCGAAGCGGCGAGTGTGCCCGAGCCGGCGGCGCTCGTGCTGTTGGCCTGCGGGCTGGCCGCGCTGCGGCGCGTCGGCCGCTAGCGGCGCTTTGACCACGCGGCGCCCGCGGCGGCGAGCAGCAGCAGGGCGGCCGTCGGCTCGGGCACGGTTGCGGCGCCGTGGGGCATGCTCTCTCCGAAGTGGTCACGCCACAGCTGCAGGTGCCCGTCGCCAATCGCGCCGCCGATCATGTCGTTCGGCAGCGACCCCGCCGACGCGTGCATGTGGTCGCGCCACACGGTGAAGTCGGCGCCATCGACCGAGCCGTCGTCGTTGTAGTCGCCCGGCATGCCGACCGGGGCGGCGCCGCTCAGGTCGAACTCAAAATACTCATGGTTGATGCAACCCGCTGGGCAGTCGCCCCAGCCACGAGAGAAGACGTACCGTCGATCGGGAAGGGCCACGATGTCGTTCCCGTCGCCGATGATCCCGTTCGGCTCGGCGGCGAGCACCTCGTGATGGGAATCGAAGATCTTGGCGAGTCTTCCGCTGTGGTAATCGTGGTCGAAGGCGACACGCCAGTATCCCGAGGAGCCGATTTGCTCAACGGTCGGCGTCCCGAGGTCGTACGGCTGGAGGAAGATGAACTCGCCGTTCAGGAAGTAGTCGGCAATCCCCGCGGGCGTGAACTTGACCAACACCTCGCCCGGGACCCAGTTGGGCAGCACGCGGATGAAGTCCATCGCCGGGTTCTCCACGCGGATCGACGCCAGGTCGGCCTCGATCTGGTCGGCCAGCAGGTTGGGCGGCCGCAGTTTGCCCGAGTGCTCGACCGCCAGGTACTCGGCCTCGACCCGGGGGTCGGAGAGGTCGAGGCCGGCTTGGGCGTCGGCGCTGACAAGAAACGAGAGAATCAAAGCGGCGATCGTGGAACCGCGCATGGTCGTCTGTCCTTCCGCCACGGTAGAAAAGGCACGCCCCTGCGTCTCGCATTTTACCGCGTGGAACACGCGGTGTGAATCATATTCCGAGCGGGGCGTCGCTTCACTGGCGATTGAGTTTTCCCCCGTCCGGAGGCCCTAAAAATTGATCGCCCCCCCCGGCGGGGGTTATAGTGCGGCTTGCCTTCAGATCTGCCGGCTCGCCCGGTTCCCGCCCTCCCGGGGAAAAACGCATGCCCCGCCGCCCACAGACTAGGCCGATTCCCTGGAAGATTGTTGCCGTCGTCGCCCTCGGCTTGATCGCCGGCGACGCCGGCGCCGTCAACTTCATCTGGGACAATCCCAGCGGGACGGCCGACTACATCGACCCGGCCAACTGGACCCCGGCGGGCGGCCCGCCCGTATCGGGTGATCGGGCCTACTTCGACCTACCCGGCTCGCACACCGTCGTCTTCCCTTACGACAAGGCGATGCAATCGGACGAGCTGCGGGTCGAGAACGGCATCTACTACTTCGAGGCCGACGACCCCAAGGGCGCTACGTACGAAATCCAGTCGGGCGCAGCCGACGCCTACATCTCTCAGGACGCCATCCTCTTACTAGGCGGTGTATCGTCGCCGGTGGCGCTGCGGGTCGGCGACTTGCTGCGGGTCGACGAGGGGGGCAGGCTCTACACCGGGGAGGCAGGAAGCGTGATTGGCGCCAACAACCTCTACCTGGGGACACTCTCCAATCCCCTCGGTACCTCCAATCGGGTGGAGATCGTTGGCAATGGCTCCACGCTCGACTTGACCGGCGGCGCGTTCATCGGCGCCAACGGGGGCAACAGCACCCTCTACTTTGAAGGCGATTCCGTCGGCGCCATTGAGAAGGACACCGTCGTCCTCAACTTCACCTCGGCAGACAACACCCGCGCGTTTCTCGGCGTGACGTTTGGGTCGAAAGTCACACTCGCCGCCTTGGCCATCGGGCAGTCGACCTCGACCACCGCGGAGCAGACCGGAAGGGTTTCGGTCTTCGGCGAAGGAGCGGAAATCACCCAGACCGGCGCCGTGGGGGTGCTCATCGGCGTCGACAAGAACCCCAACCTCGAATCCCGCTTGGAGGTCTTCGACGGCGGCGCGTTCCACAGCGGCACGGGGACCGTGCGGCTCAAGGGGACCGGCGAGCTGTATGTGAGCGACGCGACGTTCAACGCCAACGGCCCCGTGGTGATGGACGCCGGCAGCGAGCTGACGGTGACGCAAAACGGCGCGCTCAACGCCAACGCGGGGCTCGACAACTCAGGCGACGGCGTGCTCGACCTTAATTTTGGCGAGCTGTCCATTACCGGCGGGGCGTTCGTCCCCGGCTCCGACGACACGTACACCCTGGACGGATACAGCTTCGCCGAGGGCCAGCCGCTGCTCACGCTCGGCGCCGGGGCGAGCATGCACCTCGACAGCCTGTTCTATGTCGGCGAAACGTACGCGGCCGACCTCACCATCAAGGACGGCGCCCAGGTCTCCAACAGCACGACCATCGTCGACGCTGTGAACACCGGCGGTCAGGAAACCAACATCACCGTTACCGGAAGCGGCACCCGCTGGGACATGGCCGTGGGCGGCATCGCGATCCGCGACGGCGCGAACGCCGTGATGACCGTCTCCGACCAGGCGGTCGTCACCACCGACGGCCTCGGCATCAGGGAGGGATCGGTCGCGATCGACACGGCGGCGGTGTGGAACGACGCCGGCAGCACGACGCTCCGAAACGGCGCGACGTTGACGATCGATACCGGAGGGACCTTCACCACCGGCACAACTTATGTCGGCCTCGGCTCGCTGGGGGGCGCCCCAGCCGAGGTCCACGTCGACGGCGGCCTGTTCCACGCCGAGGAGGGTGTCTGGTTGGGGAGGGACGACCCCTTCGGGACGACCTACAACGACGGCCTGATCGAAGTCACCGCGGGCGGGCAGGTCCAGATCGACGGCCGCCTCACCATCAACGAGGTCGGCACGTTCACGATGTCGACCGCCTCGATGGTGACGCTCAACGGCGAGGTCCGCGACGACGGCGGCGTGTTCGATTTCTTCGGCGGCTACCTCACGCTGGGCGACCCCGACTCGACGCTCGTGGTCGACTTCGACGGCCTCAAGATCGGCACGCTCGACATCCAGGCCGAGACGGTTCGAGGCAACCGCGACCTCACCTCGTTGGGGACGACCGTCGTCGTGCCCGGCGCCTCGCTCACGATCGACGGCGGCGTGGCACGCCTCGAACGGCTCGTCGTCTCGCCCGGAAGCCGTGTCGACTACGAGGCCGGCGTCTTCGAGGTTACCGGCAGCGTGCAGGCGGCGACCGGCTCGGTGATCGACCTCCTGGGGGGCGACGCCACGCTCGGCGACGCCGCGCGGCCCGACGGGGTTTTCATCGACGGCCAATTGAGGGTTTATGACCACACGGCCAGCCTCGGCGACTCGAACGACGCGGTCTTCGGCTCGAGCTCGCTGGTGGTCCTTGGCAATGGTTTGGGCGATGACGGCACGCTCGTCGCCGACAACGGTATTTCGCTTCTCCAGGGAGGCAACATCACGGGCGACGGCGTGGTGGTGACGCCGGACGATCCCACGAGGCCGCTAATCAACAACGGCCACATCACCGGCAGCGACCCCACCGACCCGCTCGAGCTCACCGGCTACGTCAAAGGCGAGGGGACGCTCGACAACGTGGTGATCACCGGCACGGACGCGCCGGGCTTCTCGCCCGCCACGGTGGTGCGCGGCAGCGTCGAATACGCCGGCGTGCTGGAGATCGAACTGGCCGGCGCGGGCGAGGGCGATTTCGACCGCCTGGAGCACCTCATGGGCGCCGGCGAGGCGACGCTCGGCGGCGAGCTGGTCGTCGCGCTGCTGAGCGGCTTCCGCCCCGCGTCGGGCGACGTGTTCGAGTTCCTCACGACCGAAGGAGGCGTCAGCGGCCTGTTCACGACCGAAACGCTGCCGGCGCTAGGCGGGGGAATCGGCTTCGACGTGCAGTACGGCCCGGACACGGTGTCGCTGGCCGTGGTGGGCGTCGAGGGCGATTACAACGGCAACGGCGTGGTCGACGCGGCCGACTTCACGGTGTGGCGCGACTCGCTCAACCAGACCGGCGAGGGCCTGGCCGCCGACGGCGACGGCGACGGCGCCGTGGACCAAGACGACTACGCCGTGTGGGTCGCGAACTTCGGCCAGTCGGCCTCCGCGTTGGCCGAAGCGGCCAGCGTGCCGGAACCGGCGTCGCTTGCGCTGCTGCTCGTCGCGGCCACGGCGTGCGGCGCACTCCCAAGGCGCGCGTAAGAAAAGCTCTAACCAACAGCACAGAACGGCCGACGCCCTACGGTCGTCGAAGCGCGTCGCCAAGCTGGGCCAAAGCACCAAAACGCGCGGCCAAAGACTTCACTGCCCGTTTGGTCGATCCCTTACGCTCGCGGCTATAGAGGGGGGCGCGTCGCACGCAGCGCTTCGTGCTAATGGCTAACAGCCAATAGCTAACAGCCAATCGCCAGCGCCTCACGCCTCGATCAGGTCGCTGCCCAGCTCCTTGAGCGCCCGCAGCACGCGGTGCTGCGCCACGCGGGCGGCGCCGAGCGTCATGCCGACGTCGTGAGCGACTTCTTCTGCGGGACGCTCGTCCAGCACGATGCGGCGGAAGACGGTGAGGCTCTTTTCGCTGAAACGACCAACAAGCTTCGAGAGCAATTGCTCGATCACGAAGCGGTTGTGTTGCTGGTCCCAGTTGATCGACAGCCGGCTGCTGTCTTGTCCCAACTGGTCGGCGATCTCGCTCAGGTCGGGACCCGAATATTCCGCCAGTCGCGTTTGCTTGCGACGCCACAGCCGGTGCATCCGGTTAGCGGTGATCCTTCGCAACCAAGTGCGGAAGGCGCCGGTGCGCCCATTGTGCTCAAACTTGCTGATCTCCTCGAAGATGGTCGCCATCACCTCTTGGCAAACATCGTCGGCGTCTTGCGGCAGCACGCCATTCGTGGTGAGCCAGCTGTGGATCAGCCGGCTGTAGATGTCATAAAACTCGTCCCATGATGCTCCAACCTGCGTTTCGCGTACGCGGTCGAGGAGCGTGATGCGAGTGGCGTGCGGCATAGTTGCGAGACGGTCGACGAGGACGAATAGGGGGGCGGCGGCGTGTTGCGTCTTACCGCCTGTCGCCCGGCCGCGTAATTGTGGCGCCAGAGGCTTGAACTGGCAAATGTTTGGCCCGAAATAGCCTTTATAGGGGTGTCGGGGGGGGGTCTGCGGAAAATACGGGAGAAGGCGTAATCTTGGCCCGGCGTGGGGTGCTCTATATGTGTGCGGAATCACCAATCGTGTCTCACAGGGCACGAGAAGCGAATGCCTGTGGGCTACTGCGCCCGCCAGGCACAAAAAACCTTGAGTCCGCCACGACAGTCTCGCCGTAAGCATGGCCGCGACGATTGATCCCGCCTGTCGCGTTTCGCCACACACCTCTGACCAGTTAACCATGGCTACCCCCCTGTCGGGGGTGGTCACAGGGAGATCCTCGTGATTCAGCAAGCCCAGTCTAATCAGTTCAATGGGCCGATGGTCTACGTCGTAGATGCCGATGAAGGCGTTCGACGCTCCACCGAGTCGCTCGTCGAGTCCTTGGGATTCGGCTGTGATGCGTACTCTTCCGGGGAACAATACCTCGAGGCATGCGAAACCTCGGGGCCGGTCGACAGGCCCGCTTGTGTGGTGTTGGGGCATCTCTTGGCGGGCAGCAACGGAATCGAGTTGCTCCGGCGCATCGGTGAAAGCCCTTGTCCTCCGCCAGTGATCGCCAGGAGCGGGTTCTTCGACTTGCCGCTAGTCGTCAGCTTCATGGAAGGGGTCGCGGTCACGGTGGTCGAAGACCCCGTATCGCCTAGCCAGTTGGGGCTTGCGATCCACGAGGCGATCGAGGCCGACCGCAAGCAGGTGGAGATGGTCACCAGGCTTGACCGCCTTCGCAACGCAGTCGCCTTGCTGAGCGAACGCGAAAAGGCCGTTATCGAGAAGATCAGCGAGGGCTTGCTCAACAGGTCGATCGCGCGAGTCTTGAAAGTCTCGGAGCGGACCATCGAAGGAGACCGGGCGAAGATTATCAAGAAACTCGGCGCGGTCTCTTCGAGCGATGCGATCGCTAAATACGCCCAGTACCGTGTGCTCAATGAGCTGATTTGGCGTAACGGCTCAGGCGCTCATGGGCTTATCTCCGGTCGCCATAAGCCGCTCAGGGCCGAGTCGAAGGATTCGGCCGACACCGCTGCCCGCTGATTGGCGTAGTCATCACTTCGCCGTACGCGGCGCGGTGACCAAGCGGCCGAACAGCTGGTGTTGCATCGCGATCGCCCGAGCTTGACGCTGGATGATCTCTTCGGGTCCCCAATCGGAACGGACCTCTTGGCAAGCGAGGGTGAGGCCGCGGGCGAGGCCCGCCGCACGACGCGCTCCGAGGGCGGCTTGCTGAACAGCACGCTTGGCGGTTTGGACTGGCATGGCGCTTCTCCTTAAGAGCATTGTAATCCGCCGGGCGACGCGATGTCGCCACAGCGCATGACCCTGGTACGCCCCACCCCATGCGGCGGTTCGGGAGAATCGCTTTGGTTGCGGGCGGATTGACGTAAGGCCCTACGGCGCTTGCGATTCCGCTCAGGCAGGGGCGTGCGAAAGAGTCGCTAACGCCGCTAGCAGGTCGGCCGTGGCGCCGGTGTCAATCGCTTCAGACGCGCGGCGGCCGGCGGCGCGGGGATCTTTTTCGAGGCCCGCAACGATCAGCGTGGCGGCGGCGTTGAGCACCACGATGTCGCGCGCCGCGCCGGGAGCGCCTTTGAGGATCTTGCGAATCACGGCCGCCGAATGCTCGGGCCCCTCGACCTCGATCCCCGCGGCCCCGCCGCGATCGACGCCGAAATCTTCGGGCGTCCAAGAGAACTCTTTCAGCTCGGCTTTTCCCGAGGCGTCGCAGCGCACATCGGATACACGCGTGCCTCCGGTGATCGTGACGTCTCCCAGCCCGTCATCACCGCTCACCACCAGCGTGTGATCGGTCCCCAGGCGGGCGATGGCGCCCGCCAGAAGGGGACGCAGCTCGGGCCGGCCGGCGCCGAGCAACTGGCGCCGCGCCCCAGCGGGATTGGCCAGCGGGCCGAGCACGTTGAAGATCGTGCGGATGCCCAGCTGCTTGCGTACCGCCCCCACGTGCCGCATGGCGGGGTGCATCAGCGGGGCGTAGCAGAAGCAGACCCCGAGTTGGTCGAGGCACGCCTCGACCTGCGGGACGGTCGCCTCGATGTTGACGCCCAGCTCGGCGAGCACGTCGGCCGAGCCGGTGCGGCTCGTGACGCTGCGGTTGCCGTGCTTGGCGACATTGGCGCCGGCGGCGGCGGCCACCAAGGCGGCGGTGGTGCTCACGTTGAACGTGGTCGAGCCGCCCCCGCCGGTGCCGCACGTGTCGACCAAGTCGGTGCGGGTGGTCCGCAGGGGGGTCATGTGGCGGCGCATCGACTCGGCGGCGCCGGCCACCTCGTCGACGGTCTCACCTTTGTGGGCCAGGGCGGTGAGCAGCATGGCGATCTGCTCATCGCTGGCGGCGCCCTCCATGAGGTGGTCGACAGCCGCCGCCATTTCCTCTTGCGAAAGGTTCTCACCTGCCGATACGCGGCCTAAAAGGGCGAGGAAATCGTGCTGGATGGGGGGCATCGGGTGCGTGTGTTCCGTACGGAGGAGTGCGGGTCGGTAGGCCCCGGCGTTGCATCCGGCCACCAAGTGCAAGATAAAAGAAGCAAGCGGGGGCGGGAAGCCGGCGGGGCGCGTCGGCTCGCCGCCCCAGCGATGGTCTCCCCAGCGCGGCTCTTTCGGGCGTTCGCCAATCGCTGGTACACGAGTTTACCGCAAGGATCAGCATGACGCGTAAAGTGATTCTCGACATCGACCCGGGCGTGGACGACGCCGTGGCGCTCTGCGTAGCGCTTGCCGACCCCCGACTGGAGGTGGTGGCCGTCACGGCCACGGGGGGCAACGTCGACGCCCGCCAGGCGACGCTCAACACGCAGGCGATTATCGAGCAAGTCGATCCGCTACGTTGGCCCCGGATCGGCGCCGCCGATCCGCAGCTCGTGCTGCGAGCCGACGCACGCGACCTGCACGGCGCCAAGGGGCTGGGGGGCGCCGAGCCCCCCACGGTGGAATTGGCGAACCGGCACCCGGCGATCAAGGTGATCGCCGAAGAGGTGCGCCAGGCGCCCAAGGAAGTGACGATCGTTTGCACCGGCCCGCTCAGCAACCTGGCGGCCGCCTTGCGCTACGAGCCGGAAGTGGTGGAGCAGATCGGCCGGGTCGTGACCCTGGGCGGCTCGGTCGCGGCAGGAGGCAACATCACACCGGCCGCCGAATTCAACGTGTTCTGCAACGCCGAAGCCGCCAAGGCGGTGTACGGATCGAGCCTCGCCAAGACGGTCGTCCCGCTCGACGTGACGCAGCGCTTCGTCGTGGACTACGACCTGATGGAGCTTCTCAAAGGGCTCGGCACCCGGACGGCGGACTTTCTCTCGCAGATCTTGCCCCCGTTTTACCGGGTGCACCGCCAGCAGTTCGGCATGGAGGGCGTTTACATGCACGACGTGGCCGCCGTGGCCATGGCGTCGCACCCGGAGTGGTTCACCACCGAGCCGATGTACGGCGACGTCGAGACCATGGGCGAGCTGACGCACGGCGCCACGGTGTTCGATCGCCGCAAGGCGCCCGGCGAGGTGCCGAACGTGGAGGTGGCGCTCGACGTGGAGCTCGAGGAGCTGCGCGGCTACCTGTACGAGACGCTTGAGCGAGCGACCTGAGAAGCGGGTAGCCGCCGCGTGAAGGCGTGGCGCGGGCGTCGGGGGGCGCCATCGATTACGATGGACGGCAGTCTTGGAGGAAAACTCGCCCCCCGAGGAGTTGAAGGCTTGGTTCGACCAACAGTTGCCCGTTGCTTGGCGTACGCCGCGTTCGCCTTGGTGCTCGCCCCGGCTGCAGACGCGCGGGCCCAGCTGCCCGCGGCTACCGGCCGGCAGATTGCGCTGAGCCAGCCCGCCTGGAAGCTCTTCGTCCCTGACGACTACCAGGACCGCGGCGGCGTGGCCGACCTGCTGGTCCACTTCCATGGCGACCCGCAGACCGTTTGGAACAACGCCGCCTACGCGCGGCTCAACGCGGTCGTGCTCACGGTCAATTACAGCGGCCTGTCGAGCGCTTACACGGGGCCCTTTACCAACCGCCGGCTGTTCGGCTCGCTGCTGGGCGAATCGCTCAACAAGCTGCGCGCCCTCGACGATTTCTCAGACAACCTCGAATGGGATCGTGTGGGGGTCTCGTCGTTCAGCGCGGGCTACGGCGCTGTGCGCGAAATCCTCAAGCAATCGGGCTATCGGGATCAGATCGACGGGGTGCTGGCGGCCGACTCGCTCTACGCCTCCACGGCGAGCGACGGCACGCCGCTCGACTCGCAGATGGCCGATTACAAGACCTACGCGACGCTCGCCCAGCAAGGCGCTAAAACACTCCTGTTCAGCCACTCCCGCGTGCTGACCCACACCTACGAGAACACCGCAGAGACCGGCGACGAGTTGCTCGCGCACCTTGGCGTGGCGGCCTCGCCGGTCGACCGCGACGGGCTCGGCGACCTGCGTTTCTACCGCGAGGCCCAAAGCGGCGGCTTCCGGTTGTGGGGCGCCGAGGGCGCCGATGGCGACGCCCACCTGGCGCACCTGCGCTACATGGGCGAGTTTCTGCGTGAGCTGCCGCTCGCCAAGGTCCCCGAGCCTTCCGCACTCATGCTCGCACTGCCGGGCCTCGCGATGGCCGCCATGAGGCGCCGCCGTCGCATCGCAGAGGTTCGCTGAGCAGCTTGGCTAAGAACTCGCCGTAGAAGTAACGAACTAAAGCGGGCGATGCGGGGGGCGCCTCAAGAGCCCCTGTCTTCCCGCTCGTCGCCGATCATGACCGTGGCCCGCACCGGCTGCCCGTCGCGGAACACGATCAGCTCGATCCGCCTGCCGATCTCGGTGAGTTTCACGAGCCCAACCAGGTGCTCGTCGTCCTCGACCCGAACGCCGTCGTAGCTGAGGATCACGTCGTCTGGCAGCAGGTGGGCGCGCTCGGCGGGCGTGCTGTGGCGCACGTTCTTGACCCGGGCGCCGGTGAGCCGGGGCAGGCCCACGGCCCGCGCCTGCTTGTCGTCGAAGTAGCCGTCGAGCTGCACGCCCAGGAAGCCGCGCCGCACCTGGCCGGTGTCGACCAATTGGCTGGCGATCCGCACCGCGACGTTGATCGGGATTGAGAAACCGATCCCCTCGTTGCCGCCGCTGCTGCTGGCGATCGCCGTGTTCAGGCCGATCACCTCGCCCCGCAAGTTGATGAGCGGCCCGCCCGAGTTGCCGGGGTTGATGGCGGCGTCGGTCTGCAGGAAGTTCTGGTACTTCACGTCGCCGTCGCCGAGGTCGAGATTGTAACGGCCCTTGGCGCTGATGATGCCCAGCGTGACGCTCTGGCTCAGCCCGAACGGGCTGCCGACCGCCAGCACGAACTCGCCGATCTCGATCGTCGAGCTGTCGCCCAGCCGGACCGCGGCGAGACTCACGCCGTCGAGCGAAACGCCGCCCAGCGATAGGACCGCGATGTCGGTGTCTTTGTCAGACCACATCTTCGTGGGGTTCACGACCTGGCCGTCGGCCAGTTGCACACGGATGTGCGGCTCGGAGGAGTGCTTGATGACGTGGCGGTTGGTGAGCACATAAGGCCGGCCGCCCAACTCCACCACCACGCCCGACCCCGCCTCTTGCAGGTCCGAGCGCACCCGGTACTCACGGAGCGGGCGGGCCTCGATGTGCACCACCGCGGGGGTGACGAGCCGCACGACGCGCTTGATGAGCCCGAGTTGTTGCTCGAGCAGTCGCGTGTCGTGGGCCAGGGCGTCGTACTCGTAGCCGCGTTGCTCGGCCGAGAGACTGGCGCCAGCGTTGCTGATCGGCATCGGCCGGCCGCTGAGGGCCGGCAGTGCGGTCGTGCCCGGCGCCCGCTGCGCCGTGGCCACCGCGGGCGCGATCCCCGCCGCGAGCCCCGCCGCCAGGCAAGCCGCCGGGCCTAGCGCCGAAAGCCACGAGGGCGTTCGGCGGCGTTGCAAGGCGTGGTGCATGAGGGGGTGGGGCTTCAAAACCGGAGCGGGCTGGGGCGAGGCGGTACAAAAAAAGGAGGGGCGCGCCTGGCGGCTCGCTCCCTCCTTAGCATAGCGTGGTGAAAGGCCCCGCATCAAAAGCCGGGGCTCTGTTTTCGGCTGCCGGAACCGATTACTGCATCTCGAAATCGTTGACCGAGACGTTTGTGTCGGTAAAGCCGGTATCGACGACTTTGCTCCAATCGTTCACACGGCGTTCTTCGAGCCGGCCCTCTTCGTCGGCCTGCTGGCAAGCGATGCACATCGTGGCGTAGGGCAGGGCGTTGAGCCGGACCACCGGGATCTTCTCGGTGCAGACCTCGCAGTGGCCGTAGGTCCCTTCGTTCATGCGCTGCAACGCGCGTTCGATGTTGCCCAACTCGCGGCTCTCGACTTCGGCGAGCTTCGAGCTGATCTCGTCTTGCGAGGCGTCCAGGGCGGCGTCGACCACGTCGCTACCGGTCTGCTCGGGCAATTGCTTGAGCAGGCTCAAGTCGCCGGCGAGCGCTTTGCGGAGCGCGTCGCGTCGGCGGACCAAGATGTCGCGCATCTTGATGATCGTGTCTTTGCGTGCCATGGGAGGGCGCCTTCGTCTTGGAGTATCCCGTCGTTTGCCCCGGGACCGGCCGCTTCCGCTGGGTCGTCGGAAGGGGGCCGTCTCGCGGCGGGGGAACTCGGTGTCTGTTCCGGAGTAGGTGTGCGGCCATCGGGGCCGCGGTATTCAAAAGAGCATTCGCCCGTCCAGCCTAAGTTATTGCTCGCACGGGGGATGCGGCCTCCACCGCCCCAAGGGACGCCAAGGCCGTCAACCGAAATATAGTACGCGGCAAAGCCCAGGGGGTTTTAGTATTCCCTAAGAATTCACAAGGATTCCCCGAAACGCCTTCCCATCCTGACGGGCTCTTGCTCCAAGAGCCCAGCCACGCCATTGCGGCGACCCGACAAGCTGTCGCCGAAGCAGTGGGGGTTTTGTGGCGCCCCGCTTTACTAACCGTCAATTTCGCTGCAACAAGTCGATTTTCTGGGCAAAGCGTCGGTTCGGAGTCCACCGCCGGCGCCCGTTTTTTGACCAGTCGTCTTTTGACCGGTCACGATCAGCGAGCTAAATCCCCCTAGTCCATTGCGCGCTAATCCTTGCACGCCCCCCCCACCGAACTAGCGCCGTCGCTTGCTACCATGAGCTGCACCCTAATTCCCTCAGCCGAGATCACGCTCCCAAGCGCCGCCGCTCGGCTGGGCCTGAAGGCCTACGACGCACAGGGCCAAGACGCCTGCGGCGCCGAGTCGCCTGTGTGGGCCCTCGACCAAGTCGTGACCATTGGCTCGGGACCGCGATGCTCGCTCCGACTGCGTGGCCCGGGTCTCAAACCGCTGCATTGCGTGGTGACCCCGACCGACCAAGGCCCGGTCGTCCGTCGCTGGGCGAGCGGAACCTTGCTCAACGGCCAATCGTTCACCGAGTCGCCGATCGCCCTGGGCGACCGCCTGTCGGTGGGCGAGATGACGGTCGAGATCATCGAACAAGAGGACCCCGATGCGAGGGAGGGGTTCGCCGAAACGGCCGAGGTGTTCGCCGAAGAGTCCCTTGCCGAGGAGCAGAATAAGGAACAGCACGAGGCAACGGCGCCCGAGAACACGGCGCACGAGAACACGGCGCACGAGGCAGCGGTAGGCGGGCAAGCCGCGCCCGACGATTCTGACGCTCTTCCTCAAGCAGACGTCGAGGCAACTTCCGTCGGTGCGAGCGAAGCGGAGCAGCCCGAAGAACCCCAGGAAGAGATCCTGGCTGAAACGCCGGTGGATGAATCGATCACCGACTGGGGCCATTGCGATTGGGGCCACAGCGATTGGTCTACGAACATCGATGCGGCTCAGCCAGTCGCTGAGCCCCCTCAGCAGCCCGACGCAAGCGTTGATCCCGCCGCTTACGAAGAGGCCGAACCGCGCGCCGAGTCGCTCCAGCTAAGCGAAGCCCCCGGCGATACCACCTTCGACGCGGCCTCCCAACCGCAGGAAGTCCGCCCTACCCGGGTGGCGGTTCCTGAGCGGCTGCTGAAGCCTTGGTCGCCAAGCAATCCTGTCGTGAGCAACGAGCTCCCAGTCGAGTCGGCGCCGATCGTCGCCACTCCGCCGGCCGCGGAATCGATCGCACCGAGCCTCGACGCGATCGCCGCGTCTGAACCGCTGGATGCAGCCACGCCGCCGGCGCCTTCGGGCGCCGAAACGCAGGCCGATGAGTCGACCGACCTGATGGAAGCCTCGGCCTGGTTTACGGCGATTCACGAATCGTTGGCGGTGGACCCGCCCATCGCTTCGCAAACCGACCCGGTGTCCTCGCAGGCGTTGGAAGACGACGAGACCGAAACCAACCAACGGAAAGCGAAGCTCGCCGACACCGACCCGCTCGAGACCGAGACCGACGACGAGCCTTCGGCCGTCGTCGCTGCGCCGCCTGTCGACGACGAGCAACAGAAACTGCTCGAAGCCCATTGGTCGGAGAGAGTCGCGACGACCCGATCCCGGGCGCGGAGCTTGGCCGCAGCGCTAAGACGCGAGCGTCAGGTTGTCGCCGACCTCACCGCCAAGCTATCGGATCACCAAATCGCCAGCGGCGAGGCGGCCGAGGCGATCGGCCTGCTCCACGATCGCTGCACGCTGCTCGAACAACAGCTGACCGCAGCACAGCAAGAAGCCGAGGACGCAGGCTGTCGGTTGGCCGACGCGCAAGCAGAGCTCGACGCCATGGCGGAAGCGATTCGCGAGCCGATCGAAACGCCGCCCGAGGCGTTGTCCGAGACCGCGGCTGCCGACGCGTTCTTGCCGAGCGAAGTCGAGCCCGCGGATACCTACGCCAGCGAGTCGAACGCAACGTCGCACGACTCCGAAGAGCAGTTCCACGCTGAAGATGCAGCCGATCAAAGCACAACCGATCAAAACGTGGCAGGTCCGAGTTCGACGCCGGAGAGCGATCCGCACTCGACCGCCGATCTGTGGGGCATGAGCCCCGAGGGATCGACGGCGCCGCAGCCCGAGGCGGATGCATCATCGGCCGATTGGCTGGCCAAACCAGTCGAAGCGGCAGAGGTTGCTCCGGAGGGAACTGCGGGGGCTGACGCCGTGGAAGTTGCTGCGGCCGATACCGAAACCGGTTTCGACGCACGGCGACCGAGTGAAGCGGTCTGGGGTGTCGCTAGCGAGACGCAAGCAGACGCGTCCGATCAGCCGCCCATCGTGCCAGAAGCTCCTGAGGTTGCTGTAACGCAAGCGGCCGAGTCGGCGCCCGCCGCAACCGAAGCCGAATCACCCGGCGAAATCGCCGACACATGGGGCGACACGAGCGATCTGTGGGGAATCGAAAAGCAAGCCGCCGCGGAGGCGTCGCCTGCCGCCACCGATTTTGCCGAGCAAGAATCCTTGCCGGCGCTCGCCCAAGAGCCAGCGCCCGCCCAAGAGCCGGAGCCGACTGGTGAGCTTGAGGCGCAGTCAAGCGATCAAACAGAGGAAACGTTCGCCCATGAGCCCGGCGGTAACCTCAGCAGCGAGCCTGCCAGCGAGCCGACTGTCGAAGCCGCGTCGAGCGATGCGCCGCACGGGAAACACTTTGCGAGCATCGCCGACGGCGAGGATCTGAGCCGCTGGCCCTCCGACAGCGAGAACGCCGTGGCCGCCGAACCGGCTCACGAAGCCCCGGTCAATGGCGCCGAGACCGATCCGTCCGAGCCTGCTATTGCTGACGAGGTTAAGGCGCCGAGTGATCCCGCCATCGAAGGGTCGACCGACGACGAGGAGCCCACCGAACCGAGCGGCGTGAGCGCAAGCTACGTTGACCCGTTCGCCGCTCCCGAAAAGCCGGCTCAAGAGGAGGACACGAAGAGCGAGCCTGAGTCGTACCTCGACCGCTACGCCCATTTGCTGCAAGAAGACGGCGAGGCGGAAGCCAGCACGCCGTCGCCGGCCGCCACACAGTTGCCGCCGCAGCCCTCTGCGGCCCTCGGGGCGGGCGCTGCGGAGCCGACCGACAAGGGAGGCGAAGACGACGAGTCGATCGACGATTACATGGCGAAGATGATGGCCCGCATCCGCGGCGAATCCGCCGCCCCGGCGCCCACCCCGGCGCCCGCTCCGGTTCGCAAGCCATCGCCATCGGAGACCAGCGCGCCCGAGGATGCCGTCGAAACGGAGCCTGTGGCCGCGGCCGAGCCGCCGGCCGTGGCGAAGGTCGAGTTCCGTGGCGGCCCGGCGCCGGAGAAGGCCGACGCCTTGGACCAACTGCGTCAGCTCGCCAACCAATCGGCCCGCAAGGCGATCACGCTCTCGGATCACAACAAGGGACGCGAGAAGGTCTCGCTGAACCTGGGGCTTGGAGGCGTGTCGATCGGATTCGGTTGCCTGCTCGCCACGATGGCGACTGAAGTTTTTTCAGCGCACATGTACGCCGCGGCGGCGCTGATCCTGATCGGCTGCGGCTGGCTGCTGAAGACGGGTCTGCGGCTGTTGGGCGGCGTGAAGCTCGCCGATTGACCCCGCGGCGCCGTACGGCCCCGGCTCAGAAGCCACGCGCCATGCGCACGTCTTCGAAGTCACGCAGGTGGTACTCGACCCCCGCGTAGTCGAGCAGCCGGCAGAGCGACCGCACGGCGACGCCCATGCCGTCGGGCCCGCTGAACCCACCGAACTGGCCGCCCCCCTTCAGGTGCGGCTCGAGATCGATGAACACGCCCGGGATGCCGCGCCGCTTGAGCTTCTTTTCCAGCCGCGGCAGCAGGTCCTTCAGGTCGCGGAATATCAGGTCGTGGGCCGAGTCGCCCCGGTCGGCGGGCACAAAGTGCTTGAGCTTCTCCTCGTCCACGTGGTCGCTGCGCGACAGGTCGGGGTCGCGGAAGTCCTTCACGTGCATCCAGCCGAGGCTCGGCTTCATCGCCAGGTACTGCTCGTAGCACTCGGTGGTGCTGTAGCCCTGGCTGACGATGTTGCCGCCGTCGAAGATCGTGACCATCGCCGGGTGATTGACCTTCTTGTGCAGCTCGGCCATCAGCTGGCCGGTGCGGCCCACGAGGTTCGCCTCAACCTCCAGGCCGAAGGTCAGGTCGCTGCGGTGGCAGACTTCGGCGATCTGGCCCAAGGCGTCGGCCGCCTGCTCGAGGTACTCGCTCGGGTCGGCGCCCTTGGGCGGGTAGAACGAGAACCCGCGGATCAGCTTCGTCTCGAGCGCGTGGGCCATGTCGCAGGCGCGCTGCACGTCTTTGGTCAGGTACTTCTTGAGCGGCACGTACTTGTTGTTGGTGCCGTCCTCCTCTTTCACCAGCTTCACCTTGCCGATCGGCGAGCCGATCGACGCGACGTTCATGCCGTACTCGTCCTCCAGGTGACGCAGCTTGGCGACCTCGCGTTTGGTGAGGTCCATGACGTTCTTCACGCCGTCGCCCAGGTCGATGAACCGCAGGCTGTAATACTGCAAGCCGATGGCCGAGAGGGCGGCGAACTGCTCGACCGCGAGCTTGCTGTTGGCCGCTTCGTCGCCGAAGGCGGAGAGGATTACGCGCGGTGTGGACATGAAAAAAAGGGGGCTAGGAGTTAGGGGCTAGTGAGACGCCGGCTCACATCGTCGAGGCGTGCACGGCGGTCACGGTCTCCGTGATGCCGCCGCGGGCGTGGAAGGCGATCTCCACCTTCATCCATTGCGGCTTGGTGACGGCGGCCAGGTCGTCGAGGATCGTGTTCGTGATGTGCTCGTAGAAGATCCCCCGCGTGCGGTACGCCTGCAGGTAGAACTTCAGGCTCTTGAGCTCAACGCACTTCTTCACGGGCGTGTAGGTGATGGTCACCACGCCGAAGTCGGGCTGGCCCGTCTTGGGGCAGAGCGACGTGAACTCCGGCTGCACGATCTCGATCTTGTACTCGCGATCGGGGAACTCGTTGTCGAACGTCTCGAGCAGGTCGCGCGGCGAGGAATTGTCGGCGGTCATCGGCAGTGGGAGCTGTGGGGGTCGGTTGCTGTTTCCGCCCGCATTCTGGCATCATGCTTAGGCAGGGGATAGGGGCGAGGATTCAGAGGACAGGACCGACCGGCGAACGCACACGCCGCAAAGAACGATATGCCAGAGAATTCGCAAAACGCGGTCTTGCTCCTCTCGGGCGGGCTCGATTCGGCCACCGTGGCGGCGATCGCCCGCAGCGAGGGCTACCGCCTGCACGCCCTCAGCGTCGACTACGGCCAGCGGCACCGCTTCGAGCTCGACGCGGCTCGCCGCGTCGCCGAGGCCGCCAGCGTGGCCGAGCACCGCACGGTGGAGGTCGGCATGGGAGCGTTTGGCGGCAGCGCCCTCACCAGCGATCTCGCCGTGCCTCAGGACCGCTCAGACGACGAGATGGCCGGCGGCGTGCCGATCACCTACGTGCCCGCCCGCAACACGGTGATGCTCTCGCTCGCCCTTGGCTACGCCGAGGTCGTGGGCGCCCGCGACCTGTTCCTCGGCGTCAACGCCGTCGACTACAGCGGCTACCCCGACTGCCGTCCCGAGTTCGTCGAGGCGTTCGAGCGGCTGGCGAACCTGGCCACGAAGGCGGGCGTCGATTCTTCCGAAGGACGCGGCGGCGCGCCCTTCCGTGTGCACGCCCCGCTGATCAAGATGACCAAGGCCCAGATCGTCCGCCGCGGCGTGGAACTGGGCGTCGACTACGGCCTGACGCACACCTGCTACAGCCCGGGCGCGACGGGCACGGCCTGCGGCCGCTGCGACGCCTGCCAGTTAAGATTGAAGGGCTTCAAAGAAGCGGGCGTCGAAGACCCGATCGAGTACCAGAGGGGTTAGGGTCTAGGATCAAGGGACTAGGGAAAGGCCCTAGTCAAAGATTCATCGTCAGCAAACCTTCCCCTAGCCCCTAGCCCCTAGCCCCTAGCCCCTAGCCCCTAGCCCCTAGCCGCTCCCATCCGCATCGCTGAGATCTACAAATCGATCCAAGGCGAAGGCCTACGCACCGGCGAGGCGAGCGTGTTCGTGCGCGCCAGCGGGTGCAACCTGCGGTGCTGGTTCTGCGACACGCCGCACGCCTCGTGGGCGCCCGAGGGCAAGGACCTCTCGGTGGACGAGATCGCCGCCGAGGTCGAGGAGTGGGACTGCCGCGACGTGGTCGTCACCGGCGGCGAGCCGATGCTCTTCGCCGAGCTGATCCCGCTCGTCGACCGCCTGCGCGCGGCGGGCCGCGTGGTGACGATCGAGACCGCCGGCACGCTGCACCTCGACGTGGCGTGCGACCTGATGTCGATCAGCCCCAAGCTCGCCGGCTCGACCCCGCCCGTCGAAGAGCACCCCCACTGGGCCCGCCGCCACGAGCGGAGCCGTCTGCGGGTCGACGTGCTGCGGCGACTCATCCGCGAGCACGCGGGCGCCTACCAGCTGAAATTTGTGGTCGACGAGGCGGAGGAACTCGGCGAGGTCGAAGAGCTGCTCGCCCTGATTGCCGCCGCCGGCGGCCCCGCGATCGACCCCGAGCGCGTGCTGCTGATGCCTCAGGGCGTGGAGCCCGGAGAGCTCGAGCGACGCGCCGAGTGGCTGCGCCCGGCGTGCGCGGAGCGGGGCTACAAGTACTGCCCGCGGATGCAGATCGAGTGGTTCGGCGCCGCCCGCGGCACGTAATCAATCGCTTCTGCCGCTCAAACTTATTGCCCTTCGTTCGTGAGGTGGCGCCAGTAGCCGGCCGGGTTGTCCAAGATCCCCTTTGTCAGCCGATAGTGGGATGTTTCTTCGAGCGAGACCTTCTTTAAAGCGGCTACGTCGAAGGAGACGATCGTCGCCCCAGGGAAGGTCAGTAGTATCGGTGAGTGGGTCGCGATGATAAATTGTGTCTCGCCCGTTTCAACAAGCTCGTGCATCAGCAACAACAACGCGAGCTGCCGCTGCGGCGACAAGGCGACTTCGGGCTCATCGAACAGAAAGAGCCCAGACTTCACACGTTCCTTGAGCACGGAGAGAAACGCCTCGCCGTGGGATTGCTTGTGCAGCGACTTGCCGCCGTAGCGCCCATAGGCATCGCCCGCAAAGCCGGGGTCAGCATTGCGTTGATCCAAGAGCGAGGCGAAGTGGGCCAAGAACTCGGCGCGGAGGAAGTAGCCATCGCGAGGCCTCTCTCGAAAGGAAGGCCTTAGTGCGGGAGCCAACTTGCTCTGGTGCTCAGGGGCGAACGCCTGATCCACCTCGTTCCTACTTCCACCACTGGCGGGTAACTCGGCCAGGGCGGCGATGGCTTCGAGGAGCGTCGACTTACCACTGCCGTTTTCTCCCACGAAAAACGTTACGGGTGACTCAAATTCAAGTTCGAGACCTACAACGAACGGTATGTCGAACGGGTGGGCCTTGAATTTAGGCGTCCGTTCGGCGACGGCACTGACTCGTTGCAGGAACCGTGCGGTCATTCTGCTGCGTCGCCGATAGGCGTGCTTTCGGCCGGCTCTGCAGCGGTCGCCGCGGCCTGCTTGGGCGGCGCCCCCCTGGGGGCGAACACCAGCACCATCGCCGATCCGGCGATCACGAGCATCAGGCCGGCGAAGAAGATCGCCATCCGAAACGGCGAGGTCTGCGACATCGCGTCGGTGCCGAGGATCGAGGCGAAAGTGGTCACCACCGGCGCCCCGCCGAACACGAGCGGCATCACGTAGACCGGCTTGCCGCCGAAGTTGAACGCCATGATGATCCCCAGCGCGCCGATCGCGCCGGCGGCGCCGGCGGCCAGGCTCCAGAACGTGCCGCTGAGGTTGTACTCGCTCGCCTCGACCGTCACGACGCTGAGCAGCAGGTTGGGCACCAGCACCGCGATCGCAAAATAAGAGAGTCCCACACAGAGCAGCGGCCGCAGGCGGCTCCCCTTCATCGCCGATTGGCCGTGGTGCAGCGAGGGGCCGTACGAACCCCAGCAGCAGACGACCATCGCGATCGACAAGATCTGGAAGACGACGCTGCTGCCAACCACGGCGGCTTGCTTCGCGTCGGAGGCGATCTCGTCGGCCACGCTGTCGTGCTGCTCCTCGCCTAGGGCGTCGACTTCCGCCGTCACCGGCGGGTGCGGGGGATGGGCCGTCGGCTTGAAGGTGAGCACCGTCACGGCGCCGAGCACCACCATCACGAGGCCGGCCAAGAACACCGGGCCGATCTCTTTCATCTTCCGCGCCATGTAGATCGTGATGAACGAGTTCACCACCGGCGCCCCGCCGAAGACCAGCGGCATGACCACCTCGGGCCGGCCGCCGAAGGTGAACGCCAGCACGATGCCCAATGCGCCGAGGGCGCCCAGCACACCGGCGAGCAGGCTCATCGTCGCCCCGCTGACGGTCCACGCCCCCTTCTCGCCCTTGGTTGCGAGGAGCACGGCCGGCACGAGCACGCCGATCAGGAAGTACGACATGCCGACACAGACGAAAGGTCGCCAGCGGGCGAAGGCCCCGTCCACCAGCGACATGTCGTGCTGCCCGATGTGCAGCGTCGGGCCGTACAGGCCCCAGGCGATGATCGTGACGCCGAACGAGGCGATGACAAAAAGGATGTTTTTCATAAAGAGAGTGTCCGGTGGGCGGTCGCGGGGCGGCTCTCACTGTAGTCCAGCCGCAGGCGAGCCGTAAGCGTCGGAGTTCGAAGCGTTCGTAGACCTAGCGGCTGATTGCGGGGCAAAGCGGCGCCGATCGGGCCGCTCCAGGACGGCCTAGGTCGATACGATTCCGCAACCCATATCTCGCACGATCACCAATCCTAATCGCCACGCAACGCCGGTGTGATCGGCGCACGCAGGGCGGCGGCGCTCGCCAGGTAGCCGGTGACCGTGCCCGTCAGCAGCACCGCCCCCATGAGGCCCAGAATCGATCGCCACGGCAACGAGGCGCCTTGGGACAGCGCCACCGGCGCGAGGGCGACCGCCGCGGCGAGCGACCCGGCCACGAGCCCGAGAAAAAGCACCTGGACGTTCTCCGAACGCACCATCCACTGCAGCTTACCCGTGGTGAAGCCGGCCGAGCGCATCAGGGCCAGTTCGCCGCGGCGCTCGCTCAAGTTGCGCATCTGGGCCACGGCTAATCCTACGGCGCCAAGGACCAGACCCAAGCCGCCAAGCGATTGGAACGTGGCGAGGTAGGTGTTTTGCACCGCCAGGAAGCCGGCCAGCCGCTCGCGTGCGGGCTCGGCGTCGAGGCCGTTGTCGCTCAGCCGGTCCTCGAGCAAGTCGGCGAGCTCGCCGACCACTCGGTCATCGGCCGAGTCCCGGGATTCGATCAGGAAAAACCGCGAGCCGGCGGTCTCGGGGAACAAGTCGAGAAAGTTCTTCTCGCCCAGCAGCAGGTCGCCCTGCAGCATGCTGTTCTTGAGCAATCCCACCACGCGCAGTGTGACCGGTTGGTCGGCGGCGTCGCGGATGGTGAGCGTCGAGCCGACCCCTCCGTAGAGCTTCAGGCCGTACATCGCGGTGTTGAAGTCGAGCGCCACGGGGTAGGCGCCTTCGGCGTCGGGGCCCGCCTCGAGCAAATCCCACGGGTTCTGCCCATCGGGCGCCGCGCTGTCGGCCCACACGAACCCGCCGCGCTCGACCAACGCGGGGGGCGCTCCGAGCACTCGCGGCTGGGTCGTTTGGTAGAGGTTCAAACAGCTGGCGTCTTCGCCGTCGTGAACACGCAAGGGGAAGACGCGAAACCGCTCGATCAGCGCCTCGTCTTTGGTGCTGAAGCCGAGCTCGAGCCGCCCCTCCGGCGAGCCGAGGTCAAAGTGGACCGGGGCCGCCGCCTCGGCGACGAGCTCAAAGCCGCCCGTTCCCTCGTCGGTCGGGGGGAGGTGGAACGCGCCGGTCGCCAGGATCATGAAGCTCGCCGCCGCCGTCAGCGCGAGCGAGAGCGTCGTGCGGCCCGGGTTGCGCGAGATGTTGCGCAGAACGAGGTGGCGCATGCCGAAGGCGGCGGGGGTTGGGCCCCGGCGCCCGAGCAGGGCGTGGATCGACCACACGACGGCGGCCAGCAGCAGGGCGCCGCTGCCGAAGAAGGCGCCCGCCTGCGCCTCGCCACGGAGCCCGGCGCCCGCCACGCCGCAGGCGATCGCACCCGCCAGGAGCACGAGCCGCAGCCACAGGCCGCGGCGTGTCGCGTGACGGGTCGGCGCCGTCGCGCCGGGGCTCTGCCCGGCGAGCAACGCCCGCGGCGGAGCCGCCACGACCTTGCCCAGCGTGCGGCGGATCGTGAGCCACGCGATCGCGACTCCCGCCACCAGGCCGATCGCCAGCGACCGCGGCGTGGCGTGCAGTTCGAGGAACGGCGTGACGACCGCGTCGATCCACACCGTGCGTAGCCCGTACAGCATCAGCCACGCGTAGCCGACACCCGCCGCGACGCCCACCGCCGAGCCGATGGCCGCCACCACCAAAGCCTCGCGCAGCAGCAAGTGACGCGTCGTGCTCTCCTGGAAACCGATCGCCGCGAGCAGACCGACTTCGCGGGCGCGCGAGTCGATCGCCAGCCGGAACAGGAGCGTGATCAGCATCACGGCCGAGGCGATCAGGAACATGCTGAACAACAGGAACAGCACGTCGAACGGCGTGGCGCCGCTCGCGGCGGCGAGGCCTTGCCGCTTGACCGGCGTCGGCGTGAGGCCGAGGTCCTTCGGGTTGATCGCCGCGCGGAGCCGCTCGCCGGCCGCCGTGGCTGGCTCGTCGCTCGCCACACGCAGCAGGCTGTCGGTTCCCCAACGCGTGGTCCAGAGCCGCTCGGCCAGCGCGTGCGACAGGAACGCCTTGGGCGTGGTCGAGTGGTCGTCCCAGTAGTCCTCGTCTTGTGTGCGGATCGTTTCGACGAGCTCGAACGGCAAGTCCCAGTCGTTGATCGATGCGGCGTCGGTCACGCCCTCCAGCCGGGGCGTGAGCCGCGGGTCGGCCGCGGCTGTGGGCTCGCCTTCGGCGTCCGTGAGTCCGACGATTGCTGAGAGGGTCAGTGTGACCGGCTCGGCCTCGACGAGTTCGCCGTGCGTGCTCTCGGGCCGGTAATAGCGGATCGTCACTCGGTCGCCGATCGCGGCGCCGAGGTCGTCGGCCGTCCAGCGGTTGATCGCGACTTGGTCGTCGGCCAGCACGATCGGCTCGCCGTCGTCTCCCAGCAGGGGACCGATCCCCGCGACCGAATCGACACCCGCAACCGTGGAGTAGGGCGTGCTGCGATCGCCCACCAGGATTGAGTTGGCCAGGTACGTGACCACCGGCTGCGGCTCGCTGTCGGCGAAGACCGTGCGGGCGGCGTCGACAACCGCCTCCGGCAGCACGAGTTGGTTCGATTCGAGCTGCAACAACCCCGCCCGCGGCGTGTCGACCGAGAGGCCGTAGTCGGCGAGTTGCGGCTTCAGGTTTTGCTCGAGCCACACGGTCGCCGGTTGATCGGTCGGTTCTTCGGCGGCGATGAGCAGGGCGTTCGCCTTGCCTTGCTGATCGAGCAGCTCCTGGAGCCGCTCGAGCGGTAGGAACACGGTGCGCGGCGCGAGCTGCGTGGGGGCGAGCGAGAACCGCGCGATCCCCTCGGCGGCGATGATCCCGTCGATCGCCATGCGTCGGCCGACCGTGGTGTCGGTCTTCTCGCCCAACGGGCTGTCGGCCGGCAGCGCTTCGACTGTGGGCAATCGCAGCATGATCTCGTCGCCCGCCGCGGCGCCGAGCTCCTCGGCCACGGCCGGTGTGAGGCGAACACCTTGGCCACGCTGCTCATCACCGCGGGGGTCGAACGCCCAGAATCGCTCGTCGCAGCCAACGATCTGCACGTCATTCGCCCGACGTGTCTGGCCGTCTTGGCGGCTGGTGAGCGAGGCCTGCAGCAAGAGCACCGGGGCGGCGCCATCGAAGCGTGCGTCGAAACCCTCGGTCGCCACGAGCTCGTCAGCGAGCGCCGCACGGAACGGTTGGCGGGCCACAACGGCGTGGTCGACGCGGCCGAGGCGCTGAAGAGTCAAATCGCGCAGGCTGCCGCGGACCGAGTCGCCCACCACGAGCGCCCCGGTGAGCACCGCCGCGGCCGTGGCCACGCCGAGCGCCACCGCCGTGTTGGAACGGCGGAACTGCCACAGGCTGCGAAGGGCGTATCGCCAGGGTGTCATGCAGAGGGGCGAGGAGTCAGGGAGTAGGGGGCAGGGAAGGGGGGCACGCCATCGTAGCGCGCGGGGGTCGCCCCACGCAACGAACCTCGGCGTGGCGTATGGGGCGGCGAGGCGTTCGATAGCCAAGCCGATAAAAAAAGCCACCCGACGCATCGCGTCGGGTGGCTTGAGCGTCAATCACGCGCCGGCGGAAACGAAGGGTCGCCTATTCCTCCGACTCTTCCTCTTCTTCGCTGTCCTTGTCGCAATCGCAAGAGTCGCTGCCGGGGCAGGCGATGGGGGAGAACTCACTCTCCTCTTCCTCTTCTTCGCTGTCCTTGTCGCAATCGCAGGAGTCGCTGCCGGGGCAAGCGATAGGAGAGAACTCGCTCTCCTCCTCTTCTTCGTCTTCGCTGTCTTTGTCGCAGGTGCAACCCTCACCGCCGTCGCAGAGGACCGGCTCGAAAGTCGCGCCCTGGGCCAGGGTGGGCGATGCCATCAGACCGAACAGAGCAATGCAGAGAGCCGTCAGCAGGTTCAATGATTTCATAGGTCGTCTCCGTGTGCGGGAAAGCGGGAAAAGGGGGCTGTAAGTATTCAGTGGCGCCGTGGCGACGGATCGCCACGCGGCTGAGATCCTTCGATCTCACCATCCAAAGCATATTACACCTGAATGGCATGCTAGTGAGTCGGCCAAGAAAGGCAAATACGGTTGCGAGTGGGAGAACTCACGATGAGCCGATCGGAGGGACCTCGTAGCGTGTGATGCCCAACAATCGAGTAAAAAAAGCGGCTTCCCGGCCACAAGCGCCGGGAAGCCGCAGCGGGTTGCGCCAACCGCTAGCGGTTGGCAACAGAGGTTACGAGCACTGGCATTCGGAACACGAGCACTGGCCGTCGTCGCAGCCGGCGCAGGCGCCCTGTTCGCAGCACGAGCAGCTCTCGCACTTGCAGTCGTCGCCACAGCAGCCGCAGTCGCTCGTCGCGGAGCAACACGCGGCGGCGTCCGCCGTGCAGGTCTCGCCACAGGCGCAGCCCTCGCAAGAGCACGTGTCGCCGCAGCAATCGTCGCCCTCGCAAGCGCAGGTCTCGCAGACGCAGCTCTCACCGCAGCAGCAGGCCGCGGTTTCGGCCGACGTAGGCGACAAGCCGAAAACCGCGGCGCCGAACGACAGCACGGCGAGCAATCCAAGAATTTTCATCGCAGTAGTCTCCTGACTAAAGACGGGTCGCCAAAGAAAAGCGACACCTTGAGTGTGGGGTATGAGATGAGCGCGCAACGCTCCCCTCAAATGATCCACACACACAAGTCCGTCTGTCGGGAGAGCGGCGCAGCGTGGCCGTCGGCCGGGGGGCAAAGAATCGCGCCTTGGAGCGACGCGATGGGCAGCAGCCAGTCGGGCGTCATCGGCGTGAAGCCGGCGAGCAATTCGCTTGCCGAAGGCGCCGCTGGCGCCGGCGCAAGAGGCGTGTGGGTCGCGTCGCTTGCGTTGGAGCAGCCGCAACTGTCGCAGCCGCAGTCTTGCGACCCGCAGCCCTGGGGGGCATGGGGCATTGGGGCTGCTTTACAGCAGCCGCGTTTGGCGGGCTTCGACGCGCAGCAAGACGGGGTCTTAGCGTCGGAGCAGCAGGACCGCGCTGCGGGCGTTGCCGATGACTCGGCGCCACATCCCTCGCATGCGCAGGCGTACAGAGGCAACGCCGGCGTCGCCAGGGCGACGGCGAGCAGCAGTCTCGTCAGGATGCGGAGCGGGGATTTCATAGCGAATGCGCGGAAGGACCTTATTTAGAAGTATACGGCTCCGGCGCCCCAAAAGTGCGAAGATATTTGGCAAGAGCCGCATGCCAACGGCCTGCGGCCGCCGGATGCGCACAAACGGCCCGCCATCTCCAGCGACCGTAGATCGCCGGCTAAGCCGACGCAACAGCGATCCGCTTAGTACCCCAACGCCTTGTCAGATATGTCTTTACGGCACCAGGCGCCTTGCCAGCGGATGCACTTGACGCCCTTGTAGGCGCCCAGCTTCGCGGCCGAGATCGTGTCGCCCAGGGCCGTGACGCCCAGCACCCGCCCGCCGGTGTTCACGACCGAGCCGTCGATCAGCTTCGTGCCGGCGTGGAACACTTTCACGTCGGGCAATTTGGCGGCTTCTTCGAGTCCGCGGATCACGTGGCCCTTCTCGTAGTCGCCCGGGTAGCCCTCGCTCGCCATCACCACACAAACGGCCGGGCGGGGGTCCCACTCCAGGCCGCCCAACTCGTCGAGCCGGCCGTCGACGGTCGCCTCGAGCAGGTCGACGATGTCCGACTTCAGCCGCATCAGCAGCGGCTGGCACTCGGGGTCGCCCAGCCGGACGTTGTACTCCAGCACCTTGGGGCCCTGCTTGGTGATCATCAGCCCGGCGTAGAGCACGCCACGGAACGGCCGGCGGGCGCGCTTCATGTGGTGCACCGTGGGGACGAGCACCTGCTCCTCGACGCGCTCCAAGAGAGCGGCGTCGACCAGCGGCGTGGGGCAGTAGGCGCCCATGCCGCCGGTGTTGGGGCCGGTGTCGCCGTCGTGGGCCGGCTTGTGGTCTTGGGCCGGCGGCAGGGTGATGATCGATCGCCCGTCGGTGATCGCCAGCACGCTCGCCTCGTGCCCGTTGAGCCGCTCCTCGATGATGAGCCGGTCGCCGGCCGAGCCGAACTCCTTGGCTCCCGCGATTCGTTCGACCGCGTCGAGCGCCTGCCGGCGGGTGTCGCAGACGATCACCCCTTTGCCGGCGGCCAGGCCGTCGGCTTTGACCACAACCGGCTCGTCCTCACGCTCCTCGAGGTACGTCACGGCGTCCTCTTGGTGGCGGAACGTCTTGTAGTCGCCCGACGGCACATCGGCGTGGCGCAGCAGGTCTTTGCAGAAGACCTTGCTCCCTTCGAGCTCGGCGGCCGCCTTGGACGGCCCGAACGCCCGCAGGCCCTCGGCCTGGAGGGCGTCGACCAATCCGGCCGTGAGCGGCGCCTCGGGACCAACGACGGTGAGACCGACGTCGTTCGCCTTGGCGTAGGCCACAAGGCCGGCGGTGTCGCTGTCTTTCAGATCGACGTTCTCGATCGGCAGGCCCGTTTCGGTCGCCGTGCCGGCGTTGCCGGGGGCCACGAACACCGTGTCGACCCGCTTGCTCTGGGCGATCTTCCACGCCAGGGCGTGTTCGCGTCCGCCGCCGCCAACTACCAATACCTTCATCGTCGCCGCTGCTTAGGGGGTCGTATTTCTGAGGGGAATCCGAGCCCGGCATCGTAGGCTTTGGGGGCCCCCGCGTGAAGAAGCGCGGCTTCGCCGGCAGACCTGGCTTAACCCGGCGCACCGGGGGGAGTACCGTAGAAATAGCCGCCCCCTAAGCAACAAGCCGGATACCGAGATGCGATTTTATCCCGCCGTCACCGCCGCCCTGCTGGTGCTCGCTGCGGCTGCCCACGCCCAGGAAACCGCCGGCTGGGGGGCTCTGTCGGGCCGGATCGTCGTGGTGGGCGAGGCGCCGGCGCCCGTGGCGATCACCCCCAAGAACGACCGCTGCTGCATCGACGCCAAACCGGTGGACGAGCGGGTGCTGGTCGGGAGCGAGGGGGGCCTGCTGAATGCGCTTGTTTATCTGCGACCGGTGCGGGGCGCCGAGCCGCCCGTCCACCCCGACTTGGCCGCTTTGCCGGCTGCGCCGGTCGAGGTCGACAACGCCGGTTGCTCGTTCCGGCCGCGGGTGTCGCTCGTCAGGGCCGGGCAATCGCTGCTGCTGAAGAACACCGACCCGACGACACACAACGTGAACGCCCCGTTCCGCCGCAACGGGGCTTTCAACCTGGTGGTCGCCGCCGGGGCCACCCGCACGTTGCAGCTCGACGAAGGGGAGGGCACGCCGACGCCGCTGGCCTGCAACATCCACCCGTTCATGCGAGGCTACGTGCTGGTGCGCGACGACCCCTACATGACCCTCACCGCCGAGGATGGCGCTTTCCGCATCGACCATCTGCCGGCGGGCGAGTGGCGATTCCAGTTCTGGCACGAGACCGGCTACTTGGCGGGCGCCACCTTTACCGAGGGCCCTACGACCGACCGCCTCGGCCGGGCGACGATCCGCATCACAGCTGGCGGCGAGACACGGCTCGGCGAGCTGCGGGTCGATGGAGCGTCGCTCGAGTAGACGCGTCAAATCGCCGCAGGGGGCCGGCCCTGGGGGGGCGTTTCGCCTACGATGTACCAGCCGCCCGCCTGCCGTCGCCGCTTACCCCTGCGCCACGACCCTTTGTCGCCTCAGTTCCGATTGACCGTCATTCAGCGTGATCGTCGGTGGGTGTGCGCGTTCGGCCTGCTGCTCGTATTCTCTTTACTCGCAGGTTGCCAACCCCGCGAGGCTGAGTTTCGTAGCGACCCCGTGCTCGGCGTTTTGCACGGACTGACAGCGGGCCAACAGAGGCAAATCGCCTCCGCCTTAGAGCGCGCCTTCGGCGCCCCCGACGAGCCGCGGCTGCCGCCGGCCGCCGAGGGATTGCTCGACCTGGAGCTGCTGCGTCAGGCGGCAGGGCCGGTGGTGAGCCACGAGGCGGGCGTCACGCTGGGGCTCTACCGCCGCCACTGCGCCGATTGCCACGGCCTCAGCGGCGACGGCGCCGGGCCGACCTCGCTTTACCAAGACCCTTACCCACGCGACCTCCGCCGCGGGGTGTTCAAGTGGAAATCGACCTACCGCAACCGGCCGCCGACCACCGGCGACTTGCTCGGCGTCTTGCAACGCGGCGTGCCGGGCACGGCGATGCCGTCGTTCGAGCTCGTGGCCGAAACGGAACGCGCGACGCTCGTCGAGTACGTGAAGTACCTGGCGATCCGCGGCCAGCTGGAACGCGAACTCGCGTGGTTCGTCGCCGAGGAACTGGGCCCCGGCGAAGCGATCGATGACGGTCTGGTCGAGCAACTGCTCTCGCCGATCGTCGAGGCGTGGCGCGAGGCGCCGCAGCGCGTGCTCGTGGCCGAGGAGCCATCCGATTGGATGAACGCCGAGCATCTTGCCGCGGGGCACGATCTGTTCCACGGCGAGCGCGCCGGTTGCGCAAAGTGCCACGGCGCCGAGGGCGAGGGGCTCGTGGCGAGCGGCGCGGTGTCGCTCGACGACTACGACGTCTGGAGCCGCGAGCGCCGCGAAGCGGCCCTCAAGGCCGAGACCGACGACGAGCGGGCGGCGCTCGCCACGGCGTTGCCCCCCGTGACCGCGGCGCCGGGGCCGATCACGCCCGGCTCGCTGCGCGGCGGCGAAGAGCCGATCGACCTGTACCGCCGCGTCCACCAGGGCGTCGCCGGCGCGCCGATGCCCGCCGTGGGGCCGACCGAAGGCGAGGCGAGCGGCGCGTTGAGCGACAACGAGATCTGGGAGCTGGCGGCCTATGTCGCCTCGCTCGCAGAAGTTGGGAGCCCACCGGTCAGCGCAGATAAGAACGAATAAGGGTTTGAATTCCTGAGTATTCGCGATTCATCCGCGCGTATTCGTGGGCCGCTTTTTATGGGTAACAAAAACTCAACGCCGAGCTTCTCCCCCTGGCCGCCCCGGGTCGCTTGGCTGCTCTGCTGCGCGACGTTCCCGCTGCTGTGGGTCGGCGGTCTCGTGACCACCACTGACGCCGGCATGGCGGTGCCGGATTGGCCGAGCACCTACGGCTACAACCTGTTCCTCTACCCTTGGAACGCCTGGCTCTACGGCCCGTGGGACCTGTTCATCGAGCATGGCCATCGTCTGCTCGCCTCGGGCGTGGGGATGGTGACGATCCTGCTCGCCGTGCTGCTCTACCGTTGCGACGACCGGCGCTGGATGCGACGGCTCGGCGTGGCGGCGGTCTTGCTGGTGATCGCCCAAGGGGTGCTCGGCGGGCTGCGGGTCACCGAGAACGCCCGCTTCTTGGCGATGATCCACGGCTGCACCGGGCCGCTGTTCTTCGCGCTTACCGTGTTCCTGGCGGTCTGCTCCACGCCGCGCTGGCGGAGGAACTCCTCGCCGGGCGCCGAGATCACCGCCGAGCACCACGCCGCCGGCCGGCTGGCGCGGCTGGCGATCGCCCTGCCGGCGGTCGTGTACTTCCAGCTGACGCTGGGAGCCGCCGTGCGGCACGTGTCGGCCAGCTCGACGTTCGCGTCGTTCGCCATGCACATCAAGCTGCACCTGCTGGGCGCCGCGACCGTCGCGATGGCGGTCGTGTGGTTCTACTTGCGGTCGCGGGGCGAGCCCGACCGGCCGGCGGCGGTGAAGCTCGTCGCCCGGCGGATGGTGATCCTGCTGCTGTTCCAGGTTTACCTGGGCGCCGCAACTTGGCAGACGAAGTACGGATTGCCCCGCTGGGCCAAGACGATCGCGCCCGCTACCATGGAGGCCCACCGGGTGGGCGGCTGGTGGGCGACGCACCGGGTCACTTTCCACGGCGCCGGCGGCTCCCTGCTGCTGGGGCTATCGACGGCCAACGCCGCCGTCTGCTGGGGCCGCCGCCGGGCATTGCTCGCCAGCGGCGCCGCCGAGTCGTCACGCGGCCAGCCCGCCCCGGCGACCCAATCCGAAACGATCCCCATTCCCTCCCCGTCCCACCCGCCAGAGGCCTCCCCATGAGCACCGCCACCCTCGCCGCCGAGCGGTCGGGCCTACGCGAGCGCCTTGCCGATTACGTCGAGCTGACCAAGCCGCGGATCGTCGTGCTTGAGCTCGTGGCGATCGTCGCCACGCTGCACATGGCTTCGGGCTACGGCGCCGCCGGCGGCCCCTGGGGCCTGGGCATGCTGTTTGGCGTGTCGCTCGGCGTGGGGCTCGTCGCCGCCAGCGCGAACGCGATCAACATGTGGCTCGAGCGCGAGCTCGACGGCCTGATGGTGCGCACGGCCGACCGCCCGCTGCCGGCCGGCCGGCTCTCGCCCGCCGAGGTGCTCACCTTCGGCCTCACCAGCTGTGCGCTTGGCGCGGTGCTGATGACGATCGCTGCCGGTTGGCCGACTGCGATCCTCGCCTTGGCGAGCTGGTTTGTTTACGTCGCTTGCTACACGCCGCTGAAGACCCGCTCGTGGACCAACACCGCCGTGGGCGCCGTGAGCGGCGCGCTGCCGATCTTGGTCGGCTGGTGTGCGGGCGGGGGGGCGTGGAACGGCGTCGCGCTCGCGCTGTTCGGCGTGATGTACATCTGGCAGTTCCCCCACTTCATGGCGATCGCCTGGCTCTGCCGCGAAGACTACACCGCGGCCGGCTACCACATGTCGCCCGTTCTCGATCCCAGCGGCAAGTGGGCCGGAGCACAGGCCGTGGTCGGCTCGGCGTTGCTGCTGCCGGTGAGCCTGTTGCCGCTGATCTCGTCGCGCACGATCGACGGGGTCGTGTACTTCGTCTTCGCGTTGCTGGCGTGGGCCCTGCTGCAGAACGCCTCCTCGGCGTTCCTGGCCGACCGCAACGACCGCACCGCCCGGCGGCTGCTGCGGGTGAGCCTGCTGTACGTGCCGTTGTGGCTCTTCGGTTTGTGGCTGGCCGGGGTTTGATCTTGAGCACCACCGCCACGCCCAGCGATCTCGCCTTACGCGTCGATAACGTGCGCCACCGCTACGGCGATCGCGAGGCGCTCTGCGGGCTATCGCTCGACGTGGCGGCGGGCGAGCTGTTCGCGCTGCTGGGGCCCAACGGCAGCGGCAAGACGACGCTCTTCCGCGTGCTCTCGACCTTGGCGCCGCTGCAGGCGGGCGCGGTGTCGGTGTTCGGCCACGACCTAGCGACCGAGGCGGCCGCCGTCCGTTCGCTCTTGGGCGTCGTGTTCCAGTCGCCCGCGCTCGACAAAAAACTCACGGTCGAAGAGAACCTCCGCTGCCACGGCCGGCTCTACGGCGTTTCGGGCGCGGAGCTCAAGAAACGGATCGGCGAGGCGCTCGAGCGGTTCCGCATGACCGACCGCCGCCGTGACTTGGTCGAGACCCTCTCGGGCGGCCTCAGGCGCCGGGCCGAGCTGGCCCAAGGCGTGCTGCACCGGCCGCGGCTGCTGCTCCTGGACGAGCCGTCGACCGGGCTCGACCCGGCGGCCCGCGGCGACCTGTGGCGGTACCTCGACGAGGCCCGCCAGGAGCAGGGCGTCACGGTGGTCGCCACCACGCACCTTCTGGAAGAAGCCGAGCGGGCCGACCGCATCGCGATCGTCCATCGCGGCGAGCTGGCCGCCCTCGGCGCGCCGGCCGAGCTGCAAGCCACCGTGGGGGGCGACGCGATCACGATCCGCACGGCCGACCCCGAGGCCGCCGCCCAACTGCTGCGTGACTCGCTGTCGGTCGACGCCAAGGTCGTGGGCGGCGCCGTGCGGCTTGAGCACCCCGAGGCCGCGGCGCTCACGCCTAAGTTGTTCCAAACGCTCGGCGACAAGATCGACGAGCTGACGATCGGCCGCCCGACGCTCGAGAGCGTTTTTATCGCTCGCACGGGCCACAAGTTCTTTAGCTCCGAGGAGCAGGCCGAATCATGACGAACACCGTTCCCGCATTGCCGGTCGTTGTCGCGCTCGCCGAGCGCGAGCTCGTTCGCTTCTTCCGTCAACGCAACCGGGTGATCGGCGGGCTCGTGCAGCCGGTGCTGTTTTGGCTCTTGTTCAGCGAGGGCTTCCGCCAACGCGACCTGGGCTACGCCCACTTTTTCCCCGGCACGCTGGCGATGATCCTGTTGTTCACCGCCATCTTTGCGACGATCTCCATTATCGAAGACCGCAACGAGGGCTTCCTGCAGGGGGTGCTGGTCGCGCCCACGCCGCGCTGGGCGATGGTGCTCGGCAAGCTGCTGGGTGGCTCGGCGATCGCCATGATCCAAGCGCTCCTGTTCCTCGCCCTCGGCTGGGCCAGAGTGCCAGAGATCACGCCGACCGTACCCTACGCTTTGCTGGCGGTGGTGATGATGACGCTCGTGTCGATCGCGCTCACCGGGCTCGGCTTTTTGATCGCCTGGCGGATGGACAGCACCCAGGGGTTCCACGCCATCATGAGCGTGTTCCTGCTGCCGATGTGGCTGCTCTCCGGAGCGCTGTTCCCCCAAGGCGCCGACGGCCTCTTGGGCTGGGTGGTCGCCGTGAACCCGCTCACCTACGGTGTGACGGGCCTGAGGCGGTACCTCGAGATTGGCGACGCCGTGACGAGCCCCTCGGCCGCGGTCGAAGGCCTGCCGCCGCTGTGGCTCTGTTGGCTGGTGACCGGCGTGTTCGCCGCGGTGATGCTGGCCGCCTGCACCTGGATCGCCGGCACCCGCACCCGCTCGGATTACAAATAAAGTGAAATAAGAACCACGAAGGAACCAAGGAACGACGCGACGTGAGAGATGTCTGATTTGTGTCACTCGTCGTTCCTTGGTTCCTTTGTGGCTCCCCCCTTGGGACTGAAGAATGTTCTTGAGCCTGCTCGCCGCCGCCCACCCGATTGTCCACCTCAACGCCGCTCTGAATGCGACGGCCACGGTGCTGCTCTGCCTGGGCCTGTGGCTCATCAAGCGGGGCAAGGAGGACGCCCACCGGCGGGCGATGCTCTCGGCGTTCGCCGTCTCCGCGGTGTTCCTGGTCTGCTACCTGTACTACCACTTCCTGGTGGGCAGCGTCCGTTTCACGCACGAGGGGCCGGTCCGCTACGTTTACCTGACCATCTTGCTCACCCACGTCGTGCTGGCGATGGCCGTGCCGTTCCTCACCATCGCGTCGATCTACCTCGGCTACCGCGCCCAGGGCTGCTGCGGGCCCGCCGACGCCGAGACGGTGGCCCGTTTTCGACAAAAGCACCGCGCGGTGGTCCGCTGGGCGTTCCCCATCTGGCTCTACGTGTCCGTGACCGGCGTGGTTGTTTACGCGATGCTTTACCACCTGTGGCCGAGCGCGGAAATCTGACTGACTGGCGATCGGCGAGCGGCGAGCCGACGCATCTTGCCCACCCTCGCACCGCGGGGACGCTTTTGTCTAACTCGGCCGGGGCCGGTACAATCGCCCCGTGCGACCGACTCCCCACCAGTCTGATTGGCGATCCCTGCGCGACGGTTGGACGGTGTCCACGCCGCGAAGATTGCTCGTGTTGGTTGGTCTCACAGCCGCTTGGGGGGCTATTCATCTCCTCCCGCACGCAGCCAGCGCCCAGCAGTTGGACGCAGCGGGCGAAGCCGAGCCGGCCCCCGCGATCGCTTTCGAACCCGAACGCGTCTCCAGCCGGGCGGAGCGCCGGTTGCGGCAGGTCGGCGCGCTCATGGCCGAGGGCGTTTGGGACGAGGCAATCGACTTGCTCGAGACCCTGCCGGCCGACGAGCCGGGCAAGCTGGTCGAGATCAAGACCTCGACCGGCGCCCCCAGCGGGTTGTTCGAGCCGGTCGCCGCCCACTGCCAGCGATTGCTCGCCGCGTTGCCCGCCGAAGGGCTCGCCCTCTACCGCCAGCGGGTCGACGCCACGGCGCGCGATTGGCTCGAAGAGGGCCTTGCGCGGCGCGACGAGGCGTTGCTGCGACGGGTGGCCGACGAGCTCCGCGCCAGCAGCCACGCCGGCCGCGCGCTGCTGGCTTTGGGCGAGGTCGCCCTGGAGCGCGGCGACGTGGCGGCCGCCCGCCGCGCGTGGCGCTCGTGCGATCGCCGCCTCAGCGGCCCGTTCGGCAGGCCGCTCGACGTGGCCCTGGCGGGGATCGACCTCGACGAGCACGGGCCGCTGGTTGACCAAACCCTCGCCGAACCGAGCCTCGTACCGGGTCTCGTCGTTTGCCCTGAGGGCGCAACGCCGATCGGCGACCTGCTGGCCCGCATGGCCGTCGCCTCGCTCCGTGCTGGAAAGATCGACGCCGCAAGGCTCGAGGCCGACCTGCTCGAGCGTTGGGCGCCTGATGCGGCGGGCCGTTTGGCCGGACGCGACGGCCTTTATGTCGACGCCCTCCGCGAGATGATCTCGGCGGTGGGAGAGCGACCCTCTGCAGACGAGCCGATCGCACCCCTCGCCGGTTGGCAATGGGACAAGCCGATCGATGTGGCGTCCGATGAGCCGCAAGCCTTGGACAAGATCAACCCACAACTCGCAGCACGATTGCGGGCCCGGCGCCAGTTGGGTCTCCTTGCGAACCTGATGGATGAAGTCGAAGGACCACGAGTCGCTCCGCAGACGATGGACTCGCTGCTGCTTTACAGCCACGAGGGCGAACTGCGGGCCGCCGACCTAGCGACCGGCGCCCCCGCTTCGACGCAGGACGGTTTGCTCTACCAAGACGGACTCGACCTCAACGACCCTGCCGCCAGGCGTCCCGCGGCCGTGCGTGTGCTCAACGGACAGATCCGCCTCATGCCGGGCGGCCGTGTGGTCGTTGGCCCCCAGCGTTTCTTGAGCGGCCGAACGAACGCCGCCGGCGCGGCGCCGGATGACAAGCCGATCACCGCGTCGCACGGCGTGTGGTACGCGACCGTTCGCTCGAAGCGAGCCGCCACTTCGCCCGGCGGGCGGGCTCTGCGTGAGAAGATTTTGGGCCTCGATCTGCGGAGCGAGGCCAAGCCGGTGTTCGATCTCGAACCCCCCGACGAGTCGAGCACCTTCGTCGGCTCGCCGGCGTGCGACGCCCAGCGCGTGTACGCCGTATTGGCCGAAGACGAGCTCCGACCGCGGCTCTCGGTGCTCTGCGCGTTGCGCGCGACCGGCCGCGTGCTGTGGCGCACGCCGATCGGCGGCGGGCAGCCGATCGCCAGCCAATCGGCCGCCGACACAGTGCGCCCCGGCCTGACGCTCGCGGGCGACTCGCTCTACGTGGCGACGAACCTCGGCGCGGTGGTCGCGATCGACCGCACGAGCGGCCGCGTGCGATGGCTCTCTCTTTACGACCGCTTGCCGGCCGGCGACGCCCAGACTTCCAGTGAAGCCTCGAGCCGCGCGGCTTGTGTTGTCGACGCCGACCGGCTGTTCGTCTTGCCGAGTGACTCGCCCTCGCTCTTGGCGTTCGACGCCCCCAGCGGCGCGCGGCTCTGGTCGGCGCCGCAGGACGATCCCGAGGGCGAACTGTTGGGCGTCGATCGGGGAGTGCTGGTCACGTCCGGCCGCCGCGTCCGGGGCCACGACGCGCTCACCGGCGCCCGCCGCTACGCCTGGCCCGAGAGCGACCACGCCGGCCTGCGCGGCATGGGCCGCGGCTGCCTGGCCGGCGGCGAAGTCTTCTGGCCGACCCGCGACGCCCTCTACACGCTCGACGCCCGCACGGGCGGCCTCGCCCGGCAGCCGGTCGATCTCACGCCGCTGGGAGGCGAAGGGGCGAATGTTTCCGCCGCCTCGCTCGGCGGCGAGAGGGTGCTGGTGGTCGCCGGGAAGGACGGAATCAACGTTTTGGGCCCCCACCCGGCGCCGCGGAAGGAACCCGAAGCGGGGCTGGCGCGTTTAAGTGTGAGCGATCAGCTCTCAGCGGTCAGCTCTCAGCTATTTCCGGCTGCGCCCTACCGCTCCTATTCTTACCGCTGAATGCTGACCGCTGACAGCTTTCCCCACTCTCGCCTCTCGCCTTCCACCTCTCACCTCCTCACCGCCCGCATGACCCTCCCCGATTCCGACATCGAAGCGATCCAGCAACTCGGCGACGCCAGCCGCCGGCTCCGCGCGGAGCTTGGCAAGGTGATCGTCGGCCAAGACGCCGTAGTCGAGCAACTCTTGGTCGCCCTGTTCGCACGCGGGCACTGCGTGCTGGTCGGCGTGCCGGGGCTCGCCAAGACACTGCTAATCCACTCGCTCGCCGACGCGCTGTCGCTCGACTTCAGCCGGGTGCAGTTCACCCCCGACCTGATGCCGGCCGACATCACCGGCACCGAGGTGATCCAAGAGGACAAGGCGACAGGCCATCGCGAGTTCCGCTTCCTGCCGGGGCCGGTGTTCGCCAACATCGTGCTGGCCGATGAGATCAACCGCACCCCGCCCAAAACGCAGGCCGCACTGCTCGAAGCGATGCAGGAGAAGCAGGTCACCGTCGGCGGCGAGCGCCACAAGCTGCCCAGCCCGTTCTTCGTTCTCGCGACGCAGAACCCGATCGAGCAGGAAGGGACCTACCCGCTCCCCGAGGCGCAGCTCGACCGGTTCATGTTCATGGTCAAGGTCGACTACCCGACCGAGAGCGAAGAGCTGGCGATCGTCAAAGCGACGACCTCCGGCGCCCAGCACGCCATCGAATCGACCCTCACGGCCGAAGACATCTTGTCGATGAGCGAGCTCGTGCGCCGCGTGCCGTGCGCCGACCACCTGGCGAGCTGGGCAATCAAGCTCGTGCGTCAGACCCGCGTCGGCGCCGCCGCGGCGCCCGAAGTGGTCGAGCGCTACCTGAGCTGGGGCGCCGGCCCGCGGGCCAGCCAGTTCCTGGTGCTCGCGGCCAAGAGCCGCGCGGCGCTCGCCGGCCGCCACTGCGTGGAGCTCGACGACCTGAAGGCCCTGGCCGCCCCGGTCCTGCGGCACCGCATCGTGACGAACTTCAACGCCGAGGCCGACGGCGTGTCGGCGGACGACGTGATCCAAACCCTCGTCGACGCCACCGCCGCCGAAGCGGCGGCTTGATTGGTTTTAACCACAGAGGCACAGAGTGCACGGAGGTAGCAATGGGTTGTTTGGGCGTTCACTTTGCAGTTGAGGGCGAAGTTATGGAACGGCTACTTGCTGCGACGAACGATGTGGATCGGTCAGCAATTATTGAAGAGATTGAAGAGGGGGGAGAGTACGACGAATGGTCATACGACACCGATAAAGCATGGGATGGGCTGCATCGTTGCCTCACCGATGGCAATCTCCATTGGGACGGTGGCGACTACCCTCTCAAACTGACGATCTTAGGTGGTGAGAGGCTATTCGAAGGTGAAGACTACATCATCTGCCTTACAAAACCAGACGAGGTGAAGGATGTCTCTATGGCACTCAGGGATCTGGATCAAGAGGAACTGAAAAGACGCTATCAGATGATTCCCGCGGCCGAGTATGACGTGGAGCTTGGAGAGGATGACTTTGGATACCTTTGGGAGAATTTCGAAGGACTCCGCGGTTTTTATCAGCGAGCTTCTCAGGCTGGACGGGCCGTTGTCTTTACAGCTGATCAGTAATCCTCCGTGCCCTCTGTGCCTCTGTGGTTAATCAATCCCAACGCCTGCTCGACCCCGCCGCCTTGGCGAAGCTCAAGGGCCTCCGCCTGCGCGCCGAGCGGATCGTCGAGGGCTACGTCTCCGGCCTGCACCGCAGCCCGTACCAGGGGTTCAGCAACGAGTTCGCCGAGCACCGCGAGTACGTCCCCGGCGACGACCTGCGTTACGTCGACTGGCGGGCCTACGGCAAGTCGGACAAGGTTTACGTCAAGCAGTACGAGGAGGAAACCAACCTCATCGGCTACCTCGTGCTCGACATCTCGGAGAGCATGCAATACCGCAGCGAGGCGTCCGATGGCTCGGGCAAGGGGGGCGGCGCGCCGCTCTCGAAGCTCGAATACGCCCAGACCGCCGCGGCGGCTTTGGCTTACTTGATCCTGCACCAGCAAGACGCGGTCGGCCTCGCCACGTTCGACGACCAAGTCCGCCGGCTCATCCGGCCGAGCAGCGCGCCGTCGCAGCTCAATTCGCTGCTGGCCGTGATGGAGGAGACCTCGGCGGTCGAGAAAACCTCGGCCGGGCCGATCTTCCACGAACTGGCCGAGCGGCTCACGCGGCGTGGCGTGGTCGTGGTGCTGAGCGACCTGTTCGACGACCCGGAGAGCCTGCTCGCCGGACTCAAGCATTTCCGCCACCGCCGGCACGACGTGATCGTGATGCACGTGATCGACCCGGCGGAGCTCGACTTCCCGTTCATGCACCCCACCAAGTTCAAAGGCCTGGAGCAATTGGGCGAGCTCTTGGTCGAGCCGGCCCGGCTGCGCGAGGCGTACCAGGCGGAGTTTGGCGCGTTTCTCGATCAGGTGGCCAGCGGCTGCCGCGCCCAGGGCGCCGACTACGTGCGGCTCAGGACCGACCAACCGATGGACGCAGCGCTGACGGCGTTCCTCGCCCGCCGCCAGCAGCGCGTGCGGTGAGTGGATTCACCACAGAGAGCACAGAGGACACAGAGAAAGAATTAGATTGGCGCCGCAACGGAACACCAACGAGATCAGTGGGGATGTCGTCGACGCTGCGATGCAGGTGCATCGTGAACTCGGGCCAGGGCTGCTCGAATCCGCCTACGAGTCTTGCTTGGCATTCGAGTTGTTGGATCGTGGTATCAAGGCGCAGCGCCAAGTTGAGTTGCCTGTGCGATACCGTGGGCACTTGGTGGAGGCAGGTTATCGGATCGACCTCTTGGTCGAAGACCGGATCATTGTTGAACTGAAATCGGTGGACCACATCGCTGCCATCCATCAAGCCCAGCTGCTCTCCTATCTCAAGCTGGCGAAAAAACCAATAGGCCTCCTTATCAATTTCAATGTCAAACTCTTGAAGGACGGAATTGTGCGGCTAGCCAACTAGCATCGAAGCGCTGTCTCCGTGATCTCTGTGCTCTCTGTGGTGAATCAAATCGTCTTAGCCTTCGGTTTCGCCAACCTCGCCATCCTCGGCTGGGTCGCGGCCGCCGCTGCGCCGATCGTGATCCACCTCTGGATGCGGCAGACGCACCGCGAGACGCCGTGGGCGGCGATCCGGTTCCTCAAGGCTGCGCTCGAGCGCCACGCCAAGCGGCTGCGGTTGCAGCAGTGGATCTTGCTCGCCATCCGCACGCTGATCTTGCTGCTCATCACGCTGGCCGCCGCCAAGCCGTTCCTCGACGCCGGGCTGGGCGACGTCGGTGTGCGGACGCACCGCGTGCTGGTGCTCGACGCCTCGGCGTCGATGCGCCTGGCCGAGGGAGGCCCCGACGGGCCAAGCCGGCTCGTCGTCGCCAAGCGGCTGGCGACCGAACTCGTCAGCGGCAGCCGCGGGGGCGATCTGCACTCGGTGATCGTCGCCGGCGGGGCCTCGCAATCGCCGCTCGCCCAGCCGGCGGGCGACCGGTCGCGCGTTGTCGAGGCGATATCTCGCATCGAGCCGACCGACGGCGTCGCCGACTTGGCCGAGACGCTCCGCCTCGCCGAGCGGCTCGTCGAGCGGGCCGACGCCGTTGGCAGCCGCGTCGAACGGACCGAGGTGATTGTTTACACCGATCTGGCCGCCAACACGTGGGGGGCGCTCGAAGGGGCGGCGGCAGCAGAAGGCGCCCCCGCGTCGTACGCAGCGACGATCGCTGTCGCTTCCGGCGGCTTGCGATCGGTCGTTGATTCTCTCGCCGAGTTGGCCACGGTGTCGGTCGTCGACGTCGGCCTCACGGGAGCCCCCAACCGGGCCGTCTCGCGGGTCGAGATCGCCGATCCGTTGCCCACCTCGAGCCGCCCGGTGCGGATCACGGCCGAGGTGAGCCGCTTCGGCGCGGCTGCCGCGCAAAACGACGAACCGGTCGTCGCCGAACTGGTGGTCGACGGCTTGCCGGTCGACGAGCAGCGGCTGCAGCTGGCGCCCGATCAGCCGACCGTGGTCGAGTTCTCTCACACGTTCAAGACGCCGGGCGAGCGGGTGGTGGAGGTGCGGCTCGGCGCCGACGCCCTGACGATCGACAACTCGCGACGCCTCGTCGTCGGCGTGCGGCCCCACGTGCGGGTGCTGCTCGTGGCCGGCCGAAGGGACGCCGCCCGCTACGTGGCCGACGCCCTCAACCCGACCGGCTCGCGCGACGCGGCTCTCCGGCCGCTGGTCGTCTCCGACGCCGAGCTCGCGACTCTGGACTTTGCCGAGTACGACGCGGTCTTCTTCTGCAACGTCGCGAGGCTCACCCAAGACGAGACAACGCGACTAGAACGCTACGTCCGAGGCGGCGGCGGGGTGATTTTCTTCTTGGGCGACCGGGTCGACGCCGAGCGTTACAACCGCACGTTCGGCTCCACGTTCGAGGCGGCCGTGTGGCGTCCAGGGCGGGACAACCCCTTCCGGTTGCTCGGCAGCGACCGCCGATCGGAGCAACCCTCTTTCAGCGTTGCGGCCGATCACCCATCTAGCCCACTGCTGCCCGCCGCGCTCGGCGAACCGGTCAGCCGGGCGTCGTACCGCGTCGACCCGCTCGAGTACGGCCACCCGATCGTCGCGCCGTTCCGCGGCCGCGAGGCGGCGGGGCTGCTCACCACGCCGGTGAGCCGCTACTTCCCGCTCGCCATCGAGCCGCACGCCGCGGACAAACGGGCGGACCATGGGACGGCGCGTGTCGCGCTCACGCTCGAGAACGGCGACCCTTTGCTGGTGACCGTCGACCACGGCGCCGGGCGTTGCGCTTGGTTCACCACCGACGGGTCGCTCGCGTCGGTCGACCCGGCCGGCGGCGAGCCGTGGACGGCGCTGCCCGCCTGGCCGAGCTTCCTGCCGCTCGTTCACGAGACGCTGCGTTACGTGGCGTCGGGCGTGGCGGCGTCGGGCGGCGTGCTGGTGGGCGAGCCGATCACCGTCGCCGCCGCAGCGGGCGCCAGGCGGCTCGAGGTCGACCGGCCCGACCAACGGGGCGAGACGATCGACGTGCCGGCCGACTCCGAGGAATGGACCTACGCCGGCGCCGACCGGGCGGGCGTTTACCGCTTCACCGCCGAAGGGGGCGCCGCGCCGCTGCGAACAGTCGCCGTGAACGTCGACCCGCGTGAGAGCGACCCCCGCCGGGCGTCGGCCGAGCGCTTCCCGCGGTCGGTCACCGTGCGCCGGGGGGGCGACACCGTGGCGGGTGACCAGGCCTCGACTCTCGGCCGTTGGGCCGTGCACCGCTGGATGCTGCACATCGCGCTCGCGCTGGTGCTCCTCGAGACGCTGCTCGCGCAGCGTTTTGGGAGGGCCCGGGCGTGACGAATCTTCTTACAACGCCGCTGCTCGCCCAGGCCGCTGAGACGGCCGCCACTTGGCGTTTCGAGACCACTTGGTCTTGGGCGCCTTGGCTGACGGTGCTGTTCATCGCCGGCGCCGCGGCGCTGGTGTTTTATTGCTACCGCCGCGAACGGACCCCCGCCGGCCGTTCGATGCGCACGCTGCTCGGCCTGCTGCGTGTGACGACCGTGCTCCTGATCATGGCGATGCTCAGCGAGGCGCTATTGTCGGGCGCCCGCACCGGGAGGCCTCGCTTCGCGGTCGTGCTCGACCGCTCGCAGAGCATGGCCACCGCCGACCCGTACGCCGAAGGCGAGCTGCCCGAGGCCTTCCGCCCCGCGGCGGGCGCCGCGTCGCCCACCCGCGACGCGTTGGCCCGCGAGCTGCTCACCCGCGACAACGCGGCGCTGCTCGCCGCGATCGCCGAAGATTACGAGATCGATTTGGCGTTCGTTGGCGAGGGGGGAACGGGCGAAGCGTTGGCGGATGAATCGGACTTGACCGGCGGAGCGTCGGGCATGGCCGACCGGTTGGCCAGCCTCGGCGAGCCGCGCGCCGCGACGACGCGCCTCGGCGAGACCCTCGCCGCGGTCGTGTCGGCCGCCGATCGGGCCACGCCGCAGGGCGTGCTGGTGCTGACCGATGGGCAGAACACCGCCGGCCGTTCGCTCGCCGACGCCGCCGAGGCGGCCCGCCGGGCGGGGGCGCCGCTCTACTTTGTCGGCTTGGGCCGCGACGAGGCGCCCCCCGAGGCGCGGCTCGCCGAGCTGCTGGCCGACGACGCGGCGTTCGTCGACGACCTGGTGAGCTTCCGGGCGACGCTCCACACCCGCGGCTTGGAGGGCGAGCGCGTGCGTGTGTCGCTCCGCCGCGAGGGTGATGAGCGTGTGCTCGCCGACGAGACCCTCGCCATCGGCGCCGGCGAAGCCGCCAAGCCGGTGCGGCTGCTGCACCGCCCGACCGAGGCGGGGGTCCAACGCTACACGCTCCGAGCCGAGCTGCTCGCCGGCGGCGACGACAAGAAGCTGGCGGCCGCCGACGCCGCCGATCTCGAACTCTCGCACACGCTTCGCGTGCGCGACGACGCGATCAACGTGCTGCTGGCCGCCGGCTACCCCAATTACGAGTATCGCTACCTCAAGCACCTGCTCGAGCGCGACGAGACGATCAAGCTGCGCACTTTCTTGCAGGAGGCCGATTATGGGTACGTCGAGTCGGACCTCACGGCGCTCGGCCGGTTCCCGCTCCGCCGCGACGAGATCGACTCGTACGACGTGATCCTGCTGGTGGACCTCGATCCCACGCTGCTGCCGCGATCGATCTGGGCCGAGGTCGCCCGTTTCGTCAGCGCCGAAGGGGGAGGGCTGGCGATGGTCGCCGGGCCGCGGCACCTGCCGTGGGAGTTCGGCCGTTCGGCCGACTTCGCCGCGCTCGCGCCGGTGTCGATCACCGAGCTTGCGCACGACGGCGCCGTGACCGACCCCGGCTTCGTCGTTCGGCCGACGGAACTCGGCGAGCTGTCGGCCTCGATGCAGCTCGACGATTCTCCGCAGCAGTCATCACGCGTTTGGAGAAATTTGGCGCCGATGTACTGGTACGCCGAGGTCGGCGCGCCGAAGCCCGCCGCCCGCGTGCTGGCCGTGCACCCCCGGGCTAAGCTCGCCACGGGCGAGGCGGCGCCGATGATCGTCTCGCAGTTCTACGGCGCCGGGCGGGTGCTGATGCACGCGTTCGACAGCTCCTGGAGCTGGCGGTACCGGGTGGGCGACGCCTACTTCGCCCGCTACTGGGTGCAGGCGATCCGCGAGCTGGCCCGCGGCAAACTCACGGCCGGCGGCGAGGGGGTCGAGCTCGCCTCGACCCGCAAGCTGTACGAGGCGGGCGAGCCGGTGCGGCTCCGTTTGCGCTACCGCGACGAGCGTCTCGCCCCGGGCGAGGGCGCCGAGCCGCGGCTGTTGATCGAGTCGACCGGCCAGGCGCAGCGGCGCGTGGCGATGCGCTCGAGCCCCGACAGCCAGGGCCGCTACGACGCCACACTCTCCGGCCTGCCGGTGGGCCGCTACCGGGCGCTGCTGGCCGACGCCCCCACGGGCGCGCCGGGGGCCGAGGAGACGGGGCCGGTGATCGCCGAGTTCGAGATCGCCGCCCCGCCGGGCGAGCTGGCCCACGTGGAGCGCGACAGCGCCGCGATGACCGCCGCCGCCGAGCGCTCGCACGGCGCCTACTTCACGCTCGCCGACGCCGACCAGATCGCCGACGCCCTGCCGCGCGGCCGGCGTGTGCCGATCGAGTCGCTGCCGCCCGTCGAGCTGTGGAACCGCTGGCCGCTGCTGCTTGCGATCTGCGGCTGCCTGGTGACCGAGTGGGTGCTGCGAAAACGCTTTGCGATGCTTTGACCACGGATTGCACGGATGGGCACCGATGACGATGGCCACGAAAAGGCACAAGAACGCACGAAGACTAAAAGGACCATGGCATTCGCCGAAAGCCGATACCTGAACAGTTTCTTTTTGTGTTTCTATGTGCCTTTTTGTGGCCATCTATAATCCGTGATATCCGTGGTTCCACCAACTGACCGCCCTCGTTGAATTGACCCGTGCCCGAACGCCTTCTCCAACGCATCGACCAGATCGTCGCTCGCACCCGTCGTCTCGGGTGGTGGGAGGGTGTGGGATGGGTCGTGGCGTTGGTGCTCGGCGTCGCGCTGCTGCTGATGGCTGTGGACGCCGTCTCGCGGATGAACGACACCGGCATGCGCTGGCTCGCCGCGGGGTTGGTCGTCGCCGTGGGCGCGCTCGCTTGGCGCCGCTGCTTCGCCCGGCCGGGGCGTGAGTCGGTCGACCGACTCGCCGTGGCCGAGCAGTTGCAGCAGCGCCACCCGGAGCTCGGCAGCCGGCTGGCGAGCGCCCTGGAGTTCGCCGAGCAGTCGCAGGGCGACACGACGGCCGGCTCGGCCGAGCTGCGGCGGGCGGTGGTGGTGCGGGCGGCGGTCGACACCGAGGCGATGGACCTCGAAGGGATCGTCGACCCGGCGCCCGCCCGGCGTGCGGCCCACGCCGTGGCCGGTGTCGTGGCGGCGCTCGTGCTGTTCGCTGTGGTCGACGCCTCGTCGCTAGGGCTGGCGGCCACGAGGCTCGTGGCGCCGTGGGCCGACGCGCCGTGGCCACGCCGCAACCAGTTGGCGTTCGTCGACCCGGTCACCCGGCTCGCCAAGGGGCAGCCGTTCGAGGCGGTGCTCGAAGACCTCAATGGCGAGCCGCCCGCCGACGCCCAGATCTTGTTCCGCAGCGGCGACAACGCGACCATCGAGCGGCGCCCGATGCGGCCGGTGGGCGACCGGCTGGTCGCCGAACGCGAATCGGTGCAACGCCCCTTCTCCTACCGCGCCACCGGCGGCGACGACGACACGATGCGTTGGATCGACGTCGAGGTGGTCGACCCGCCCGGCGTGGCGTCGATGGTTGTCAACGCCCGCCCGCCCGAATACTCAGGACTGCCGCCGGCGGAGTTCACGGGGCACGCGCGCGTGCTGGAGGGCACGTCGCTTGCCGTCTCGGGTGAAACCAGCTCCGCGGTGAGCGCCGCGGCCATCGAGTTCGAAGACGGCTCGACGATCGCCGCCGAGTTGGCGCCGCTGGAGGCTTCGTCCGATGAGCAAGTGGGAATTGGTTCGCGTTTTGCGGTCGCCCCCGATCAGTGGATCGCCACGCTCCCACAGGCCGCCGAGGGAGCGCGGCCGCGCAGCGAGAGCGTCGGCTACCGCGTGCGGCTGACGAGCCCCGATGACCTCGTTGGATACGGGCCGCGGCGCGAGCTGGTGGTCGAGCCCGACACGCCCCCCGAGGTCGTCTGGCTCGAGCCAATCGACGACCTGTACGTCTCCGCGCGGGCGTTGATCGAGCTGCGCGTATCGGCCGAAGACAACCTGGCGGTCCACACCGTTGAGGTCGCCCGCACGCGTCAAGCCATCGGCGGCGACGCCGAAGAGGCCGAGGAGATCGAGCCGCTCACGCTCGACGAAGGAAATCCGCAGCCGCCGGCCCGCGGCTTCGACGACCCGCCCGCGCGTGGCGTGGCGAGCGAGTCGTGGGACCTCGAGCCGATGGGCCTCGCCCCCGGCGACCTGCTCACGCTCACCGCCCGAGCGACCGACTACAAGCCGGGCGTCGGCGAGGCGCCGATCGCGCGGCGGGTGACGATCGTCACCGACGAGGAGATCGACTCACGACTCGCCGAGCAGCAGTCGGAACTGCTGGCCGAGATCCAGCGTGGCCTCGACGCCGAGCGTGAGGCCCGCGAGCGGGTCGGCGAGCTGGGGATCGACCTTCAGCAGGGCGCCCCGGTGAGTCGCGACACGGTCGACCGGCTCACGACGCTCGGCTTCGAGCAACGCCAGGCCGCGGCCGCGGTAGCCGACCCGCGGCGCGGCGCCGCCCGGCTGGCAGCCGACATGCAGCGCACGATCGAGCGGAACCGTCTGGAGCGGCCCGAACTGGCCGGCCAGCTCGCCGGCGCGAAGGAGCAGCTCGACCGGCTCGCCGGCGAGACACTCCCCGACGCCCAGCGGGCGATCGCCGACGGCCGCCGCTTGGCCGAGGCCCTCACGGGCGAGCCCAACGCGGAGGACCGCGCCGCGTTGGGCGAGTCGCTTGCCGGCGCCGCCGCCGCGCAAGACGACACGATCGAAACGCTCGAGCAGGCGGCCGAGTCGCTCGCCGGCTGGGCCGACTACCAGCGGTTCGCCCAGGAGCTGGCCGCGCTCGAAGAGGCGCAGCGCGAGCTGCGCGACGCCACGGTGCGCGAGGCGGCGGAGCTCGCCTCGTCGACCGAGCTCGACCGGATGGAACGCAGCGCGGCCCGCCAGAAACTCGCCGCCCAGCAGAACGAGATCGGCCGCCGCTTCGCGAAGCTGGAGCAGGCGATGCGCCGGCTCGCCGAGTCGTCGGAGGACGCTTCGGACCAAGAGTCTGGCGCCGAGGCCGCCGGCCGTCCCGCCGGCGCCAAGGACGCCGTATCCGACGCGCTGGCCGAGGCCCAGGAGCGCTCGACCGCCGGCAAGCTCCGCAGCGCCACCCGCGACGTGGCCAACAGCCGCTTCGGCGCCGCGGCCGAGGGGCAGGCCCAAGCGGCCGACGACCTGCGCGAGATGCTCGAGGCGCTCCGCCAACGCGGCGCCGGCGACGCCGAAGAGCTCGCCAAGCGGCTCCGCGAGGCGAGCGAGAAACTCGCCGGCTTGCAGCAAGAGCTCGGCGAGATGCGTCGCCAAACCGAAGGGGGCCAATCGCCCGACGGCGCCGAGCGCGAGCAGCTCGCCAAGGACGCGCAGCGACTGGGCCGTCAGCTCGACCGCCTCACCGCGCCGGCCGCCGGGCAGAGCACCCAACGCGGCGGCGAGCAGATCGCCCAATCGCAACAGGGTGGTCAATCGCAACAGGGTGACCAGTCGCAGCAGGGCGGGCAGTCGCAGCAGGGCGGGCAATCGGGCCAGCAAGGCGGCCAGCAGCAGGGAGGTCAGCAAGAGGGCGACCAGCAGCAGCCGCAAGACGAGCAGCTCGCCGAGGCCGAGGAGAGCTTGCAAGAAGCGCAGGAGCAACTCGAAGAACGCATCAAGCAGCTCGAGGACCAAGTCGCTCAGAAGCTGCTCGACAAGCTGAAGGCCAAGATCGACGGCTATGTCGAAACGCAACGCGCGGTGCTCGACGGCACGCTGAAACTTAGCGAAGAAGCGCAAGCCCAACGTGATTCGATACGCACGATCGGACAGCAACAATTCGGCTTGCGGGAAGAGGTCACGGCGGCGGCCGAGGAGATGGCCAGCCGGCCGGTCTTCGAGATGGCCCTCAGCGGCGCGTCGCTCGATATGGGGCAAGCGCTGGAACGCCTGGCCCGGGCCGACCTGGGCCGCCAGACCCAGCAAGCCGAACTGTCCGCCCTGACGCGGCTTAAACACGTGGCCGAGGTTTTGCGGCAGAATCAGGAGCTCAACGAGCAGCAGCAAGAGGGGGCGCCGCCGCCGAGCGGGGCAGGGGATGGGGGCGAGTCGCCTCCCCCCTCGCCGATCGATGTGGCTGAATTGAAGATGTTGCGGCTGATGCAGATGGAGCTCAACGGCCGCACCGGTTTGTTCGAGGCCGACGCCGCCGGCGACGAAGAATCGGCCGATTGGCGCACCGGGCGCCAGCTGGCCGAGGAGCAGAATCGACTGATGGAACTGGTGCTGGAGCTCGCGCGTCGGAATAATGACGAGTGATGCGGCCACCGCCCCCGACTCAACCCCTAGGCGTCCTCAGGTGAAGTCGACCAATCCCACAGCCGCGATGGCGGCCACGCTCTGCGCGGCGATGCTCTGCGTAGCCACAATCGGCGTGATCGCCGCAAGCGATGCACAGGCCGCTCCCAACCGCCCTCCCACCGGTGGGTTGGGCGACAGCCTGCTCGGCGGCGACCTGGGCGGCCTGCTCGCCCCCACCGCGCCGCCCGCCGGCGCCAAGGACCGCCCCCTGGCGCCGACGCCCGATTGGATCGCCGTGCCCGACAGCGATACGCTCGAACGTATGCGCCGGCCCGGCGCCGCCGGCGCGCAACTGCCGCAAGGCCCCGGCGCGGGCGAGGACTTGGGCGAGTCGCCGCTCGACAAGATCGTGGGCGGCATGAAAGAAGCCGAGCAGCGTTTGGCCGACCGCGACACGGGCACCGTGGCGCTGACGGCCCAGAAGCAAGTCGTGGCCGACCTCGAAGCGCTGATCGCCAAGATGGAGCAGCAGTGCCAGAGCTGCCAGAACCCGAGCCAATCCAAGAAAGAGCAGGGCAAGAAGCAGGCGAGCCAGCGGAGCAAGCCGGGCGCTCCCAAGCCGGGCGCCGGCAAGCCGGCCGGCTCGACCACCGCGCAGAGCGCCGCGCGCAGCTCGACGACCCGCATGGGGTCGGCCCCCGCCGGCGGCGCCGCCGGCAAGCCGATGCCCGAGGCTCTCAAGCAGGCGTGGGGCCATTTGCCCGAGCGTGTGCGTGAGCAGATGCTGCAGTCGGGCTCCGAGGACTTCCTGCCGGAGTACCGCGAAGAGATCCAGAAGTACTTCCAGCGTCTGGCAGAGGAAGAGGCCGCACCGTGATCGCGGCGTCCCGATTCGCACTCATCATCCTTGTCTTACTCGCCTCGGCCCCGGTCGCGCTGGCGCAAGACGCCGCCGCGCAGGCGGCCGCGATGGTCGCCCCGGCCGACGCCGCCATCGATCGCGGCTTGAAGTTCCTCGCCTCGACCCAGCAGCCCGACGGCTCCTACGCGGGCCGCGGCATGGGAAAGAACCCGGCGATCGTCGCGTTGGCCGGCATGGCGTTTCTCTCCAGCGGCAGCTCGCCCGGCCGCGGCCCGTACGGCGACGAGATCGACCGGGCGATCGACTACCTGCTGCGCCACACCCAGGCGAGCGGCTTCATCGCTGTGGACGGCGCCACCAGCCACGGCCCGATGTACGGCCACGGCTTCGCCACGCTGTTCCTGGCCGAGGCCTATGGCATGACGGAACGCGAGGACCTGCGCGACCGCCTCGCCAGCGCGATCCGGCTGATCATCTCGGCCCAGAACAACGAGGGAGGCTGGCGCTACCAGCCCAAGCCCGTCGACGCCGACATCTCGGTGACGATCTGCCAGATCATGGCCCTGCGGGCGGCCCGCAACGCCGGCATCCACGTGCCGGGCCAGACCGTCGAACGCTGCATCGAGTACGTCAAACGCTGCCAGAACCCCGACGGCGGTTTCGGCTACACGCCGCGTGACCGCTCGAGCATGTTCCCCCGTTCGGCGGCCGGTGTGGTCGCGCTCTACAGCGCGGGCGTTTACGACGACGAGTCGGTCGAGAGCGGTCTCGCTTATCTCGAGGCGCAGATGCCGCAGGTCGTGCGGCGTGAACGCAACTCGCACTTTTTCTACGGCATGTACTACGGCATGCAGGCGATGTGGCAGGCGGGCGACGCCCGCTGGGCGCGCTGGTACCCCGTCACCCGCGACGCGTTGCTCGCCCGTCAGCAACGCGACGGCTCGTGGAACGACAGCAACGGACCGCACTACGGCACGGCGATGGCCTGCGTCGTGCTGCAGATACCGAACAACACGATCCCGATCTTCCAGCGATAACCACGCAGACGCGATGATCCACCGCACGCCCGATGCGCCAGCGCTCCTCGTGCTGGTCCTGTGCAGCCTGTTCTCTCCAAGCGCTGCGTCGGCCGAGACGCACCGGCGCGACGCCCTGCTGCGCGACGGACGCACCGTCGAGTCGGCTCGCTTGGTGGCTTGGTCCGAAGCGAGCGGCCTGATGCTGCGTTTGCCGGAAGACTCCGGCGCCGCGCACGAGGGCGACGACCCCCCGGCGCCGCTCGGCCCGCTCCGCCAGAACGACCTCGTTCGTTGGGGGCGACCGCCCGAGCAGGCCAGCACGCCCCACGTGTTGCTCGCCGACGGCTCGCGCGTGACGGCCGCCGACTCTTGGGAGGCCGACGGGTCGGTCCGATTGGACGCCCACGGGCTGTGGGTCCGAACCGAGCTGTTTGGCGAACTGGCGGCGCCCCGCGCGACGGTCCGCTGGATCGTCTTCGAAGCGGCCCGTGAGGGGACGAGCGCCGCGCAACTCGCCGACTCGAGCCACGACCAGGCGGTCGGCGCCGATCGTGTTTACTTGGTCGGCGGCGATCGGCTCGACGGCCGGATCGTGGCGGTTGATGGCGGGGCGGTGTCGCTTGCCGTGGGCGCAAGCAATAGCGAAAGCGCGCCGGTCCAAATCGCGCTGGAGCGAGTGCTCGCCGTCCGGCTGAACGGCGCCGGGGCGCCCGCCACGCCCGCGGCGTGCGCTGTCGGCTTCGCCGACGGGTCGCTGCTGCTAGCCGAGCGCGTGAGCGTGGAGCCCGACGGAGCGTCGCTCAGCGTGGCGCCGAGCGGGCTTGCGGACCCGCTCGCGGTCGAGGCCGAGGCGAGCGACGTTACCTTCTTGCAGCCGCTGTCGGGCGACGCGGTGACTTACCTTTCCGACCTCAAGCCGGTCGACTACCAGCAGCCCCCTTACTTCGATCTCTCGTGGCGTTTGGGCGCCGACAAGAACCTGCGTGGCGAACCGCTTAGCTCGGGCGGCGAACGGCGGCTCAAAGGCCTCGCGGTCCACGCCGCCTCGCGGCTTGTCTACCGGGTCGACCCGGGGCAAGGGCTCCGCTTTCAATGCGAGGTGGGTGTTGATGACTCCGCGGTGCGCGACGCCGAACTCGCCGCCGAGCCTCGCCAAGCGGCGCCAGGCAGCGTGGTGTTCCGCGTTTACCGCATCGTCGAGGGCGCGCTCGATCTCGCCCATGAGACTCCCGTGATCCGCGGCGGCGAGGCGCCCACACCGATCGACGTCGACCTTGCGGGCGCCGCCGGGCTGGTGCTTGTGGCCGACTTCGCCGACCGCGGCGATGAACTGGACCACGCCGACTGGCTCGATGCGCGGCTCGTGTGGGTTGACGAGACGCCATAGTAGCGACCGCAAAGGGCGCCCGCTCGCTGGGCGTGAAACGGCTGGTCCGCCTGCTTGCTGGGCAGGCATTGCCTACTCGGCGCGCAAAATAGGGCCCTGCCGGCCTTCGATATTGCGCTTTGTGACGATTCGGCCAAAGTTTTCAGACTCGGCGCTAGCCAAGTGGTACCCCGGGGCTTGTGGCTTCGGTAGCATGAGCACAGGCCCGCCGAGGTGGAGTCGGCCGGCTGCGCGACACTCACCGCGCTAACCTTCTAAGCAAGTAATTCTCTTAGAGGCCCTTCTGTACCCCTCCCTCCCTTCTGCAGAGTAAGTGGTTCGATGAGCATGACGATTGACGGCAACGGCACTGGCGGAAAACGGTCCTCGGGCGGCGTATCGCCTCGTTCGGCGGCCGTCGCGACGGCCTCGAGCTACGAGGCGAGCGGCTCGCGCTTCGATTTCGCGAAGACCCCCTCACAAGACCTGTTCGGCTCGAACGTCTTCAACAAGTCGGAGATGAAAGACCGGCTCCCGAAGACCGTGTTCAAGTCGCTGATGAGCACGATCGACGCCGGCGAGAAGCTCGACCCGGCCGTGGCCGACATCGTCGCCTCGGCGATGAAGGACTGGGCCCTCGAGCACGGCGCCACGCACTACACCCACATTTTCTACCCGCTCACCGGCGGCACCGCGGAGAAGCACGACAGCTTCATGGCGCCCACCGCCGAGGGCAGCACGCTCAGCGAGTTCAGCGGCAAGGAACTCTGCCAGGGCGAGCCGGACGGCTCGAGCTTCCCGACGGGCGGCATCCGCGCCACGCACGAGGCCCGCGGCTACACGATCTGGGACGTCACCAGCCCGGCCTACATCCTCGAGAACCCCAACGGCACGACGCTCTGCATCCCCACGGCGTTCGTCTCGTGGACCGGCGAGGCGCTCGACAAGAAGACCCCCGTGCTGCGTTCGATGCAGGCCCTCGACGCCCAGGCGCACCGCATCCTGAAGCTGTTCGGCCACGACGAGAAGGCGTTCGTCGCCTCGACGGCCGGCCCCGAGCAGGAGTACTTCCTGATCGACAAGAGCTTCTACTACGCCCGCCCCGACCTGTTGAACTCGGGCCGCACGCTGTTCGGCGCCGCCCCCCCCAAGGGCCAGGAGTTCGACGACCACTACTTCGGCCACATCCCCGACCGGGTGCTGGCGTTCATGTTTGACGCCGAGCGTGAGCTCTGCAAGCTCGGCGTGCCGATCAAGACCCGCCACAACGAAGTGGCCCCCGGTCAGTTCGAGCTCGCCCCGATGTTCGAGACCGCCAACGTGGCGACCGACCATCAGCAGCTGATCATGTCGGTGCTGAAAAAGACCGCCGACAAGTACGGCATGGCCTGCCTGATGCACGAGAAGCCGTTCGCCGGCGTCAACGGCTCGGGCAAGCACGTCAACTGGTCGCTCGGCAGCTCGAAGCACGGCAACCTGATGGATCCGGGCGACACGCCGCACGAGAACGCCCAGTTCTTGGTGTTCTGCGCCGCGGTGATCCGTGCGGTGTACAAGCACCAGGGCCTGCTGCGTTCGGTCGTCGCCTCGGCCGGTAACGACCACCGGCTCGGCGCCAACGAGGCCCCGCCGGCGATCATCTCGATCTTCCTAGGCGACCAGCTGACGGACGTGTTCGAGCAGATCAAGAACGGCGCCGCCGAGTCGTCGCTGGCCAAGGGCACGCTGGCGGTCGGTGTCGACGTCCTGCCGCACCTGCCCAAGGACGCCGGCGACCGCAACCGCACCAGCCCGTTCGCCTTCACCGGCAACCGGTTTGAGTTCCGCGCCGTCGGCTCGAACCAGTCGATCGCCGGCCCGCTGGTGGCGATGAACACCATCGTCGCCGAGTCGCTTGACTACTGCGCCACAGCGCTCGAGGCCGCCACCGGCGGCGACGCCTCGAAGCTCAACGGCGCGGTCCAGAAGCTGCTGACCGACATCTACAACGAGTGCGACCCGATCATCTTCAACGGCAACGGCTACAGCGACGAGTGGCACGCCGAGGCCGCCAAGCGGGGCCTGAAGAACCTGAAGACGACGGCCGACGCCCTCGGCGAGCTCTGCACGCCCGAGGTCAAGGAGCTGTTCTCCAAGTACAGCGTTCTGAGCGAGCGCGAGCTGGAGAGCCGCTACGAGACCTACGTCGAGCAGTACTGCCTGACGGTCAAGGTCGAGGCGAACCTCACGAAGAAGATCGCCCGCACCTTGCTGTTCCCGGCCGCGATCCGTTTCCAGAACGAACTCGCCAGCACCTGCGCCGCCCTCAAGGCGGTGGGCTACGAGTTCGACACGGACACGCTCGACAAGGTGACCGCCCTGGTCAAGGAGCTGCAAGACGGCACCACCACGCTGGCCAAGGCCTCCGAGGGTGGCTGCGAAGACATGCGGCAGTGCTGCGACGAGGTGCTGCCGGCCATGCTGGCCGTCCGCGCCGCGGCCGACAAGCTCGAGGCGATCTGCGCCGACGACATCTGGCCGCTGCCGACCTACCAGGAGATGCTGTTCATCAAGTGATCGGCATCCCTGCTTAGGGACAAGCGTTAACGACAGGCGGCGGGCTCCCCGGCAGGGGGGCCCGTCGCCTTTTTCGTGTAGTGACCGGGTCGCTTCCGGCGGCACGGAAGCGGTTCGGAGCCCATCGCCCATGCTGCGATCCTCGCTATAGCGTGGGGTCTGGGGTATCCTGACCGATGCGAACGACCCCGCCCTCCCAGTCGCCCGGTCGCCAACGCGGCCCCTCTCCCCCGACAACTCCCATGACGCAGCTCACGCAAGCAGGCCAGAACCTGGTCAACGACCTCTCCAACCGCTACGGCTTCAGCCCCGACGCGGTGACCACCATGCTGCAGGCCGTGGTGAACGGTCGCGGCACGATGGCCCAGTTCAGCCACCCGGAGTTCGGCGGCTCGGGCCAGTGGATGCAGGGGGGCATGACGATGATCGGCGACATGTTCAACAACGGGCTGAAGAACAGCGTGGTGAACCTCTGCGGCGAGATCTCGCAGGTGCTCGCCAATGAGCCGGGGCTGTTCGCCACGGGCGGCAGCTTCCAGTCCCAGAGCCAAGGCAACTCGAATCAGGGGAGCTCGTACCAGGACCAAGGCACGGGCGCCCCGATGGGCCCCTCGTCGTTGTTCAAGCCCGACCCCCGGCAGCAGTGGTACCCGCAAGACCTCGGCCCGCCGAGCGCCACCGGCGCGCAGAACAACGTGCGCTACGCCTACTTCGCCAACGCCCGCCGGCTGGCGGTCGACAGCGGGGGCGACGTGTGGGTCTACGACACGCTCGACCACCAGATCGGCGGCTTCTCTCAGCAGCAAGGCTCGGGCGGTTCGATCACGTTCAGCAGCCAGTATGGCACGGTCAACCTGTCGAGCCTGCCGGTGGTGATGCGCGGCGGTCAGCCGGTCGCCCCTCAGCAAGCGCCCGCCCCGGCGCCGGCGGCCTCGTACAGTTACAGCGACCCGGCGCCCCCCGCGCCGGCGCCGGCCGATGGCGGCTCTGGCGGCGGCGACGTGTTCGGCGCCCTCGAACGCCTGGGCGATCTGAAGTCGAAGGGCATTCTCTCCGACGAGGAGTTCGCGTCGAAGAAAGCCGAACTGCTCGAACGGCTTTGAGTGGAGATGCGGTCAGCTGTCAGCATTCAGCTGATCGCTCCGAAGCTGACCGCTGATGGCTATTTCTGCGCGGCCAGAAATAGTTGAAAACTCTTTCGTCCGCGGGGCGTTTGGGAATTCTGCTCCCTTCGCCTAACGACTTACGACGAATCGGCCCGCGGCGTGTGCGATGAGAAGGGCGCCGGCCGCGCGATGGGCCGCTGGGTTGCAAAAGTTGGACCCCCTGCGGCGCCCAATTATCTTTGTAATCGATCGATCGCCAAATCTCTGCAATCGTTATTGGGCCATAGTGGCGTAGGCGATTTTTAGGCCAACGCGATTTTGTGGTAACGCACGCCACCGCATCGGTTTACGCCACGAGACGGGGGGCGGCGAGGGCCGCAGAAAAGCGACGGATTTTTCGCGCGTCATAATTTGGCCGCCGCCACACGCTCTAGCTCGGTCTGAACACGACTCGGCCCCGCCGCATGGGGGGCCCTTCGAGCCGCGTCTTCAAAAGTCAGCCGTGCAGCGCGCCGCTCCTGAGCGACGCGCGATACTCAGCTGCGCAACGCGCCACTCCGCCGCGCTAACCCTTCAGCGTGTAGTGCCCCACGATCCCCAGGCCGAAGCAGGCGATGCCGGCCCACTTGAGCACGGTGGCGGTGGTGCGTGGGCCGTTGTAGGCCGACTCGAACTCGGCTTGCAGCTTCGTGCTGGCCGCCTTGACCCGGTCGTACTCTTCGCGTGCGGCGTCGAGGTCGGCGTGGCGGCGGGGCGGCTTCGGGCTGTTGACCACGAAGCTTAGGTTGTGCAGCCGGTCTTTGGTCTTGGCCCACAGCTCGGCCTTCTCGGGGGTCCACTGCGAGGCGCCCGTGAAGATTTGTGTCCAGCAGAGGCTCAGCACGAACAGCACGAAGCCGAGGCCAATGGCGCTCAGTACCAGGGGGAGTTTCATCGCAGCGGCTCTCGGAGCAAGATCGGCGTGGGGAAGGGGAGGGGGGCGGCGTGTCAGCGGCGCCGCGCCGGCGTGAGCGAGCCCTCGGTGTTGGGCTGCCCGTCGTTGATGCAGACCATGCGGGCGAGCAAGAACTTGTCGATGTCGTCGGTCATCCAGAGGATGCTGCCGTCGGCGCGAACGGCGTTCACCCCGCCCACGTGCAGGCTGCGCGGAGCGGCGCCGGTCCAGGTGCCGTTGTGCGTGGAGCACGGCATGAGCTCGAGGTCGGCGAGCGCGGGGTCGGGGCACGCGCGGAGCCGGTCGCTGTTGCCGGTCGGGCGGCCGTTGGGCGTGAGCGCGTCGATGTCGGGGTTCTCGAACGGGTCGTACATCGAGTTGCGGTCGCGGTTGCCGCCGATCGGGTGGTCGGCGTCGTGCATGTCGAGGCTGACGATGCTGCCCCCGCAAAGCGCCGCCGACCACACGCCGCGCGGGTCGCCGGCGTTCTCACGGGTGCGGACCTCGGTCAGCATGATCGTGTGGGTCGTGCCGTCGGTGATCCGGGCGAGCGGCTGCCGCTCGTTGATCATCGCGCCCGGATAAATGCGCATCGCGTTGATGTGCTCCGGACTCACGTAAGCGGCGTAGTTGCCCTTGGCGAAGGCGCGGTTGTTGAACGTGCGGCGCGTGGGCCCGTAGAGCCGGCCGCGGGCCTGGTCCGAGGGGCAGAGCATCACGCCGAGCTCGTTGCTCTCGGGACGCAGGTCGAGGCTCTGACCGAGCACGTCGGCCTGGGGGTCGAACTGGTCGTAGACCGCTTGCTCCTCAATGAAAGGCAGCACGCGGACGACCCAGCTGAGCGTCCCCTCGATCAGGCTGACGTTGCTGAACAGGTCGTCGTTGTCGGGCTCGGCCTCGCAGGCGGCGGGCAGGGCGCCCGCTTGGTTCTCGTAGTTGAGCACGGCCAACCCGAGGTTCTTCAGGTTGTTCTGGCATTGGATCCGGCGGGCCGCCTCGCGCGCCGACTGGACCGCCGGCAGCAGCAGCGAGACGAGGATGCCGATGATGGCGATCACGACGAGCAACTCGACCAGCGTGAAGGCGGGCCTGAGAGAGATAGGCCTGAGGGAGCGGGACCCCAACGGGCCGGCCGAGCAACGGCGTGAGCGGACGCAAGATCGCATGCAAATCTCTCCGGTGAAACGGGCGGGCGCGGCCGGGCGCAGACTCCCCGGGGGAAGCCAACTCAGGGCCGTGCGTAGTACTCTTTTTTCGCGCCTGTGTTCCGGAGCCGCGGGCCGCGCCGAATAGAACCGGCGGCGGATCGCGTCTGTCGGTTGTGGTGCGTCGCCTTGGGCAAACGCCCGCTGCGCCTCTTCAGCACCGACAAGTCCGAGTCTATCTCAATGCGGCTGACGCCGCTGCGCGCGCGGGCGACGCTGTGCGCAATTGCTTCTCAGGAACGCGCACGCCCCGGCGGCCGTAACGATTCGTTGGTTCGGCGCTCGTGGTCGAGCCGAGCGATTGGTCCGTCGAGTTACGCCGTGACCGCCGCGCAGGCCTTCATCATCCAACCTCGCGGAGAGCCTTCGCCGAAATACGGCCGATGCCCTTAGCCTCCGCGCTTGCCGTATGAGCTGGTCGCCCGAAGAGCAACCCGAAGAGCAAACCGCCGCAGTATTTAGGCGTGCGGATCGCAAACCGCCGTGTGCGGCTCGGGCGATGGCGACATGAAGATCGGCTTACAAGCGAGTGACGAACGGGCGAATCAGCTCACGCGTCTCCTGCGCTCAATAAGAGGGAAACCTTGCCGCCGTTGCCCTGCGGACCAAAACATGGCGTGATTCCGAGCTGCCGAGCATTGCGGCTGGGGCGAGGGGACTCAGCGGCGCGTTTCGGATATCCGTTTTGCTCAAGCCCTGTGAAGAGTCCGTGCGGAGACCGCAAGGTGCGCTCGAAATGCTTTAATGCTAACGGTTTATGCCATATGGGTAGGGTTGCGCAAGCGCGTGATGAACCTGCGCGTTTAACGGCGCCGAGGTCCGTCTTGTTGGAATATGCTCGGTACTATCGACGCACAACTCACACCTCTACGGAAACCGTTTGTGAATAGCATCGCTGTGAAGCACTGCCGCTGGTTGATCGCCCTCGCCGGGCTGTTGGGTGTTTGCGCTACGCAGGCTGCGGCCGAGACGCCGGCCGCCCCGCCGAGCGTGCAGCGCGAGATGCGTGGCGCGTGGATCGCCACGGTCGCCAACATCGACTGGCCTTCGAAGCCGGGGCTGAGCGTGGCCGACCAGCAGGCGGAGCTCGCCGCGTTGCTCGACACGTGCGTTGAGCTGCGTCTCAACGCGGTCGTCTTCCAGGTCCGCCCGGCGTGCGACGCGATGTACCGATCGGAGCTCGAGCCGTGGTCGGAGTTCCTCACCGGCGCCCAAGGCAGGGCTCCCGGCGACAACGATCAAGGCGCGACTTACGACCCCCTCGAGTGGGCGGTCGAGCAGGCCCACCTCCGCGGCCTGGAGCTGCACGCCTGGTTCAACCCGTACCGCGCCTCGCACCCGTCGGGGGGCGGCGAGTTTTCCGAGGGGCACATCGCCCGCACGCGGCCCGAGTTGGTCAAAAAGTACGGCGCGCACCACTGGCTCGACCCGGGCGAGCCCGACGCGGCGGCGCACTCGCTGGCGGTGGTGCTCGACGTGGTGCGTCGGTACGACGTCGATGGCGTCCACTTCGATGACTACTTTTACCCCTACCCGATCAGCGCCGAGGGCGACGACGGCGTGTCGCGCGTCGTGCCGTTCCCGGACGACCCGAGCTGGGCGAAGTACTGCGACGCCACGCCCGAGGCCGATCGCCTGAGCCGCGACGACTGGCGCCGCGACAACGTCAACCGCCTGATCCGCGACGTGAGCGAGGGGGTCCACCGCCTCAAGCCGCACGTGCGGCTGGGGGTGAGCCCGTTCGGCATCTGGCGGCCGGGCCACCCGGAGCAGATCCAGGGTTTCGACGCCTACGCGAAGCTCTACGCCGACTCGAAGCTGTGGCTTCGCGAGGGTTGGGTCGACTACTTCACGCCGCAGCTCTACTGGCCGATCGACCAGAAGCCGCAGAGCTTCCCGGTGCTGCTCGAGTGGTGGGCCCAGAACAACCCGCACCAGCGCCACCTGTGGCCGGGGCTCTACACGTCGAAGACCAAAGTCGGCAAGCCGCCGTGGGCGCCGAGTGAGATTGTCGACCAGATCGATGTCACACGCGAGCAGTCCGACGAGCCGGGGCACGTTCACTTCAGCATGAAGGCTCTCGCGCAGGACTACGCCGGCCTGAAAGCGGCGCTGCTCGAGGGGCCGTGCGCCGAGCCGGCGATCGTGCCGGCCGCGCCGTGGCTGGCGGGCGATGAGGCCGCGCCCGGCAAGCCGGTCGTCGAATCGTGCGACGGGGCCGCCGCGCTGAGCGTACGACTAGAAAGTGGCCCGACGCCGCGCTGGTGGGCGGTCCAGACTCGGTCGGGCGACCAATGGACGCTGCGGCTGCTGCCGGGCGACCTGAAGCGGATACCGCTCGAGAGCGGCGAAGCGGGCGCCCGGGCCGACGCCGTGGCCGTCAGCGCCATCGACCGCTACGGTCGCCAGGGCGAGGCTGTTGCTGTTAGCTTGGACTGATCAGCAGCGGTCGCCACCCACCTCCCTCCTTCTCCATCGTCCACTGATGCCAACCCCCACTCCCCCCACAGAAACCGAATCCCCCCCAACGGTTCCCGAGGGGGTGAGTGGGCGGCTGGCTGCGTGGTCGTGGATCCCGACGCTCTACTTCGCCGAGGGACTGCCGTACATCGTTGTGATGACGGTCTCGGTGATCATGTACAAGCAGATGGGCGTGTCGAACGCGAAGATCGCCTTCTTCACCAGCCTGCTCTACCTGCCGTGGGTGCTCAAGCCGCTGTGGAGCCCGCTGGTCGAGCTGCTCGGCGCCAAGCGGTGGTGGATTGTCGCCATGCAGTTGCTGATCGGCGCCGGTTTGGCCGGCGTCGCCGCGTCGCTCGGGACCGACAGCTTCTTCCGGTACAGCATGGCCGCCTTCTGGCTGCTCGCGTTCAGCTCGGCCACGCACGACATCGCGGCCGACGGCTTCTACATGCTCGGGCTCTCCACGCACGAGCAGGCGTGGTGGGTCGGGTTGCGGAGCACCTTCTACCGCGCCGCGATGCTCTTCGGGCAAGGCGGCTTGGTGGTGATCGCCGGTTTGATCGAGTCGGGCGCCGGCTCGCACGACGTGTTCGTCACCGTGACGCCCGGCCCGCAACCCGCGGCGGTCGTCACCCAGGATCTGGCGTCGGCGCCGCCGACCGCCGAGTTCGGCGCCGCCTCGGCGGGCGTGGGGATCGCCCCCGAGCCGCAAGACCCCGCCGCGGCCGCCGCCACGATCGACCGCGCACGGCAATGGAACCTGGAGCAAGGCTTCTACGAGGTGGTGGAGGCCGAGCAGGACGAGCGGACCAAGTCGGCGTGGTTGACGCGCCTCGAGGGCTGGATCCGCGAAACGTTCGGCGAGGCCCGCGTCGAGGCCGCTCCGGAGAGCGTCGCCGGCCCGACGACCCTCGTGACGCTCTCGGCCGGCGATCTCGACGAAACGCACCGCCGGGTCATCCGCTTCGAGCACGTCTCGGGCGACCCCGACATGCGGGTCGTCGAGGGCGGCGCGTTCGTCATTACCCCGGAAAACCGCGACGCGGCCATGGCCGCGGTCGTGCAGGGCGACCCCCGCGACGACGAGCCGACGGCGGCCACGTTCCGGGTGCGGGCGGGCAACGCGGTGTTCGCCTGGACCTGCGTCGCTTACCTGACGGCGGGCCTGTTCCTGCTGATGGGCGTGTACCACTTCTTCGCCCTGCCGCGTCCCGACGCGGATCGGCACGAGGCGATCGGGTCGATCGGCGGGTTCCTCAAGGGGTTCTTCGAAACCTTTGTCTCGTTTCTCACCAAGCCGGGCGTCGGCAACGCGATCGCCTTCTTGCTGCTGTACCGGTTTTCCGAATCGCAGCTCGCCAAGTTGGCCGCGCCGTTCTTGCTCGACACCGAGGGGAGCGGCGGGCTGAGCCTGACGACCAGCGAGGTTGGCTTCATCTACGGCGTGGTCGGACTCATCATGCTGACCCTCGGCGGCGTGCTGGGCGGCTTCCTCGCCTCGCGCGACGGCGCCAGCGCCTGGCTCTGGCCGATGGCGATCGCGATCAATCTGCCGAACGTTGTTTACGTGCTCCTCAGCTACTGGCAGCCCGACGCCCTCTGGCCCGTGGCGGCCGCGGTGGCGATCGAGCAGTTCGGCTACGGCTTCGGCTTCGCCGCCTACCTGCTGGTCATGATCTACGTGTCGCGGGGCGACCGGAAAACGGCCCACTACGCGATTTGCACCGGCTTCATGGCGCTCGGCATGATGATCCCGGGGATGTTCTGCGGCTGGCTGCAGGAGCTCATCGGCTACCGGCACTTCTTTGTCTGGGTGTTGATCTGCACGATCCCCGCCTTCATCGCGACCGCGGCGTTGCGGATCGATCCCCAATTCGGAAAGCAGGAAGAAGCAACAACGTGACACTCGCCTGGCCCCCCACCGAACTCGAAGACAAGCTCGCGCAGCTGATCTTCGTCCGCATCGGCTCGAACCTGTCGCCGATCCGTCGCGCCTCGGAAGACGAGGGGCGCATCGCCGCGCTGATCGAACGGCTCCCGATCGGCGGGCTGCTGCTGTTCAACGGCGTGTGGCCCGACGTGCGCGACACGCTCAAGCGGCTGCAGGCCAAGAGCCGCTGGCCGCTGCTCGTCGGCTCGGACATCGAACGCGGCGCGGGGCAGCAGGTCCACGGCCTGACGCTCTTCCCCCACGCCGGCGCCTTCGGCGCCCTGGGCGACCGCGCCGAAGAGCGGCTGGCCGAGGTCGCCGTGACGACCGCCCGCGAGGCGCTCGCCACGGGCATCCAGATCGCGTTCGCGCCGGTGGCCGACGTCGACACCAACCCCCGCAACCCGATCATCGCCACCCGTGCGCTGGGCCAGACGCCCGAACGGGTGTCGCGGCTGGCGGCGGCCTTCGTGCGGGCGGCCGAGAACGCCGGGCTGATGACCACGCCCAAGCACTTCCCCGGCCACGGCGACACGCACCAAGACTCGCACGACGCGGCGCCGTCGCTCGACCGCGACCTCGAGTCGCTGCAGCAGACCGAGCTGCCGCCGTTCCGCGAGACGATCGATGCGGGGGCGTCGCTCGTGATGACGGCCCACGTGTCGTACGGCGCGCTCGACCCCTCGGGCGCCCCCGCCACGCTGTCGGCGGCGATCACCGAGAACCTGCTCCGCGGCGAGTTGGGCTTCCGCGGCGTCGCCTGCAGCGACAGCCTGCTGATGGCGGGCGTGCGGGACCGCTTCGAGAACGAGGGCGCCCTGGCCGAGGCGACCCTGATGGCGGGCGTCGACGTGCTGCTCGACGTCGAAGACCCCGTGGCGGTCGTCGAGTACCTGGCCCAGCGCGTGCGTTCGGGCGACCTGCCCCTCGCACGCATCGACGAGGCGATCGAGCGTGTCGGCGTGCTCAAGGCCCGCACCGCCAAGCTGCTCGCCAGCGGCCCCAAGCTGATCGCCTGCGACGGGATCGAATCGGCCGCCAAGCTGTCCAAGGACGTGGCCGCCGAGGCGGTGCGTGTCGAGGGCGACGCCGCCGCGGCGCTCCGCCGCGACGAGCCGCTGATGGCCGTCTTGTTCAAGCCGTTCGACCTGCTGAGCGACCCGTCCGAGCAGCCGCTCGCCGACGCGCTCCGCGAGCGGTTCTCCGATGTGCGTTACTTCGAGTTCGGCCCCGAGCCGGACGAGAGGACCCTCGCGGCGCTCCGCGCCGCGCTCGACGAGGGGCGGCGGCTGCTGGTCGCGCTCATCGTCAAGCCGGCGGCGTGGCACGCCTTCGGACTGAACGACGCGCAGCGTCCGATCGTCGACGAACTGGTCGCCGGGCACGAGCCGATCTTGGCCTCGCTCGGCGTGCCGACGGTGCTGGAGGATTACCCCTCGGCGCCGATGCGTATCTGTACCTTCAGCGACGTGCCCGTTTCGCAAGAAGCGCTGGCCGACGCCATCCTCACCCCCTCGCCCCAAGCGGCGCCCACCTCCCCATGCTCACCGAGTCGTTACCTATGAGTCACAACTGCGCTGTTGACGGTGTCGAGAAGATCCCTTGCCGAGTGTTCTGCCACGCGAGCGACGCCAGCCGGGCGATCGCCGGGCAGATCGCCGCGCTCATCCGCGGCCGCGCCGGCGAGGGACGCACCTGCGTCCTCGGCCTGGCGACCGGCAGCACGCCCACCGGCGTGTACGACGAGCTCGTGCGCATGCACCGCGAGGAGGGGCTCAGCTTCCAGAACGTTGTGACGTTCAACCTCGACGAGTACTTCCCGATCCGCCCCGAGGAGCTGCAGAGCTACGTGCGGTTCATGCGCGAGCACCTGTTCGACCACGTCGACATCAAGCCCGAGAACGCCCACGTGCCAGACGGCACGGTCTCGGGCGAAAGCGTGGCCGACTACTGCCGCCGCTACGAGGAGATGATCGAAGACGCCGGCGGCATCGACCTGCAGCTGCTGGGCATCGGTCGCACGGGGCACATCGGCTTCAACGAGCCCGGCTCGGGCCGCTCGAGCCGCACCCGCCTGATCACGCTCGACCGCGTGACGCGTCGCGACGCGGCGAGCGACTTCTTCGGTGAAGAGAACGTGCCGGCGCGGGCGATCACGATGGGCGTCGGCACGATCCTCGCCGCCCGCCAGCTGGTGCTGATGGCGTGGGGCGAGGGCAAGGCGTCGATCATCGCCCAGGCGGTCGAGGGCGAGATCTCCACGCACGTGGCGGCCAGCTTCTTGCAGGAGCACCCCAACGCCCAGATCGTGATGGACGAGGCGGCGGCCGAGCACCTCACCCGCCGCCGCGAGCCGTGGGCCCTGGGGCCCGTCGACTGGGACGACACGATGATCCGCAAGGCGGTCATCTGGCTCGCCAAGAAGCTCGACAAGCCGCTGCTCAAGCTCACCAGCGAGGATTACAACGAGGAGGGGCTGCAAGACCTGCTGGCCAACTGCGGCCCGGTCGACAGCCTCAACCTGCGGGTCTTCCGCCATTTGCAGGGGACCATCACCGGTTGGCCGGCCGGCAAGCCTGACCACGCCAAGCAGCCGGGCGACCGCTCGCAGCCGGGCGACCACATCTTCCCGAAGCGCGTGCTGATCTTCTCGCCCCACCCGGACGACGACGTCATCAGCATGGGCGGCACGCTGATCCGCCTGGTGGACCAGGGCCACGAGCTGCACGTCGCCTACCAAACGTCCGGCAACATCGCGGTGTTCGACGACGACGCGATCCGCTTCTCCGAGTTCGTCGGCGAGTTCAACCGCCGGTTCGGCGTCGACCCGGAGCGGACCGCCCAGCTCGAGGCGCACGTCGATGAGTTCCTCAAGCAGAAGAGCCCGGGGCAGGTCGACAGCGAAGAGGTGCAGTTCATCAAGGGCGTGATCCGCCGCACCGAGGCCCGCGCCGCGACGCGTTGCTGCGGCGTGCCGGCCGAGCGGCTGCACTTTATGGACATGCCGTTCTACGAGACCGGCCGCGTGCGTAAGAAGCCGCTCGGTGAGGAAGACATCCGCATCACGGTCGACCTGCTGCGCGAGATCAGGCCGCACCAGGTGTACGCCGCCGGCGACCTGAGCGACCCGCACGGCACGCACCGCACCTGCCTGGCGGCGGTGTTGCGGGCCTGCAAGGAAGTTGAGAACGACGACTGGTTCGAAGATTGCCAGGTGTGGCTCTACCGCGGGGCTTGGCAGGAGTGGGGGCCGCACCAGATCGAGGTCGCCGTGCCGCTCAGCCCGCAGGAGTTGCTGCGCAAGCGGGTGGCGATCTTCAAGCACGAGTCGCAGAAGGACCGGGCGTTGTTCCCCGGCCCCGACCCGCGCGAGTTCTGGCAGCGGGCCGAGGACCGCAACCACGGCACCGCCCAGCTGTACGACAAGCTCGGCCTCGCCGAGTACGAGGGGATCGAGGGCTTTGTCCGCTGGAAGGGCGAGATGCTGTAAAGGCTTTACCCCTCTCCCGTTGAGGGGGAGGGGGTGGAGGACAGGGGGGAAGCGGGCGTTGGGCCCGCCTCCCCTGCCGCCGCTTCTTCCCGTTACGGGAAAGTGGGAGAGGGTTGGCTGACGCCGACGCGCAATCCAATTCAAAGGGAATCTGCATGAGCTGTCGCACGAGGGTCCCGCTTTGTTTCTCCGCTGTGGCGGTTCTGCTGTTGCTGTTCGGCGCGCGAACCGAGGCCGCCGCCCCGCAGCCCTCGGCCGACGCCTTCGACCAGCAGCGGCTCGCGGCGATGCGACCGCTGATCGCCGAGGCGATCGCCCGCGGCGAGTTGCCCGGCTGCGTTGTGGCGATCGGCAACGCGGATGGAGTCGCCTTTCTCGAGGCCTTCGGCGACCGCGTCGTCGAGCCGCAACGCGTGGCGATGACGACCGACACGGTGTTCGACATGGCGTCGGTCACCAAGCCGGTCGCCACGGGCACGAGCGTCATGCGGCTGCTGGAGACCGGCAAGCTCCGCCTGCGTGACAAGGTGGGCGACCTGCTCCCGGGCTGGGGGCGCAACGGCAAAGAGGCGATCACGGTCGAGCAGCTCCTGCTGCACGTGGGAGGCCTGATCCCGGACAACTCGGTGGCCGACTACCGAGACGGCCCCGAGAAGGCTTGGGAGCGGATCTACGCGCTCGCGCCGGTCGTCGAGCCGGGGACCGAGTTCAAGTACACCGACGTTGGCTTCATGACGCTTGGGCGCATCGTCGAGGTCCTCAGCGGAAAAACGCTCGACCGCTTCGCCCACGACGAGATCTTCGCGCCGCTCGGCATGACCGACAGCGGTTACCTGCCGGCCGAGACGCTGCACGAGCGGACGGCGCCGACCACCGAGCGTGACGGCGAGTGGATCGTCGGCGACGTGCACGACCCGCGGGCGTGGCTGCTCGGCGGCGTGGCCGGCCACGCCGGATTGTTTAGCACGGCCGAAGATTTGGCCCGCTACGCCCGCATGATGCTCGGCGGGGGCCAACTCGACGGCGTGCGAATCCTTAGCCCCGCCACGGTGCGCGAGATGACGCGCGGGCGGCAGGCGGCCGGCAACGTGCGCGGCCTTGGCTGGGACTCGAACAGCGTTTACTCCCGCAACCGCGGCGAGCTGATGACCGACCGCGCCTTCGGCCACGGCGGCTTCACCGGCACGGGCCTGTGGATCGATCCCGGCTCTGACCTGTTCGTCGTCTTCCTCTCCAGCCGCCTGCACCCGGACGACGAGGGAACGGTCAACGACCTGATCGGCAAGATCGGCACGATCGCCTGCTCGGCGATCCAAAGCGGCCCGAGCGCCGCCGACTCCGCGGAACGCCAGCCGCGAAGAGCCGCGGAGACGCGGGTGACGCTCGGCGTCGACGCGCTAGCGCGTGACGGCTTCGCCCCGCTCGTCGGCAAACGGGTCGGACTGATCACCAACCACACCGGCGTTGACAGCCGGGCGCGGCGCACGATCGACGTGCTGGTCGACTCGGACGCCGTCGACCTCGTGCGGCTCTTCAGCCCCGAGCACGGCCCCAGCGGCGTGCTCGACCACGGCGGCATCGAGGACGGCGTCGACCCGGAGAGCGGCCTGCCGTTCGTCAGCCTCTACGGCGAGAGCCGCAAGCCGACGCCAGAGCAGCTGGCGGGTCTCGACGTGCTGGTGTTCGACATCCAGGACATCGGGTGCCGGTTCTACACGTACATCGCGACGATGAAGCTGGCGATGGAGGCGGCCGCGGAGCACGGCCTGCGGTTCGTCGTGCTCGACCGGCCCAACCCGATCGACGGCGTGACGGTCGAGGGACCGATGCTCGACCGCAGCAAAGAGTCGTTCGTCGCTGCCCACTCGCTGCCGGTACGCCACGGAATGACTGTCGGCGAGCTGGCCGAGATGTTCGCCGCCGAGGAGGGCTGGGAGCTCGACCTCGTCGTCGTGCCGGTCGAGGGGTGGCGCCCCGCGAGCCTGGGGCACGAGACCGGCCAGCTGTGGGTGAACCCGTCGCCCAACATGCGTCGGCTGACCGCCGCGGTGCTCTACCCCGGCGTCGGCCTGCTCGAGACGACCAACGTGTCGGTCGGCCGCGGGACCGACACGCCGTTCGAGGTGTTCGGCGCCCCCTGGATCGACCCGTGGGAGTTCTGCGAGGCGCTCAACGCCGAGGGCGTGGCGGCCGTGACGGCCATGCCGCGCTACTTCACGCCCGACGCGAGCAAGCACGAGGGCAAGCGTTGCGGCGGCGCCGACTTCGTGGTCACCGACCGGCGGGGGCTCGACGCGGTCGCCTACGGCCTGGCGATCGCCCGCGTGCTGCACGAGCTCTACCCCGACGACTGGGACGCGGGCCGCTACAACCGCCTGCTGAGCTGCGAGGCGATCCGACAGGCGACGCTCGACGGCGCCGAGCTGGCGGAGTTACGCCGCTTGGCCGACGAGGGCGTCGACGACTTCCTCCAGCGCCGCGAGGCGTTCCTGCTTTACCCGCGATAACGCATGACGCCGTGGTCAAACCTCGTTGGGCTACTTCCGTCCGTCGAGCCGCTTCAGGTAGACGTTGCGGAACCGCACCTCGGCGCCGTGGGTCTGCAGCTGGATCGGGCCGCTCTCGGGCAGGCCCGCCTCGCGGTCGAAGTAGTTGTGCATCACGGCGTCGTCGACCACCAGACGGTCGTTGAGCCACACGCTCACGCGTTCGCCCAGCATGCGGATGCGGAACGTGTTCCACTCGCCCACCGGCCGGTCGGCCCGCACGAGCGGGTTCTTGCCGGGGGCGCCGGGGTTGTTGTTCCACAGGCCGCCCGAGCCGAGCGCGCCGTCGTGCTTCGCCTTGGCCGGGTCGTCGGGGTTCCAGATCTGCACCTGGGGGCAGCCGCGCAGGTACACGCCGCTGTCGGTCGTGGGGGCGATCTTCCAATCGAGCAGCAGCTCGAAGTCGCCGTAGTCTTCAGCGGTGGTGGCGAAGACCCCCTCGCCGTCGTTGATCAGTTGGCCCTCTTCGACTTTCCAGTGGGCGGCGAAGCTCGCGTCGGCCGCCGTCTGCCGCTCGGCCCGCTCGGCGTCGGTGAGGGAGTTGTGCTTGACCGGATCGATCTGCGCCCGGCCTTGCCAGCCGGTCGTGTCGACGCCGTTGAAGATCGCCTCAAACCCGGCGGGCGCCGCGGCCCGCACGGTTGGCGCGCCCGCAGCGACCAGAAGCAGCATCGCCGCGGCCGCCACGCGGCCGGTTCGGTAAAGGGGAGTCGTCAATCGCATCATTCTGCCCATCGAGTTCGAGGTTGCCGATCCACGTCGCGGGACCGCTTTAGATCCCCTACGGATACTGTTATACAGGCCTGCTCGATGATCGCGTAGCGATCTCGCGGGATTACTCTCTCTAACGCCTCACTGCGCACAGCAAAGAATAAATGACCACTCCGCAAGAGTCGCAAGACGATTGGCCGCTCGGTGTGTTCGCCAGTGTCGACGCGGGGTTCGGCGTGCGCCTCGACGTGGCGAAAGCGCTCGGCGTGCCGACGATGCACCTGCACGCGCCGCACGAAACGCCCCCCACGCGGCAAGCCGCCGAGGCGTTCCGCCGCCGGGTGGACGAACTCGGCCTACGCGTGACGGTCGTCTTCGCCGGCTTCGACGGCGAGAGCTACGCCGACATACCGACCGTGGAACGCACGGTTGGCCTGGCGCCCGAGACGACGCGTTCGTCGCGGCTGGCCGAGCTCAAGGCGATCATCGACTACACCCAGATGCTGGGCGTGGCGGCCACGGGGCTGCACCTCGGCTTCGTGCCGCACGACCCGGCGGACCCGCAGTTCGACGCCTTGATGCGCGCCACGCGCGAGGCGTGCGATTACGCGGCCGGGCGTTCGGTAAGCATTCACCTCGAGACCGGCCAGGAGCCGGCCGGCGTGCTGCTGGAGTTCCTCGACGCCGTCGAGCGGCCGAACCTGTTCGTCAACTTCGACCCGGCGAACATGATCCTCTACGGCTGCGGCAAGCCCCTCGAGGCGCTCGAGCAGATCGCCCCGCACGTGCGCAGCGTGCATTGCAAAGACGCCCGCTGGTCGGACCTTCCCGGCGAAACATGGGGCGAGGAGACGCCGCTCGGCGAGGGGGACGTCGATTTCGGCGCCTTCCTCGCGCTGCTCAAGAAGATCGGTTACCGCGGGCCGCTCACCATCGAGCGTGAAATCTCGCAAGAGCCCGAGCGGCAGAGCGAGGAGATCGCCCACGCGGCCGAGTTGCTGACGCGGCTCAAGACGGAACTATTCACCAACTGAGGGCATTCGATGAACAGCGTGGCGACCCGGCTCTCGGCGATGATGTTCCTGCAGTTCTTCACCTGGGGGGCGTGGTTCGTCACGCTGTTCCTCTGCCTTACGCAGGCGGGCCTGGGGGACTACGTCGCCACGGCCTACCAGAGCGCGCCGATCGCGGCGATCGTGGCGCCGCTCTTCTTGGGGCTCGTGGCCGACCGGCTGTTCCCCTCGCAGGTGGTGCTCGGCGTGCTGATGCTGCTCGGCGCCGGCCTGATGGCGGCCGCGGCTTGGGCCGTGCAGGCGGGCGATGGCTCGCTGGCCGTCGCGCTGCTGATCGCCCACATGCTCTGCTACATGCCGACGCTGGGCCTCGGCAATTCGATCGCGTTCGCCAACATCGATGACCCCAACCACTTCCCCGCCATCCGGGTGTGGGGAACGATCGGCTGGATCGCCGCCGGGTTGTTGGTGGGCGCCCTGGGGTGGAGCGACAGCGTGAACATCTTGTGGCTCGGCGCCGCCGCGTCGGCCGCTTTTGGCCTGTACAGCTTCACGCTGCCCCACACGCCCCCTCCCGCACGCGACAAGCCGCTCGACCTGCGGAGCCTGCTGATGCTTGACGCGTTGGGGCTGATGAAGAGCGCGCCGTTCGCGGTGTTCATCCTCTGCTCGACGCTGATCTGCATCCCGCTGGCGTACTACTATTCGTACACCTCGGGCCTGCTGGCCGACGCCGGCTTCGAGCAGCCCGCCTCGACGATGACGATCGGCCAGATGAGCGAGATCGTCTTCATGCTTCTCGTGCCGTTCTTCTTCCGCCGGCTGGGCGTGAAGTGGATGCTCCTGGTGGGGATGGCCGCCTGGGTCGCCCGCTACGTGTTGTTCGCTTACGGCGCCTCGGGCCAGGCGGCCTGGATGCTCCTGATGGGGGTCGCGTTGCACGGCGTTTGCTACGACTTTTTCTTCGTCACCGGCTTTATGTACACCGATGGCAAAGCGTCCCCCGAGGTGCGCGGCCAGGCCCAGAGCATGCTGGTCTTCTTCACCCAAGGGGTCGGCATGTTCCTTGGCTACTGGGTGGCGGGCGAACGCTTCGCCGCCACGATGACCAGCCAGGACGAGTACCACGCCACCCTCGCCGCGGCCAGCGGCGAGGCCGCCCCGACCGGTTTCTTCGAGTCGTTCGGCAGGATGCTCAGCGTCTCGCTGCCCGAGGGTCTCGACCCGCAGTTCGTGCAGCAGGCCATGGGCCAATGGCGGGAGTTCTGGCTGCTGCCGGCCGGCATGGCGGCGGTGGTGTTCGTTATCTTTCTCGCCGCATTCTACGAGAAGCCCGAGCTCACTCGGACCGCCGCCGACGCCCCGAGCACACAGCCCGCCGACGAGGGAGCGCCCGAATGATCCGCATCGGCGTCGCCGGCCTCGGCTTTATGGGCATGGTCCACTACCTCAGCTACCAGAAGCTGCCGGGCGTGAAGGTTGTGGCGATCGCCGACCGTCACCCGGAGCGCCTCGCTGGCGACTGGAAGGGCGTTCGCGGCAACTTTGGGCCGGCGGGCCAGCAGATGGACTTGGCCGGCGTCGCCACTTTCGCCACGCACGAGGAGATGATCGACCGAGCCGACCTCGACCTGATCGACATCTGCCTCCCCCCCGCGTTGCACGCCGACGCCGCCGTCCGCGCCCTCGGGGCGGGGCGGCACGTCTTCTGCGAGAAGCCGATGGCGCTCATCGTCGAGGACTGCCAGCGGATGGGCGCCGCAGCCGACGCGGCTGGCAAGCATTTGCTCATCGGCCACGTGCTGCCGTTCTTCCCGGAGTACGCCTGGGCGCTCCGAGAGATCCGCTGCGGCGGGCACGGCCGGCTCTTGGGCGCGTCGTTCAAGCGGGTGATCTCCGACCCCGCTTGGTTGGCGAACTACTGGAACCCCGCGGCCGTCGGCGGGCCGCTGCTCGACCTCCACGTCCACGACGCCCACTTCATCCGTCTGGCGATCGGCATGCCGGCCACGATCACCTCGCGCGGCTCGCATCGCCACGGCCTGCCCGAGCATTGGCAGTCGCTGATGGGGTTCGACTCGGGCGCCGTTGTCCACGCCGAGAGCGGCGTGATCGGCCAGCCCGGCAGGCCGTTCTTGCAAGGCTTCGAGATCCGGCTCGAGAGGGCCACGCTGGCGTTCGAGTTCGCGGTCGATGGCGACGGCGAGAACGCGACGGCCGGCTATCACTGCCCGCCGACGATCTACGACGCCTCGGGCGCCGCGACGCACGTCACGCTCGGCGACGGCGACCCGATGCGAGCCTTCGAGGCCGAGCTGGCGCACGCGGTCGACGTGGTCGCCCACGGCGCCGACCCGGGGCCGCTGGCCTGCGACCTGGCTGCCGACGCCCTCACGATCTGCTCCCGGCAAGCCGAGAGCCTCCAAAAGCAACAAGCGTGAACGAGCCAACTGCATCGAAAGCCGACATGCCCGAGAACGAAGCCGCTAAGACCGCCCCCAAAGCGCCCCGGCTGCTGTCGCTCGACGTGATGCGCGGCGCCACGATCTTGGCGATGATCTTGGTCAACAACCCCGGCACGTGGAGCGCCATGTACTGGCCGCTGGGACACGCCACCTGGCACGGCTGGACGCCGACCGACCTGATCTTCCCGTTCTTCTTGTACATGGTCGGCGTGGCGATGGCCTACTCGCTGCGCAAGTACGAGCATGGCGCCAAGGTCGACGCCGCCGTGTGGCTGCGCGTGGGGCGGCGGGTCGCGGCGCTGCTGGCGCTGGGGATGCTGCTCAACAGCTCGGGACGGATCTTCGGCCACCTGCTCGGCGGCGCCGACAGCTGGAATCTCGACACGCTCCGCTGGCCCGGCGTGCTGCAGAGGATCGCCCTGGCGTACCTCGGCGCGGCGGCCGTCGTGTTGCTCTGGAAAGCCAAGCTGCGCTTCGCAACCGCCGCGGCGCTCGTCGTCGGCTACGCCGCGCTCTTGCTGCTCACACCGACGGAAACGCCCTTCGAGGAGCGGCTCACGCCGGAGGGCAACATCGTGCGGGCGGTCGACCTGGCGGTCATCGGGGCCAACCACATGTACACCCGCGCCACGAGCGAGCCGACCGACCCCGAGGGGCTGCTCAGCACCCTGCCGTCGATCGCCACGGTGCTGATCGGCTTTATGGTCGGCCGCTACCTGCAACGCAGGTCGCTGTGCATGGGCGTCGCACTCAGGTTGCTGGCGGCGGGCCTTGCGCTCGCGGCGGTGGGGCAGGCGTGGCACACGCTCGACCCCGCGTTGGGCGGCATGCCGATCAACAAGAAGCTGTGGACCAGCAGTTTCGTGCTACTCACCGGCGGGCTCGGCACGGCGTGCCTTGCGCTCTGCCTGGTGGTGTTCGACCTGGTCGGGGCCAAGTCGTCGGTCGTGCGAAGCACGGCGACGGCCTTCCAGATGGTCGGCGTGAACGCGATCTTGGTGTTCGTCGGCTCGGGACTCGTCGCCCGGCTGCTGTCGATGACGCACGTCGGCGAGGCGACCACCAAGGGCTGGCTTTACCAGACACTCTTCGCCGGCCCGATCGGCGACCCCAAGCTCTCCTCGCTCTGCTTCGCGCTGGCCACGGTCGCCTTTTGGTGGCTGATCGCCTGGGGGCTATGGCGGATGAAGTGGACGCTGCGGGTGTAGCGTGATCCCCCCATCGATCAGGGCGAGGGGGGCGTTCGCACAGGAGAGTGCTTCCCTGTTGAACGCGTTCCCCCTCCCCTCATGGGGAGGGGGATCTTAGCGCGCCCTACTCGATCTCCAGCTCGCCGCCGTCGCGCGACGCCAATGCGGCCAGCACCGCCGGCTCGACGTTCTCGTTCATCAGCGCCACGCTGCCGTCGACCCTGGCGAAGTTCGCCCCGCCGGGGTGGAAGCTGCCGAACGGCAGGTTGTTGAACGACACGGTCTTGTCGTCTGGCGCAGGGACCGCCGGGCGGTCGTCGTCCTCGTGGCCTTTGTAGAAGCCAACGCCTTCGGGGTCGCTGTTGAGCGGGTAACGCTCGTCGACGTTCTTGGTCGAGCTCATGCAGGCGCCCGGCGTGGGGCCGTAGTGGTCCGGCGGCCCGGCCGACGCCTGGACGAACGAGCCGACAGCCCAGCCGCGCAGCTGGTACCAGCGCTCACCGAGCATCAGCGTCTTGCTCGTGCCGTCGATCACCTGGCTGAGCCGCGTCTTGCTGCCGGGGAAGAACACGCCGTCGAAGTTCACCACGCCGCACAGCCCCGACTCGTCGCCGACGAAGCCCTCTTCCGCGCTGCGCGACGAGGCCGACCCGGATACGCCCGCGTAGCTCGTGCCGGCGTAGGCGCCGTCGCCGTTGCGGTTGTCGATCACCTCGCTGTCACTCGGGCAAACGTAGCTCTCGATCGCCACCTCGTTCACGTTGTCGAGCTCGTACACGTTCTGCGGCTGGCGCTCCGAGTCGGTGGCGGCGTACTGCTGAACCTGCTGGTCGATCGACTTGCTCAGCGGGTCATGCTCCACGTACGGCAGCAGCGCCACGTGCAGGCTGAGGCCGTTGCGACCGGTCACCCGGTTGACCGTGGAGCCGGGGGGCAGCGCCTTGCGCGACTCCTCGTACAGCAGGGCGGCGAGAGCGTCGTTCTTCAGGTTGTTCTGGCAGCTCGAGCGGCGGGCCGCCTCGCGCGCCGCCTGCACGGCCGAGAGCAGCAGCGCCACCAACAAGCCAATGATGGCGATCACGACCAACAGTTCGACCAGCGTGAAGCCACGCGTGGGTCGGGAGACACGACGATTAAAGGCGGCGGGGACCATGCTCTCTTGCTCCGGGGGAATGGGAGTCGCCAACTTGCGACTACCGTCATGGTCAAGGCAAGGCGAGGGCGAGGCAACCGGGGGGTGCGCATGGGGATGTCGCTTTTGCGCGTGCGCCGCACCATGCGGGTGACAGCGTGTTGCCCTAATAGGGGTGGTCGATAACCAGCCGTTTTGCTGGCTTAACGTCAAACGAAACGGATACGCCTGATACGCCGTACACGGCGTGTCTCGTTGCGCGGTCGTTCGGCGTGCAGGCTGCTCGCTGCTTGGGGGCGGTGAACTGTGGGAGACCAACGTTGCAAGCGTCGTGGCGAGAAGAAGGGGAAGATTCGTGCTGATTGGGAGTAATCGTCACGGTTGGCAAGCAACTTGCAGATTAGCCTTCGACGCGCCGCGTTGGCGATCCCGTCCTAAGCAACCTCACTCACTCTTCCGAGTCGGCCATGACCCCCCCTGAAGCCGCGACGGCGATCGGCGACCCCAGTGACCGTGGGCCCAAGCCCCCCTTCGAGAAGCAGACGCAGCCCTACCCGGGCGACACCGGTGCGATGAGCCCCACGCCCGACCACGGCGAGGAGAGTTATCGCGGCTCGGGCAAACTCACCGGCGGGGCGGCGGTCATCACCGGCGGCGACAGCGGAATCGGCCGGGCGGTGGCGATTGCCTACGCCCGTGAAGGAGCAGACGTCTGCATCGCTTACCTCTCGGAAGAGGACGACGCCGAAGAGACCGCTCGACTGGTGCGCGACGCGGGCCGCCAAGCCGTGACCTTCCGCGGCGACCTGCGCGAGGAGGCCAAGTGCCGCGAGCTGATCGACTCCGCCGTCGAGCGATTCGGCCGGATGACCGTGCTGGTCAACAACGCAGCCTACCAGATGACCGAGGAAGAGCCCGACGATTTCAGCAGCGAGCTGTTCGATCGCATCCTCAAGACCAACATCTACGCCCCCTTCTACCTGTCGAAGCAGGCGCTCAAGCACCTGCCACGCGGCGGATCGATCATCAACACCGTGTCGATCCAGGCGTACTCGCCCTCGTCTTACCTGTTGCCGTACTCGGCGTCTAAGTCGGCGTTGGTGGGGCTCACCAAGGGCTTGGCCGAGGGAGCGATCGAGCAGGGGGTTCGCGTGAACGCCGTGGCGCCCGGCCCGGTCTGGACGCCGCTCATCCCCGCCACGATGCCCGAGGACAAGGTGAAGAACTTTGGCGCCAACACGGTGTTCGGACGGCCCGCCCAGCCGGCCGAGCTCGCGCCGATGTACGTGTGGCTCGCGTCGCCCGAGGCGAGCTACGTGACGGGCGAAGTCTACGGGGCCACGGGCGGCCGGTCTCCCTTTTAGAAAGGCGCGCTCGCCTCCGAAGGACGCCCGCCAACCGCATCCCTCTCATCTCGAACAGGAGAATCCGATGAAAATTATGTTCCAGCACGGCCTGGCCCCAGCCCTCGCCCTAGCCACAGGCTGCGCGCTCTTAATCTCGCTCGTCGGCTGCGCCCCTCCCGACGCGGACGCCCAGCAGGTCACCCGGTCGGCGACCGAGGAAAAATCGGCCGACCACCAACATCCGCAATCCGTGCGTATGAAGATCGGCCAGCCGATGCACGGCGTCGCCATCCTCCGAGCGACCGACGGGAACGAGGTCTCCGGCAATCTCAGCCTGCAAGACACCAGCCGCGGGCTGCGGATCACGGGGGTCGTCGCCGGCCTTACGCCCGGCGAGCACGGCTTCCACATCCACCAATACGGCGACCTGAGCGACCCCGCCGGCAAGTCGGCCGGCGGCCATTTCAACCCGTCCGGCGAAAAGCACGGCGGGCCCCACGACGACGTGCGTCACGCGGGTGACTTTGGCAATATCAAGGCCAACGACAAGGGCGAGGCGATCGTCGATGTGCTGGCGCCGCAAATGAAGCTGAGCTACGTGCTCGGCCGCTCGATCGTCGTGCACGGCGACGCCGACGACCTCAAGAGCCAACCCTCGGGCGCCGCCGGCCCCCGCGTCGCCCTGGCCGTGATCGGTTTAGCCGAGGGATCGTGATCAGCGCTAACGTGATCAACGACAACGCAATCAGCGCCACGCATCCTAGGGGCGAGTCCAATCGGCGTAGCCGGTGGCGTGAGGTTCGCGAACAACATCGTGCGCGGGAAAACCCCGATCTACGGAACCGAACTGCCGCTGGGTCTTAGTTAGGCTGTCGCGGCAGGAGCCCCGATCACCTGGGGGGATGACGCACGACACGCACACACCCGCGAAGAGACTCTTGTTACTCGAACTTCTACTCTCAATTAGGAGGCAATACGATGAATATTCCATCCACTAGCCAGCGTGTGCCGTTGCACACCAGCGAAGCGGTGAACTCGGAAATCCGTCGAGGGATCGAGAAACAGATCGCTCGCCACATCGGCGCTTCGAGAGAAGAGATCGATGAGCACTTGCACAAGCTCGATCAAGAATGGGACATCGAGAGGACTCTCGAGGCCAACGCCGCGACACTCGCTCTGACCGGCAGTGTGCTGGCGGTGATGAAGGACCGGCGATGGGCGATTCTGTCGATGGGGGTCACGGGGTTCCTGTTGCAGCACGCCGTGCAAGGCTGGTGCCCCCCGCTGCCGGTGCTGCGAAGACTGGGTTTTCGCACCATGCGTGAGATCGAGACCGAACGACAAGCTCTCAAGGTGCTACGCGGCGACTACCAAGACGTGCTCACTGAGGGGCGCTCCAACACGAGAGAGATTCTCCAGGCGGTTGGCTGAGTTTGTAACGCCGATGCTCAGAACGGAGCCTTGGGCAAGTAGTAGCTCGTGCTGCGGTCGTTTGTGCTAATCGTGTAATAAGCGAATCAGAGCCTGATCGAAGGTCTCTTTCTCGCCACCGCAGGCGCCAGACGATCACCACTCAAAGGATCACATCAACCCGGCGGGTCCTTGGGCAACTGCTCTGGGTGTGGCAGACGAGCGCCATGCCTGAAGCCGATCACAAAGACTTTCTTCGCATCGTCGTCGACGTGGTAGAGAACTAGGCTGTGATCGACGAGGCGGCAGCGTATGAGATAGTCTCGGTGGCCATCCTCGGGGGGGCGGAAGCCCGCGTGTGGAAAGGTCACTAGCGAAGCGATTTCCGCCTCAATCCGATGTAGCATGCGGAGCGCGGTCTCGGGCGCCTGCTGCTCATTGATTAGATAGAGAACGTAGCGGTCAATCTCTTCCTGAGCCTCAGGCGTCACCTCGACCCAGTAGCTCATGGATCGAGGTCGAGGCCGTGCTTATCGGCGATCTCGGCGATGGCGACGCGGAGGTCTTTTCCCTTGCCAGCGCGGGCCTGGGCCATTGCCCGGTCGCATCGCTGCAAGCTGTCTTGAAGTTGCTCTTCGGAGAGAGGCCCGCGAGGGTCATTATCGGGGTCTTGAGCGGCGATGAGATGGACGACGTAAGCGGCGATGTCGTCTTTGAAACCGGCGGCCTCCGCTTGGGAGCGGATGAACGGGTCGGCGTCGTCGGGGAGAGATATCTGCATAGGAATGCTCAAGAGGTTCATTTATGAGCGTACCATGCCCCCGAACCGGCAGTCAAATTCTGAAACGGCTGTAGCTGGGCATCTTCGGCAGGAGCCCGGCTATGGGAGGCGTCGCCGACGCCTCCCATAGCGAGCGTTGTTCCTACGCAGCAAGAGTTTGGTTCATTCGGATCAAGGCGAGTGACCTCACTCGCCAAACACGATCCCTTGGGCCAGCGGCAGCTCGGCGCCGTGGTTGATCGTGCTGGTCGTGCGGCGCATGTATTGCTTCCACGAGTCGGAGCCCGACTCGCGGCCGCCGCCGGTCTCTTTCTCGCCGCCGAACGCGCCGCCGATCTCGGCGCCGCTCGTCCCCACGTTCACGTTGGCCAGGCCGCAGTCCGAGCCGGCCGGGCCGATGAAACGCATCGCCTCGCGCATGTCGCCGGTGAAGATGGCCGACGAGAGGCCCTGCGGCACGCCGTTGTGCAGGTCGATCGCCTCGTCGAACGTCTCGTACTCCAGCAGGTAGAGCAGCGGGGCGAACGTTTCGGTGAGCACCACCTCGGTTTGGGCGGGCATGCGAACGATGGCGGGCTCGACGTAAAAGCCTCCCTCGGGCGCGCCCGACTCGAGGCGGTCGCCGCCGCAGAGGAGCTCGCCCCCCTGGTCCTTGGCCTGGGCGATGCTGTCGCGCATCTGCTTGTAAGCCGCCTCGCCCACGAGCGGGCCAACGAGCACGCCCTCCTTGGTCGGGTCGCCGATCGGCAGCGTGGCGTAGGTCTTCTTGAGACGTTCGGCCATGGCGTTGGCGATGTTCTTGTGGACGATCAGCCGCCGCAGCGAGGTGCAGCGTTGGCCGCAGGTGCCGACGGCCGAGAAGACAATCGCACGGACCGCCATCTCCATGTCCGCAGAGGGGGTGACGATCATGCCGTTGTTGCCGCCGAGCTCGAGCAGGCAGCGGCCCAAGCGGGCGCCGACCGTTTGAGCCACCTTGCGGCCCATCGGGATCGATCCGGTGGCCGAGACGAGCTTCGCGCGGGGGTCCTCGGCTAACGCCTGGCCGGCGTCGGCGGCGCCGAGCACGACCGACGAAACGTCGGCCGGCACGTCGTCCATCGAGGCGGCGGCGCGGAGCACCATCTCGTGGCACGCCAGCGAGATGAGCGGCGTTTGCTCCGAAGGCTTCCAGACGATGGGGTCGCCGCACACGAGGCCGACCATCCCGTTCCAAGCCCAAACGGCCGCCGGGAAATTGAAGGCCGAGATCACGCCGACCGGGCCCAACGGGCGCCAGTTCTCGACCAGCTCGTGCTCGGGCCGCTCGCTGGCGATCGTCAGGCCGTAGAGCTGCCGCGACAGTCCGACGGCGAAGTCGCACACGTCGACCCACTCCTGGATCTCGCCTTGGGCCTCGGCCGGGATCTTGCCCGCCTCGAGCGTGACGAGCTTGGCGAGGTCGTCGATGTTTTCACGCACCAGGTTGCCGATGCGGCGGACGAGCTCGCCGCGGCGCGGCGCCGGCACGGCGCGCCACTTGAGAAACGCCTGCTGGGCGGCTTCGAGCGCCTTGCCGACATCGTCGGGCGAGGCCGTGCCGACCTCGGCCGTCACGGCGCCGTCGATCGGCGACTTGGGCTGGATGGCGGGGCCGGCGCCGGCGGCGTAGCTGGTTCCGATCGCGAGGCCGGGGAAGCGGCCGTCGGTTTTGGCGGGGAGGACGTTGAGCGGTAGGTCCATCGAGCTTGGGTATCCTTTGTGAGCTAAATATCCCCTCCCCCGGTGGGGGAGGGGAAACAAAGGGGCTCTCGCCCCAGCGTATCAAATCGACTCGCCTCTCAGCCTCCCACCGGGGCGCGCACCTGCTGGGCGTCGGCGTAGGGCTTGGCGAACTCGGTGGCCATGTACTCGTCGAAGACCACGTCCTCCTGGCGGACGAACCCGCTGGCGGGCAGCTTGCCGGAGAAGTGCAGGTCGAGGACCGCGCACATGCTCGTGGCCGTGACGATCTGGATCGAGCTGGCGGGCTCGCCGTGGATCTCGTTGTGGTAGACCTTACGCGCGTTGGTGATCTGCTCCAACCGGCCGTCGCGCCAGCCGCTCACGGCGCAGAAGATCAGCACCACGTCTTGCGGCGTGCTGGGGACCGACTCCTCCATGATCTCCTTGAGCAGCTTCTGCCTCTGGTTGAACTTCAGGTCGTGCAGCAGGAAGTGCATCAGCTCGCGGTGGCCGGGGTAGCGGACCGACTTGTAGTCGAGCTCCTGGGCCTTGCCCTCGAGCGTGTCGCAGAGCGTGCCGAGACCGCCGGAGGTGTTGAACGCCTCGTACGTGACGCCGTCCAGAGCGAACTGCTCGAGGCCTTCGAGCGGGTGGACGGTCACCTTCTTGCCGTCGGCGAGCGCGTCGCACGGGTTGCAGTACTCGTTGATCAGGCCTTCGGTCGACCAGGTCAGGTTGTACTTGAAGCGGTTGTTGGGGAAGAGCGGCAGGGCGCCGACGCGCATCTTCACGCGGTCGAGCTTGTCGAAGTGGCGGCACATGTCGTGGGCCAGGATGCCGATGAACCCGGGCGCCAGCCCGCATTGCGGCATGAAGATCTGCCCGTCGGCCGCCTTCTCGGCCAAGTCGCGGATGGCGAGTGTGGCGGCCACGTCCTCGGTGAGGTCGAAGTAGCTCACGCCCGCCTCGAGCGACGCGCGGGCGATGCCCAGCCCGAGGTCGTACGCGCAGGCCGACACCACGGCGTCGCTGCCGGCGAGCAACGCGGCGACCGCCGGCTCGTCGGTCACGTCGACCTGGGCGGTCTCGACCGGCACGCGTTTCTTGATCGACTCGAGAGCGGTTTCCGAGAAGTCGCCCACCAGGACGTGGTAACGCCCCGAGTTGTGCAAAAGGCTCGCCAGGGCGACGCCGATCTTGCCGGCGCCGAGGATCACAATCTTTTTCTTGTCGCTCACGAAGTTTTTCCCGCGTCAGTGGATTCAAAAATCTTGTCGGCGCTAGCGGCCACAAAGCCCTGGAAGAGGTTGCCCTCGGCGTCGGGGTAACGCTTGGCGAACTCGTAGTAGCAGGTCGGCACGGCGTGCTCCTCGCCGCCGGCGAACGGCATCGTCAGCCGGTCGGCCATCGTTGAGCCTTGCTCGAGGAGCACCTCGGGCTTGCCCTTCACGCGGCCGCCCGAGTCGTTCACGCCGTAGCCGAGCTCCTCGACCACGCGGAGCACGTCTTCGACCTCGGGGTACTTCTCGAGGTAGTTCACGGCGATCGTGAAGTGGTTCGGGCGGATGCCGAGCGACGCGACCCAGGCGGCGTACTCGCTCTCCTCCTGCAGGGCCTGCCACTCGGCCCAGCTGACCGGCTCCCACAGCCGACCGCTCCACAGGACGCTCGGGTCGGACACCTTCGAGGCGTCGACCTGCTCGGCGCAGCGCCGCAGAATGGCGCCCGCCTCGTCGGACAGCTCCTCGACCAGCAGCTCGGAGAGGAACACCCGCGGCAGCTCGGGGTCGGGGTGGACGTAGCCGAAGGCCTTGAGCTTCTTGGCCGGGAAGCTGTACGGCTGGAACCGCTCGTAGCCCAGCGCGAGCACGTGCGGCTCGAGCGCGGCGAGGTTGATCGGGGCGAGGTTCAGCGTGCGGAAGGCGACGTGGTCGTTGACCACACGCTCGCCGCGGTCGACGAACGCCTTGCGGATCTTCTCCGCCTGCGGCGTCATAGCGACGTAATCGGCCCACAACTTTTCAAAGAATTCGGTGGTGTCCATTTTCTTTTTTCTTTCCAACTCCTAACGAAAGAGAGCCGTGGGAATCGTCGTCGGCCGGAGCGGCGCTCGGGCGCCGGCCGTCGGGTGCGGGGCTGTGAACGCCCGCCCCTGGGGAATTGTAGTAGCCGGCTGCCTGCCGGAAGCGTGAGACGCTCGCCGCTACGCACTGGCGCTAGAGGGGCGGCGGCTCGGTCGGGGGCGACAGCTCAATCGGGCTTCACGGGGTTTTCCAGCAGGCGGACACGCTTGGCGCCGGCGTCGACCTCCACGAGGGCGCCCTCCGGCAGCGTGGCGTTGAGCGACCACTTCTGGCCCTTCACGCCGTGACCCATCGGGAAGTCGGTGATCACTGGGTACGGGGCGTCGCCGAAGTAGTCGGCGAAGACCTCGTCGAACGATTGCGTCCTTTTCTTTTTCTCATCGGCGACCCCGTCGCCCTCCTCGTTGTCGGGCTCGCGGTACGTGAACCGGCAGAGGATCACCGCCGCCGGGGCGCGGAGTTTGCCGCCGAGCTTCAGCTGGCTGAGCATGCGGTCGACGCGGTAAGGCGCCTCGCTGACGTCCTCGAGGAACAGCACGCGGCCGTCGGTGTCGATCTCGTAGGGCGTGCCCATCAGCGAGGCGACGAGCGTGAGGTTGCCGCCGATCAATGGCCCCGTGGCGACGCCCGGCCGCAGGGTGCGGGGCGAGGGGGCGTCGGCCGGCAGCTCGTACTCGAACCCCTCCGCGCCGCCGTCCTCGGCAGAGACGTTCTCCGCGGCCAGCAGGCTGCGCCAGAAGTAACGCTCCGAGAACGGGTGCAGCCCGTCCTTCGAGCCGAGGCCGTACTGCGGCGTCGGCGTGTGGAAGGTGATGAAGTTGCACTTCGCGGCGATCGCCAGGTGCAGGGCCGTCACGTCGCTGAAGCCGATGAACACCTTGGGGTTGGCGGCCACGACGTCCCAGTCGACCAGGTCGAGCATCCGCGTGGCGCCGTAGCCGCCCGTGCCGGGGAAGACCGCGTCGACCTCGGGGTCGGCGAACGCCGAGGTCAGCTCGTCGGCGCGACGCTGGTCGTCGCCCGCCAGGTAGCCCCGCCGGCGGAACAGGTCGTCCGGCGTGCGGACGTCGTAGCCGAGCGCGGTGAGGCGCTCGGCGGCGAGCGTCATCCGCTCCTCGTTGAGCGGGCCGCAGGGGGCGACCAACGCGATCGTGTCGCCCGGCTTCAGGCCCTTGGGCTTGGTGGGCGGCTCGGCGCGTGCGGCGCTGGTTGCGACTAGGCAGATGAGCAACACGAACGAAGTGCGTCGCGGCATGGAAGATAGAAAACTCATTCGTCGCCCTCGCTCTCGGCCAAACGGGCCGCGGTCTGTTCGGTCTTGCGGAACACACGCATCAGGTTGCCGCCGAGCACTTGTTGGATGTCGGCGTCGCTGTAGCCGCGGTCGATGAGGCCTTGCGTGATCAGCGGGTAGCAGTCGGCGCCCTCGAGCTGGTCGGGCAGCACGCTCACGCCGTCGAAGTCCGAGCCGAGGCCGACGTGGTCGACGCCGGCGACTTTGATCACGTGCTCGATGTGGTCGAGAACGTGGTGGATCGTGCCGTTCGGGTAGGGGTGCTGGTCGTTCCATTTTCTCACAGCGCTGTCGATCGCCTGCTGGTCGTCGCCGTGCTTGGCCTCCATCTCGAGCTCGTACTCGAGCCGCCGCGCGTTGATCTGGGAGGCCTCGGGGACGACGAACGCCGAGAAGAAGTTGATCATCACCACGCCGTCCTTCTCGGGCAGCAGGGCGAGCACCTCGTCGGGCACGTTGCGGGGGTGCTCGGCGATCGCCCGGCACGAGGAGTGCGAGAAGATGACCGGCGCCTCGGAGAGCGCGATCGCTTGCTTCATCACGTTGATGGAAACGTGCGAGATGTCGACCATCATGCCGAGCCGGTTCATCTCGCGGACGACCTCCTCGCCGAATGCGTTCAGCCCGCCGCTCACCGGGTCGTCGGTGCCCGAGTCGGCCCAGCTGAGCGAGCGGCTGTGGGTGAGCGTCATGTAGCGGGCGCCGAAGCCGTACAGGCGGCGGAGCACGGCGAGCGAGTCCTCAATGCAGTGCCCCCCCTCCACGCCGATCAGCGAGGCGATCTTGCCCGAGGCGTGGATCCGCTCGATGTCGTCGGTGGTGAGCGCCAACTCGAAGTCGTTGGGGTAACGCGCGAGCATCAGCTTCACGAGCTCGATCTGCTCGAGCGTGGTCTGCAGCGCGGCGCCGCGCTTGGCGGTGTCGACCGGCACCCACACGCTCCAGAACTGGGCCCCCATGCCCCCCTCGTGCAGGCGGGGGATGTCGGTCTGCAGCCCCGGCTGCGGCAGCGCGATGTCGAGCTTCGTGAAATCGGCCGAACCCTTCTTGCGGAGCTCCCACGGCAGGTCGTTGTGCCCGTCGATCAGCAGCGACGAGCGGTGCAGCTCGCGGGCGTGGTCGGTGAGCACGATCGGCTCGCCGTCGCCACCGCCGTCGGCGGCGAGCGCGCTGCCGGCGCCGGAAGCAAGAAGTCCGATTGTCAGCATGACGGCTGCGAGTCGCATGGCTTCACTCCGCTCCTTGCTGAGACGACGCCCCGAGCTGCGACCAGGCCCAGCGGTACAGGTTGCGCGAGTCGACGTAGCGCGAGGCGGTCGAGGCCGAGCCGAGCGTGACGACAAACAGCCGCCGCCCGTCGCGCTCGCCGGTCGAGACCAGGCAGGCGCCCGCCGGCGTGGTCGTGCCGGTCTTCAGCCCGTCGAAGCCCTCGAACCCGAGCAGCCGGTTCGAGTTCTTCCAGATGACGTTGCGCTGGTAGCCGTCGACCGAAGAGAGCGTGCAGCCGTGCACCCGCGTGCCGACGACTTTGCGCATCAACGGGTACGACCAGGCTTCCTTGGCGATCAACAGCATGTCGGCCGCAGTGGTCACGTGGCCGTCGTCCGTCAGGCCGTGGGTGTTCTTGTAGCCGGTGTCCTTCATGCCGAGCTCGGCCGCCTTGGCGTTCATCGCCGCGACGAACTTGTCGTAGGCCGGCGCCTCGGGGTCGAAGCCCTCGGGGGCGAGCCGATCGCCCAGGTGCTCGGCGATCGCGACCGAGGCGTCGTTGCCCGAGGGGAGCATCAGCCCGTAGAGCGTTTCACGCAGCGAGAGCTGCTCGCCCGCGCGGACCGCCGAGGTCGAGCCCGACGTCTCGTCCGCCCGTTTGCTGTAAGTGACCACCTCGTCCAGCACCGCGGGGTTCTCCTCGGCGTAAGCGACCACCAGCAGGGCGGGCATCAGCTTGGTGATGCTCGCCGGGTCGCGCACCACGTTCTCGTCCTTGCCCCACAAGAACTCGCCCGTGTCGGCGTCGGCGATGGCGTACGCCGCACAGGTCACCAGCGGCGGGCCGTCGAGCGGGTCGGCCGGCTTGCGTTCTTCGACCGTGCTGTTGACCACCTCGGGCGCCGGGGCGGGGTCGTCTTCGGTCAGCAGCGGGCCGAGCGCCCGCCAGGTGGCGGCGTCGACGCGGCCGTCGGACTCGAGCCCGTTCTCGGCCTGGAACCGCTTGACCGCTTTCTCGGTGTTCGGCCCGAAGTCGCCGTCGACCCCGATCAGCGGGCTGGGGTCCATGCTGGCGTTGAGCGTCCGCTGCAGCGACTCGACGAGCAGGCCGTCGGCGCCGATCGACAGCACCCGCGCCGTGATCGCCACCGGCTTGTCGTCGGGGTTGTTGAAGTGCTGGTAGACGACCCGACCGAACTCGCCGGCCAGCAGCTCCGCCTCGTTCTCATCGCCCCAGCTGCGGTCCTCGTTGTCGGTGGTGAAGATCGCCAGCGCGATCGGGCCGGCCGGAGTTTCCATCAAGCCGGCGTCGCAGCGGCTGGCCGAGACCGAGCCGCCCTTGTGCGCCACGCGCGTCTCTTCGGGCAGGTAGCGGCAGAGCTTGCCGCGGTCTTGGCACGCGAACAGCCGCTCGAGCATCGCGTCGCTCGCCGCGGGCGAGACCAGCTCGCGGGCGTGCAGCATCTCGACCAGGCTGAGGATCTCCGCCGCCGTCGTGCTGCCGAGGCCGTAGGCGCGGCTCCCCTCGGGGTTGATCGAGGTGTCGCGGCGGAAGACCTTGGCGTTGAGCTTCGTGTTGTGGAGGCCGAGGCCTTCCATCAACTCGGTCGTGGCGCCGAGGCCGACCTGATCGATCACCAGGTTCGTGGCCGTGTTGTCCGAGAAGGCGATCATCAGCTGGATGGCGTCGGCCAGCGTGATCTCGGCGCCGGCGCCGATGTGCGGCGTCAGCACGCCGGACCCGGGGACCTTGTCCTCTTCACGGAGCGTGATCTTGTGGTCGAGGGCAGTTTCGCCGCGGTCGATCGCCTCGTAGGCGGCGACCATGAGCGGCAGCTTGATGAGGCTGGCCGTCGGCATCGGGCGGTCGGCCTCGTGCGTGAACGACTCGCCGGTGCCGAGGTGCTTAACGGCCGCCGTGACCACGCCGCGGTGCCCCTCGAGCAGCGGGCGGAGGATCTTTTCGAGGTCGCTCTTCGGGTTCTCTTGGTCGGCGGAATCGGCGGCTTGGGCGTCGCCGCCGGCCGGCTCGCCCCGGGCGGGCGACACGGCTGCTGCCGCCGAGATCAACAGCACCGTCAGGAGGGTGCGCGCGGTGAGTGGCGTCATGGGGAAGGCTCTCTGCGGGGCTAGGAAACGGGCTCTTGAGCCGTCAGCGGGCCGTCGATCAACGCGACTCCCAGCCCGGGGCTCGTGGGGAACACGCAGCGGCCCTTGTCGAGCCGCGCCCCCGTGGCGATGTCTTTGGAGATCAACTCGGCGCCGTCCATGTCGACGTGGTCCAAGAGCGGCAGCAGCTGGGCGATCGCCGAGATGCCGACGGTCGACTCGGTCATGCAGCCGGCCATCACGCTCAGGCCGAGCCGGCGGGCCGTGGTGATCATCCGCCGCGCCGGCGCCAGGCCGCCGCACTTCACCAGCTTGATGTTCACGCCGTGGAACAAGCCCTCGCACCGCTCCACGTCGCTCTCGACCACGCAGCTCTCGTCGGCGATCACCGGCAGGGCAGACTCGGCGAAGAGCCGCGCGGCGCCGTCGACGTCGTCGGCGGGCAGCGGCTGCTCGATGAACTCCACGCCGTGGTCGCGCAGGGCGTGCGACAGCTCGATCGCTTGGCTGACGGTCCACCCGCAGTTGGCGTCGACACGGAACACGGCGTCGGTCTCCTCGCGGAGCGCGCGGATGATCGCCAGGTCGTCGTGCGGCGTGCCGAGCTTGATCTTGTAGATCGGCCAGCCGGGCGCCTCGCGGATCTTGTCGACCATGACCGACACCTTGTCGATGCCGATCGTGAAGTCGGAGAGCGGGGCGTCCTCGGTCGAAAGCCCCCAGAGCCGGTGCAGCGGTTCGCCGGCGAGCTTGCCCCACAAGTCGTGCACAGCGCAGTCGAGCGCGCACAACGCGAACGGCATGTCGGCCAAACGGGCGGCCGCCTCGGCCAGCAGCGACTCGGGGTCGCGCGCCGTCGAATCGGCCAGCAGCGGCCGCACGCGGTCGAGCGCCTCGGTCATGTTCTCCAGCGTCACGCCGTAGTAGTCGTTGGTTGTCGCCTCGCCGTAGCCGTAGGCGCCCTCTTCGCCGAGCTGCACGACCAGCGTCGGCTGCACCGAGGTCGAAGAGCGCGCGATCGTAAATTCGTGCTTGAGCGGCAGGTCGAAGGATTGGCAGCTGAGCTCGATCACTCGGTCGTTCTCTTATCGGGTGGCGTGTGGAGGGTTACGCCTGTGTCGTAAAATCTCTGCCGTTCGGATCGGACCCACGCAGGGCGGGGCGGTCGTTACCCCGTTGCGGTCGCCGTGGCCGCCGCCGGAATCACCTCGCCGCGCAGCCGCTCGATCGCGTCGACCAGGTCGTCGCAGCCGTGGCGGATGGGGTCGGCCACCGGCAGGCCCAAACGCTCGCTGACCCGCTCGCGCTCGGCCTGGGCCTCGTCGTCCGTGAAGCGGCGGCTGTTCATCGCCACCGCGACCACGCGTGACGGCATCGCCAGGCCGGCGAACCGCTCGTACGCCTCGATCGTGTCTTCGAGCGAAGGGACTTGCAGCGGGGACATGCCCATCACGGTGTCGCGGCCCATCTCGTACACGAGCACCATGCCGTGCGGCATCGCCCCGTGCACCAGGCCGGACGACACGCAGGAGTAGCGTGGGTGGGTGATGGTAGCCTGCCCCTCGATGATCAGCGTGTCGTGGTGCTGGTTGCCGAGCACGAGCTTCTCGACCGCGCCGTTGAGGAAGTCGGAGACCACGCAGTCGATCGGCACGCCGTCGCCCTCGACCATGATGCCGGTCTGGCCGGTGGCGACGAACTTCGCGTCGGCGCCGCGGCGTTTCATGGCGTTGGTGATCTCCAGCGCGGTGAGCATCTTGCCGACCGAGCAGTCGTTGCCGATTGTTAGCACCCGCAGGCAATCCTCACGGACGCCCTGACGCGAGGCGACGTCGCGTTCGTTGTTCTTGCGGACGTCGTGGATCTCGACGCCGTGCTTCTTGGCGGCCTCGGCCAGCTCGGGGTCGTCGCCCAAGAAGTCGTGCAGGCCCGAGACGATCTTCATGCCGCGCGCGATCGCGTCGAGCAAGATCGGCTTCCACTCGGCGGGCGCCCGGCCGCCGGGAGGGGCGATGCCCACCAGCAGCGTGTCGGCGCCCTCGGCCTGGGCCAGGTCGCCGATGATCGGCGTGTCGCCGCCGACGCCGAGCAACTCGCCCGCCGTCTTGCCCGCCTGCTCGCGATCGAAGACCGCCACGGCCTCGTCGCCACGGTAGCGGAGGATGCAGGTGGCGGTCTTGGCCGGCACCGGTTCGGTGTGGCCCTCGGTCAGGATAACGATCCGTCGCTTCGATACGGGCGTGCTGTTTTGGCTCATCGCGTTGGGCTTCGATCTGTCTGTGACCAATGGTCGGCTAAATCGGATTCTACTCGGGCGTGGCGCGCCACGAAGGCGTCGGCTGCGCAAGTCTATCACGGTTCCGCGCAATTCAAACGACGCACGGCTCGACCAGCACGAGACGCCCCGCGTCGGCGTCGAGTTCGACCTCGGCGCCCTGGGGCAAAGCGAGGTTTGGCGCCTCGTGACCGACCGGCAAACCGACAAGCACCGGCACGCCGAGCGGCGCCAGATAACGCTCGAGCACCCGCTCGATGATCGGGGGGAAACCGAAGGCGTTTTCGGCGTCTCGGTCGGCGCCGAGCTCTTCGCCGGTGTCGCTCAGGTGGCCGACGGCCACGGCGGCCACCTGAGCGAGTTTGCCCGACAGCGAGAGCTGCGCGAGCAGGCGATCGATGCGGTGGGGCGCCTCGCCGGTGTCTTCAAAGAAGAAAACGCTCCCCTCGGTCGCCAGCTCGTAGGGCGTGGCCACGAGACCCATGAGCACCGCCAGGTTGCCCCCCACGAGCGGGCCCCGCGCGGCGCCGCCGACCAGCGCCCGCATCGCGGGCCAGTCGTCGGCCGAAGCGAGTGTCGCCGGCGCCGCCGAGCGAGTGATCAAACGCCACAAGCTCTCGGTCGAGGGGCCGTGCCCCTGTTCGGGGGCCAGGTCGATGGCGTTGGGCGAGTGGAACGCCATCCAGCCGCAACGCGCCATCAGCGCAGCGTGCAACGCCGTGATGTCGCTGTAGCCCGCCACGATCTTCGGCTGCTCGGAGAGCGCCGCGTAGTCGAGCAGGTCCAGCAGCCGCGCCACGCCGTAGCCGCCGCGCACGGCGAACACGGCGGCGGTCTCCGGGTCGGCGAGCGCTTGCTGCAGCTCATCGGCCCGCTCCTCGTCCGTGCCGGCGAGGTAGTCGACGCTCTGGCAGACGTCGCGGTAAGTCTTGGTGCGGTAGCCGGCCGCGTGGATCGCCGCCACGGCGGCGGCCAGTTGCTCCGGCCGGGGCGAGCTGGCCGGCGCGACGAGCGAGATCGTGTCGCCCTGGCGGAGGGCAGGGGGCGGTTTGCAGTTCATGGTTGGTCTCGTCTTGGCTCGCGACGCGCGCCTGGGGTCGCTGCTTAGCCGCCGATCGTCTGGAAGCCCGTCGCCTAGAAGCCCGTCGCCTGGCTCAACTCCCGCCGAAGAGCATGCAGCCGATCGCCACCGCGGCGATCAGTCCGCAGATGTCGGCGATCAGACAGGCCGGCAGCGTGTGGCGGAAGCGTTTGATTTGCACGGCGCCGAAATAGACGCTCAGGATGTAGAAGGTTGTCTCGGTGCTCCCCATCATCAGCGTGGCGGTCTGGCCGATGAAGCTGTCCGTGCCGTGCTCGTCGTACACCTGAACCAGCACGCCGCGGGCGCCGCTGCCGGTGAGCGGCCTAGTGAGCGCGAGCGGCAGCAGGTCGAGGCCTTCGACAAAGTCCTCGGAAACGCCCGCCGTGCGGGCGACGAAGCGGGCGCCCCACTTCACGTCGTCGAACATGCCGCTCGCCAGGAAGACCTTGATGACGAACAAGATCGCCACGAGGTACGGGATGATCATCACCGCCACATTGAACCCTTCTTTCGCCCCGGTGACGAACTCCTCGTACATCGGGCGGCGGCGCCAAGCGGCGACCAGCACGATCAGCAGCAGCGCCGCGGGGATGGTCCACTGGCTGAACGTCTCGGAGATTTCGCGGAACGATTCCATCAGGCGTCCTCCCCTTCGTTCGAAGCGGCTTGCGAGGCGTCGCCTTCGGCTGAATCGTCTCCGGCCGGTTCGTCCGCCGGCGGGGCTGCGAACTGCGGCAGCCGCGACAGGAACCGCACCGTGAAGATCGCCACGATCGTGCTGGCGATCGTGGCGAGCAGCATGCCGAACAGCGGCGAGGCGGGGTTCTCGCTCCCCTGGGTCACGCGCAGGGCGATGATCGTCGAGGGGATCAGCGTCACGCTGCTGGTGTTGATCGCCAAGAACGTGGCCATCGCGTTGGTGGCCGTCTCCTTGTGCGGGTTGAGCGTCTGCAGGTCGCGCATCGCCTGCAAGCCGAACGGCGTGGCCGCGTTGTCGAGGCCCAGCATGTTGGCTGACATGTTCATCAAGATCGAGCCTTGGGCCGGGTGGCCGTCGGGCACGTCGGGGAAGAGCCACCGCATGACCGGCCGCAAGAGCCAGGCCAGCCCGTCGACCATGCCGGCGTCGCGGGCCACGGCGAGCATGCCGAGCCAAAGCGCCATCACGCCGATCAGACCCAGGCAGATCTCGACCGACACGGTCGCCCCCTCGAGGGCCGCCTCGGTGAGCTCCTTGCCGGCGTCTTGCAGCGGCGCGAGGGGCGAGTCGTTGACCGGCAGTTGCTGGGCGGCTAACGCCTCGGCGTCGAGGGGCGGGTCGCCTGCGGGAGGGTCGTCGAGGCCGGCCGCCTGGACCCAGCCCCACTCCGATGCCGGGCCGAACACGCTCTGGGCGGTTCCTTTGGCGAGGCCGTAGCCTACGCCGATCACCAGCAACCAGAACCAGATGCGATTCAGCAAAACGCTCTCCCGGTGTTCTAGCCTGTGCTTTAGGTTCTAGTCTTGCGGGGCGAGACGTCGCGGCGGAGCCAACTGCCCGACCAGCGTCGCTCGTTGGCGGGCGCCTCAGCCGAAGCGTCTCTCGAAACCAAAGTACCCGCCACAACGACCGCCCGTAAGGCCGCAATCCGCGCGGGCTGTTCTCCGTCCAGCGCAGCTACGACCAGGTAGGCGGCCTTGTCTAGGCCGACCACATCGCGGTCGTTCAGGCCGAGCAGCGCCGCCCGGCGGGCGGTTTCGCTACGCCACTCGCTCGGCGAGTCACACGCGGCAAGCGACCACGAATCGAGCGTCTGGCGGTCGATCTTGAGCGTTGAGGCGTGAGGCTGCGCGTCGGTCTCCCCCACGATCGCCCAAAGCCTTAATTCGTGGGCAAAGTCGATCTGCTCGGCGGTCGGCTCGCCCCGATCGGCGAGGAGCACCGGGACGACATCGATCGGAGGCGCCGATTGCTCGAGACGCTGCAGGAAAGATTCGCGCGCGGCCGGCTTGCTGGGGTCGAACGGCGCCACGGCGGTCGTGACGCCCTGGCGAGCCGCAGCGATAAGCTGCTCATCGCTCGGCAAGTCGCCATCGTCGCCGGCCACCACGGCGATCCGGCCCGGTAGGCCGAGCCCGCCGGCCGCGTCGAGCGTCTCGAAGGCGCCTTGCTCGGCGAGGTCGCCGACTTCTTCAATCCGTCCGCCGGTCCGATCGTCGAGCATCGCGGTGAAGTGCGGCAGCCCGACACCGAGGTCGACGCGCTGCGTGGCGTCGTCGTCCTCGAGCAACCGCGCGTTGGTGATGAGCAGGTCGAACAGGTCGCCGTCGCTGGAGCGTTGCAGCGTTTCGTACTCTTGGGGGTCGGCGTCGAGGCAGGCGCCCGTGGCGATCGATTCGAGCCCGGCCGCGAAGGCGTGCAGGTGGGCGTGCTCGAGCGCCGCCACGTCGTGCCCGGGCCAACCGCCCGCCTCGATCAGCACGGTGGCGACCCCCTGGTTCTGCACCCACTCGCCGAACGCGCGCGGCATGTAATCGGCCCCGAACCGCGAGATGCGGCCGTCGGTGTGCGGCGCGGTCGCCAGCTTGATCGCCGCCGCCACTTGAGCCGCCGCGCGGGTCGCCTCGGTGGCGGTGTTGGGCGTGTCGACCGGCGGGACGAGCAGCGAGATCGACGCCGGCGCCGCCCGGTCGGCCAGCCGGCGGCGCCGCCGTTGGTTGTGCAGGTTGAAACCGAACCGCGGCGTGAAATCGCGCACGGCGTCGCGTAGCGCGCGCCCCTCGGGTGTGGCGAAGCGGCGGGCGTCGCGGTTGATGTCCACGCCGTCGGCGTTCGGCCGCTGGCGGCGGAGCGAGCCGTCGGGGTTGAGCATCAGGATCAGCCCGAGCGTGCAGTTGCTCAGGATCTCCCGCGCCGCGGCGTGCTCGCCGCGCAAGAGGAAGTCGATCAGGTTGAGCAGCACGGTTGTGTGCGTCGGCTCGTCGCCGTGCATCTGCGACCAGGCGAGCACCCGCTGGGGGCCGTCGCCCAAGGTGACCTGTCGGATCTCACGCCCCTCGCGCGACCGGCCGATCACGCTCCACGCGCCCGCCGGCGAACGCGGCTCGAGCTCAGCGAGGCAGCGTGCTAGGTCGTCGGGCGCCCAGCCGCCGTCGGGGCGCACGAAGCGGTTGTAGCTGACCAGGTCGTCGGGGGAGAGCATCGCGTGCGGGAGCTTGGGGGCGAACGATTTCGTAGGAGCTGTCCCGCTAGCGGCCGCTCCGCGGCTAGATGCTAACCGGCGCGATCTTCTGGCCCGCCAGGAGTTCCTCGCGGTAGCGGTAAGGCGTTTTGAGCGTGTATTTCTTAAACGCCACGCCGAAGCGCGTCGAGTTGGCGAACCCGCAGGCGGTCGCGATCTCGGTGATCGAAAGCTCCTGCCGCCCGAGCAGCTCCTTGCCGCGCTCTAGTTGGACGCGGCGGATCTCGCGACCGGGCGAGCGCCCCAGGTACTTCTGGAATTGGATCTCGAGGTAGCGGCGCGAGATCGGGACCTCGCGCAAGATGTCGCCCACCACGATGCCGCGGTGGGCGTGCTTGCGGATGAACCACAAGGCGTCAACGATCGCCGGGTCGTCGATCGCCAGCAGGTCGGTCGACTGCCGGCTCGTGATGCCGCGCGGCTTGACGCGGATCACCTCGTCCGGGGGCGACTCGCCACCCATCATGCGGTCGAGCAGCTCGGCGGCGTCATGGCCGATCTTCTCGCTCGCCACGATCACGCTCGAGAGCGGCGGGGTCGAGACCTCGCAGAACAGCTCGTTCGTGTCGCCGGCCAAGATCGCGATGTCGTCCGGCACGCGGATGCCGGTGGCGTGGCAGATCTCCGAGAGCTGGCGGGCGTGGAGCGAGTCGACGGCCAGCACGGCCACCGGCTGCTCGAGCGAGCGGAGCCAGCGGGTCACACGCCGCTGCTGCTCGCCCCAGCTGATCTTGCGTCCTGCGCGGTAGCCCGGGCGGTACTCGTTGCACTTGTGACCGGCTTGCTGCACGGCGGTGATGAACGCCTGGCCCCGTTTCTTGGAGTACTGCGTGCTCGGCGGGGCGAAGTAGCCGAAGTGCCGGAAGCCGCGGTCCAACAGGTGCGAGAGCGCCAGCTCGGCGAGCGCGTTCTCGTCCGTGACGACCGACGCCATGCCGGGCAGGTCTTCGAAGCGATCGTCCACGTTCACCAGCGGGGTGTTGCGGGCGTTGACCTGCTTGAACTGCAGCCGCGAGGAGATGCCGGCGATGATGCCGTCGCCGTTCCAGCCGTCGGGCAACGCCGAGCGGTGCTCGTGGTCGCGGGGGTCGATCAGCAGGTGCCAGTCGCCCACTTGCTTGGCGTAATTGGCGATGCCACGGATAACGCTGCAGCCGACCGAGGTGTCGGTCTCGATCAGCACGGCGATCTGCCGCGAATCCTTGTTGAAGAATTCGGTGCGGCGCGGCGTTTCTCCGTTGGTGTTGGCGGCCATTTCCGAAGCACTGTACGTAAAGGAGAGATCCCGGCTAGCAATCACGCATGGGCCAAATCGGCTGTGGCTTCCGTTCCAAGGGGCGTGAGGCCAGAATATATGGTAAGGTGGATTGCCAGCTTAATGCGCTTTCAAGTAGATAGTATCTTAGATTTGCTTGATGGGGTAAATTCCCCAGGGGACTTTGCGGATTACCCCCTAAGTCATTGAAGTCAAATACCTTATAGCACACGCTGCGAGGGTCTTTGGGACCTAGTAGCAAGGGGGAGCGGTTTTGTCGCGGCGTATGGTCAACGCGATCGGGCTCATGAGCGGGACTTCGGCTGACGGAGTCGACGCGGCGCTTTTGCGCACCGACGGAGAATCACGAATCGAATTCTGCGGCGGGATCACGCTGCACTACTCGAGCGAGATGCGCTGGCGTTTGCTCGAGGCGTCGCAGCACGACATCCCGATCACCGAGCTGCTGCGCCTGGAGCGCGACATCACGCTCTACCACGCCCAAGCCATCGAGAAGCTGCGCGAGAAGCATGGCGACAAGGACCACCCGCCCAAGCTGGTGGGGTTCCATGGTCACACGATCCGCCACGTGCCGAACGAGCAGATCACGCTGCAGATCGGCAACCCGTGGTTGCTGGCCAACCGCACCGGCTTGCCGGTGGTCTCGGACTTCCGGCGCAACGACATCGCGAACGAAGGCCAGGGGGCGCCCCTGGTGTCGATGTTCCACTCGGCGATCTTCGACTCCGAGCCACGGCCCGTTGCCGTGCTCAATCTGGGCGGCGTGGCGAACGTCACTTGGCTCGGCGGCGAGGGGCGCATCATCGCGGGCGACACGGGCCCCGGTTGCGGCCTGCTCGACGAGTGGGTGCAAGAGATGGCGGACATGCCGCACGACCGCGACGGCCAACTCGCTCTGCGCGGTTCAGTGAACGAGGCGATCTTACGCAACGCGTTGAGCTCGCCCTTCTTCCGCAAGAAGCTCCCCAAGTCGGCGGACCGGTACGACTTTGATCACGTCGACGTGTCGACCCTCTCGGTCGAAGACGGCGCCGCGACGCTCTGCGCCGTCACGGTGCGCGCCGTGGTCGACGCGGTCAAGAAGCTCCCCGAGTGGCCCGAGACGCTGTGGGTGACCGGCGGCGGCGTGCACCACCCGGTGATCATGCGCATGCTCGGCGACAGCTTCAAGTTTGTACGCAGCGTCGAAGAACGGGGCCTCAGCCCCGACACGCTCGAGGCCGAGTGCTTCGCCTGGCTCGCCGTGCGTCACTCGCTCGGACTGCCGCTGACGATCCCCGAAACCACGGGCTGCACGACGGCCGTGTGCGGCGGCGCCATCACCGGCTGACACGCCCAAGCGTGAATCTTCCTCGCCTGCGTTAGCGGGTGATTCAGGGCCGTCACGCCGCGAGGCTCAAGACGTTTCGAGCCGCGTGGCAGCGATGCGCAGGCAGCCGACCGTGGCGTCGTGCGCCTGGCGGAGCCGTTCGGTCGACACGCCGGCCAGCCGGCAGACCGTTTCTCGCAAGAGCCGGCTCCCCAGCAGAACGCTCCCCGAAACAACCACCGGGTGCGAGCCGCCCGCGATCCCCGCCGCCTGCTCGGCCTCTTTCAGCAAGCCCGCCAGTGCGGCGGCGGCTTGCTCGGCGATCGCCTTGGCCGAGGGCTCGCCCGCGGCGGCCAGCTCCAACGCGCAACGCGCCGACGAGGCGACCAAGCGGTGCGGCTGAGGAGACTGGTGGACGGTGCGGGGCAAGTCGGCGGGCGTGTCGGCGCCGATCGCACGGCAAGCGGCCCGCACGAGCTCTTCTCCCGCCGTCTGGCCGAGCACCGCGCGGAGCGTCGCGCGGCCGATCGCGTAGCCGCTACCTTCGTCGCCGAGCAGGTAGCCCCAGCCGCCGCGGCGGAGGATCTCGCCATCGGCGTTGCGTGCAATGGCGACCGAGCCGGTTCCGGAGATCAGTCCGACACAAGGCCCCTCGGGGGCGGCCACCGCAAGCAGCGGTGTGGCGTCGGATTCGATCGTGCAGCGCTCGGCGAAGCCGGCGCGCTCGGCCTGCCAGGCGACCTCTTTGCGCACCGCATCGTTCGCGGCGCCCGCCACGGCGATCACGGCGACTTGGGCGGGCGCGGCGCCGATGCCGGCCGACGCCCGGGCGTCGCGGATCGCCGAGCCGATGGCGTCGACCGCCTGAGGGACGCCGGCGCTGAGCGGGTTGCCGGAGCCAGCCAGCCCTTGGCCGAGAACGCAGAAGAGCCCGCGTTCGCCCGGCTGGGCGATCGTGGCCAAGGTTTTGGTGCCGCCGGCGTCAACGCCGATCAGCAGCGGGGGGGCGTCGCCGACCGTGGGGCTGGGCATGCTCGGTGGGCGGGGTTGGGTGGCCGCGTGGCTGGGGCGGGCGCGCCGTCGCGGCCCCGCGCTGGGCTGCTTGGGGCGGGCTTGCTCAGGTAGGAGCGTTCTCGGCGCCCAGCAGCGAGAGGGCGCGGCCCAGGTGCCCGTTGGCCTTGGCCAAGTAATCGCGGGCCTTCTCGGGCGAGACATCGGCCTGCCAAACGATGATCGCCGTCTTGACCTCACCCTCGCAAACCGCGAGCTGCTGCTCGGCTTCCGAGGCGGGCATGCCCGTGGCGAGGCTCACGATCCGCTTCGCACGAGCGGTCAGCTTCGAGTTGGTCGGCTGCAGGTCGACCATCAGGTTGCCGTAAGTCTTGCCGAGCTGGACCATCGCGCCGGTGCTGAGCATGTTGAGAACCAGCTTGGTCGCCGTGCCGGCCTTCAGGCGGGTCGAGCCGCTGACGATCTCCGGACCCACGAGCGGGGTGATGCTGAGGTCGGCGAGGTCGGCGAGCTCGGCCCCTTCGTTGCAAGCCAGCCCGATGGTGTAAGCGCCGTGGCGCTTGGCGTACTGGATGCCGTGGAGCACGTAAGGCGTGCGGCCGCTGGTGGCGATGCCGACGGCGACGTCGAGCGGGCCGAGGCCCACGGCTTCGAGGTCGTCGCCCGCGAGGGTCAGCGAATCCTCGGCGCCCTCAACCGCCTTGAGCAGTGCGGGGGGGCCGCCGGCGATGATGCCGATCACCTGGTTCGGATCGGAGTTGAACGTTGGCGGACACTCCGAGGCGTCGAGGACGCCGAGCCTGCCGGACGTGCCGGCGCCGAAGTAGATCAGTCGCCCGCCGCGTTGGAGACGGTCGGCGATCACTTCGATTGCCGAAGCGATGGCGTCTGCTTCACGCGCCACGGCGTCGGCCACCTTGGCGTCTTCGGCGTTGCAGAGCCGAACAAACTCGGCCGGGGTGAGCCCATCGAGCTGTTCCGACGCGGGGTTGCGGGCTTCGGTTGTCAGGTTGTCCAGCATCCGTATTCGTCGTGCGGGTGGGGGCTGAGCAAACCGAGCCGCTAGCGTGCGACGTCGGTTCGAGGGGAGAGCAGACGCGTTGCTCCAACACGTTGCAATCAACATTTGCATGATACTATGGGCCTCAGAACGATCCCAGGTAACTTGCGCTTTTGCGATACAAAGCTGCGCGTGGCCCTGCTACTACGCCTCGCGCAGCCCGATTAGTCTTTGAATCGTGCTACTAATGCAGCGATGCATTCACCATTTTTGCACGGCCTGTGTGGGCGGTTGTTGGACGGTTCGTCCGACTCGTTCGTGGCTCGTGTGAGGAGAAAGGCTCAGGCAATTTTTATGTGGGAGCGCCCATGTTGAGCGGGACCGACGCCGTGGTCCTGCTGGCCTACCTCGGGGCGGCCGTTGCGATCGGCCTCTTCTTCGGTTCGAAGGACGCCACGACCGAGAGCTTTTTTCTCGGCAAGCGCGAGATCTCTTGGTTCGCGCTCCTGCTGTCGATCGTCGCCACCGAGACGAGCACGGTCACCTTCCTCAGCCTGCCGGGGCAATCGTTTGCCGAGGGGGGCGACTTCCGCTTCTTGCAGCTGACGCTCGGCTACATCATCGGCCGGCTCGTGGTGGCCGCGGTGCTGTTGCCCGAGTACTTCGGCGGCGAGTTTTTCACCGCCCACGAGGTGCTTCACAAGCGGTTCGGCTCCGGCGTGCAGGTCGCCGCGGCGACGGTCTTCTTGATCTTCCGCAACGGCGCCGACGGGCTCCGCTTGTTCCTCACTGCGCTCGTTCTCGAAGCGGCGCTCGACGTGAACTTTTTTGTCTGTGTGGCGGGCATCGCCGTCGCGACCGCCGTCTACTCCGCCGTCGGCGGCGTCTCGTCGGTTGTTTGGAACGACTGCATCCAATTCGTGGTTTACATCACCGGCGCGGTGATCGCCCTGATGCTGCTGGTCGGCAGGTTGCCCGACGGCTGGGCGACTCTGTCGCAGTTCGCCGCCGACAACGACAAACTGCGTCTGTTCGATCTCACCCCCACGCTCCGCGGGAGCGGGATCACGCTGTGGTCGGGGCTGATCGGCGGGGCGTTCTTGTCGCTCGCCTCGCACGGCGCCGACCACATGATGGTGCAACGCTACTTGTGCGCCGGCTCGCGGCGCAACGCGACACTCGCGCTCGCGTTGAGCGGGCCTTTGGTCGCAATGCAATTCGCCTTCTTCCTGGCGATGGGCGTGGCGCTGGCTTGCTTTTACTCCACGGTCCCCACGGAGCACGCCGCCGGGACGGGCGACCGGGTGTTCATCAACTTCCTGGTTCACGAAATGCCCTCCGGCCTGCGGGGCTTGGTGCTGGCCGCCGTCATCGCGGCGGCGATGTCGACCCTGTCGAGTTCGCTGAACGCCTCGGCGGGGGCGTTCGTCAAAGACCTGCTGGGTCGGTTCCCGAGCGGCCGCAGCGAGGCCGCGACCGTGGTCGCCTCGCGAGTCGCCACCTTCGTGTTCGCCGCCGTGCAGGCGGCCGTGGCGATGGCCGCCTACCGCTGGGCGCAAGGCACCTCGGTGATCGAGACGGTGCTCGCGATCGCCGGCTTCTCGACCGGGCTGCTGCTCGGCCTCTACGCCTTGGGCCTTGTTTGGCGACGGGCCAGCGACAAGGCGGGGTTGGTGGCGTTGGCGATTGGTTTTGGCGTTTGCCTGCTGGTCGTCACACAGACCGAGATCAACTGGACCTGGTACACACTGATCGGCTCGGCGACAACGTTCTTCACGGGCGCCGCGGTGCTGCTGATCGCGCCCCCGGCGGGCGAGACTGAGTCAGTCGAAACCGCGCCAGCCGAAGCTGCGCCAGCCCAGGCGCCCGAAGTTATGCCCCCCCACGACGAGGAGCAACACGATGCGTAACTGCTGTGTGACAACTTGGCCGATCGCCGCCTTGCTGGTCGGTCTCACCACGCTGGGGGCATGGAGCGCGCCGGCGGCGCTGGCCGGCTCGGCCGAGGGCTCGCGCCACGCGGTGGCTACGGTCCACCCGCTGGCCACCGACGCCGCGATGGCGGTCTATGCCGAGGGGGGCAACGCGGTCGACGCGGCCGTGACGGCGGCGCTCACGCTGAGTGTGGTCGACAACCACAACTCGGGCATCGGCGGCGGCTGCCTGATCCTGATCCGCACGCCGGACGGCGAACTGCTGGCGATCGACGGCCGCGAGATGGCGCCCGCGGCCGCCAGCCCCGACATGTACTTGGACGAGAACGGCGAGGCGATGACCGAGGCGAGCAAGACCGGCCCGCTCGCCGTCGGCACGCCCGGCGCCCTGGCGGCGTACGCCGAGGCGATCCGCCTGGCGGGCAGCAAGCCGCTCGCGCGGCTGCTCGAGCCGGGCGCCCACCACGCCCGTGAGGGTGTCGCCATCGACAGCGTTTACGCCCGCAAGCTCGCCCGCATCGCGAAGGTGGTCGCCCGCTATCCCGGCTCGCGCGACGCGCTGCTCAAGCCGGACGGCTCGCCCTACGAGGAGGGCGAGACCCTGGTCCAGACCGACCTAGCCCGCACGTACGACAGCCTCATCGAGCACGGCCCCGACTGGTTCTACCGCGGTCCCTTTGCCGAGAAGGTGGGCGCCTGGATGGAGCAGAACGGCGGCGTGCTGCGGGCTAGCGACTTCGCGGCGTACGAGGTCAAGCGGCGTCAGCCGATTGTCTCGACCTACCGCGGGCGCCAGATCGTGGGCTTTCCGCCGCCCAGTTCGGGCGGGGTGCACATCGCTCAGATGCTCAACATCCTGGAGCGTTACGACCTCGGCGATACGCTGCGCAAGGACCCCGTCGCGGCCCGGCACCTAATCGCCGAAGCGATGAAGCTCGCCTTCGCCGACCGCGCTTTCTGGCTGGGCGACTCGGACTTTGTCGACGTGCCGCGCGGGCTGACCGACAAGGGCTACGCCGCCGAGCTGGCGGGACGGATCGACCCCGAGCGGGCGATCACGGTCGAGCGCCACGGCGACCCGCCGCTGTGGGACCAAGACCTGTTCGGCCGGCACACGACGCACGTCGCGGCGGCCGACGCCGAGGGCTACTGGGTCGCGATCACGGCGACAGTGAACACGACCTTCGGCTCGAAGGTGATCGTGCCCGGCACGGGCGTGGTGCTCAACAACGAGATGGACGACTTCTCGATCCAGCCCGGCGTGCCGAACGCCTTCGGCCTGGTCGGCGCGGCCAACAACGCCGTGGCCCCCGGCAAGCGGCCGCTCTCGAGCATGAGCCCGACGATCGTGCTCGACGCCGAAGGCGAGCCGCTGCTGACGGTTGGCGCCGCCGGCGGCCCGAAGATCATCACGCAGGTGCTGCAGGTGATCCTGCACCGCCTCGACGAGCAGATGCCGCTCGAAGCGGCGGTCGCCGCGCCGCGGATCCATCACCAGTGGCGGCCCGACGCGTTGCAAGTCGAGTCGACGCTGCCCGACACTTGGGTTGCGGAGCTTCGCAGTCGCGGGCACGAGTTGACGGTGCTTTCCTCGGCGGGCATCACGCAGGCCATCGCCCGCACAGACGACGGCGGCCTCACCGCAACCAGTGACCCGCGCGTGCCGAGCAAGGCGGCGGCGCAATAAACGACTCTCCCCCCACCACGGCGGCAGACCGTACCGGTAATCGCCGGCAATCGCTCGCCGAATCCACGACGAGCAAGCACAATCAAATGATTAGGCGCACGCACCAAGAGATTCAGCGTTGGGCTTCTCATGGCGAGAAACCCACGAGAACGCAATTTTTGTTTCGGAACAGAGAGCGGTTGAGGGCAACGATGGCATTCGGATTTAGTTTGGCGTTTCTCCTCGGTTCGGGCGCTACGAAGTCGCCCGCGCGCGGCCGCGCGTTGGCGGTTGAACCGCTGGAGTCGAGGATCGCGCTCTCGGCGGCGGGCCTGGTGGAAGTTGGCGCGCAGCCCATCGGGGCGCTCACCGACAAGATCGTCTACACCCACGGCGGCCACGGCTACACCGACAACGGCGGCGGGTGGGAGTACCAGCGGCCGCTGCTGCTCGACATGGTCGAGGACCTCGGCAACCAGGACCAGATGACCGCGTTCGTCGACGCGCTGTGGGACGCCGGCGCCACGATCGTGCCGTTGCGCCCCGTTGGCAATCAGGTCAACGAGGTGGTGCTCGACAACGACGACGCCGGCGTGTCGTTCACGGGCTCCTGGTCGAACGGGTCGGGGTCGGTCTATTACGGCTCGTCGGGCGACGTGCGTTACAAGACCATCGCGACCTCGACCACCGAAACCGCCACCGCGATTTACCGGCCCAACCTCTCGGCGGGCGGCAGCTACCCCGTTTACGCCTGGTCGCCCGCCGGCTCGAACCGCGCGACCGACCAGCTCTACCGGGTCCACCACAGCGGCGGCGCGACCGAGGTGACGGTCGACCACAGCCGCGTGGGCAACGGCCTGGTCTACCTGGGTACGTACGATTTTGAGGAGGGTACGGCCGGCTACGTCGAGATCAGCAACCGCTCGGACGACGCCGGCAAGGTGGTGGTCGCCGACATGATCCGCTTCGGCAACGGCATGGGCGACATCGACCGCGGCAACGGCGTGTCGGGCCAGCCCCGCGAAGACGAGGCCGGGCTCTACTGGGTCGAGTGGCACGTCAGCCGCTCGCAGGGCATCTCGACCAGCGAGTACCGCACGAGCAGCAGCGACCGCTCGGCGACCGTCTCGCTCTCGCCCCGCTACGCCGAGTACATGAACCAGGCCGGCGTGGGCGAGCTCTCCGACCGCGTGTTCGTGAGCTTCCACTCGAACGCCGGTGGGGGCAGCAGCCGCGGCGTGCTGGGGCTCTACAACGGCAACAACCGCACGTCGGCCATGACGCCCAACCAGTTCCTGCTGGCCGACACGATCTCGCGGCACGTGAACGACGACCTCGTCGACCGGGCGGGGGAGTTCGAGCACGACTGGTTCGACCGCGGGGGAATCGTCACGCTCGACCGCTCCGACATCGAGTTCGGCGAGATCAACAACGAGGTCATCCACGACGAGTTCGACGCCACGATCATCGAGACCGGTTTCCACGACAACACGCAAGACGCCCAGATGCTGCTCGACCCGCGCGTGCGTGAGGCGATCGCCATCGCCACGGTGCAGGGCGTGATCGAGTACTTCGCCGAGGTCGACGGCGGCGCCACGCCCGAAATCAATCCGCCGGCGAGGCCGGCCGACCTGCGGGTCGAGACCACGGGCCAGGGCAGCGCGACCCTCCACTGGACCCCGTCCGTGTCGAGCGACGCGCTCGGCTCGCCCGCGACGGGCTACGTCGTTTACGCCTCGGTCGGCGGCAAGGGCTTCGACGGCGGCACGGCTGTCGCCGGCGGCGCGACCGCCACGCTGACGATCAACGACCTCGACCCGGATAAGGCTTACTACTTCAAGATCGTCGCCGCGAACGACGGCGGGCAATCGCCCGACTCGGAGGTGGTCGCCGCAACGCCCAACGGCGCCGGCGCCAAATTGCTGATCGTCAACGGCTTCGACCGCTTGGGTCGCAGCCAGGTCCCCGGATACGCGTTCCCCGGCGGCGGCACGGTCTACCGCGCCCGGGCCGAACTGAGCAACTCGTACGATTACGCCGTCCAGGTCGCCTCGGCGATCCACAACGCCGGCGTCGACGCCGCGGTCGAGACCGTGCCGAACGAGGCCGTCATCGACGGCGACGTCGACCTGGGCGACTACGACGCCGTGTTCTGGATCCTCGGCGAAGAGTCGACGGCCGACGACACGTTCAGCGTCGCCGAGCAGGCCGCCGTGACGACCTACCTCAACGCCAACGGCAAGCTGTTCGTCTCCGGCGCCGAGATCGGCTGGGACCTGCAGGCCCAAGGCAACGGAGTGTCGTTTTACAGCAGCCAGCTGCGCGCAAGCTACACCAGCGACGACGCGGGCGTCTACAGCGCCGATGGCGTGGCCGGCTCGATCTTCGAAGGGATCTCGCTCAACTTCGACGACGGCGAGCTGTTCTACGACGTGAACTACCCCGACGTTATCGCGCCGAATAACGGCTCGACACTCGCCCTCGCCTACGCCGGAGGCGCCGGGGCCGGCGTGCAGTACAGCGACCCCAACGGCCAGAGCCTCGTGATGCTCGGCTTCCCGTTCGAGACCATCGTCGAAGAAGAGGACCGCTTCGAGGTGATGAGCCGTGTGCTCGAGTTCTTCGAATTCGAGACCAACCCGCCCCAGACCATCAGCCTGTTGCTCGACAACGACCACGGCCCCGGCGCGTACAATGAGACCGGCTTCTGGATCACGAGCAGCGACCCCGGCGTGGAGGGCGGCACGCAACGTTTCGCGTTGCTAGGCAACCAGGCTACGGCCGAATGGACGACCGATCTCCCGTTCTCCGGCGAAGCCGAGGTGTTCGTGCAATACGACGCAGCGGCGAATCGCGCTAGCGGCGTGGCTTACACCGTCACGTCGGGCTCCGAGTCGCTCGCGACGGTGATCGATCAGCGCGCCAATGACTTCGAGTGGGTGTCGCTGGGCGTGATCGACGCCTCGCAGGGACCGATCTCGGTGCTGCTCGACGTCGACGCCAGCTCCGGCGAGGCCAACTCGCTCGCGATCGCCGATGTGGTGCGGATCGATCTGACCGGCCGCCCCGATTCGTTCAACGAATTCGGCGACTACAACGGCAACGGCCTGGTCGACGCCGCCGACTTCACCGTCTGGCGCGACTTGAAAGACCAAGTGGTCGAACCCGGAACCTCGGCCGACGGCAACGGCGATGGGGTGATCGACACGCTCGACTACCACGTGTGGGTGAGCCGCTTCGGCATGGAGGAACCGATCGCCCCGGCGGTCGCCCTCGCCCCGGCGGTCGCCCTCACCACGGCGGCCGTAACCAGCGAACCCGAACCGGCCATCGACGCGTCGCCCGAAGAGGTCGTGGTCTCGGCGCCGAGCCCGCTTCTCGCACCGCTGCCAAGCCGTACTGTCGCTTTCCTTGGGTCCGCTGCGACGCCGCAGCAGGAAGCGGTCGACTCGCCCGCAGACGACGCCATCGAGTTGCTGCTCGCTCGCACGGATGATCAGCGGCGTGAACGAGACCAAGACGAGCAAGCGGTCGATCATTTAGCGCAGCGGATGGCCACGGGCTTGGCGATCGGGGACCCGCAGATAGACGAGGCGAGAGACTCGTTATTTGCGCAAGAGGACTTTGGGGAACTTACGACCCGGTTGCGCAAGTAAGAGATCTGCTATTTGATTCGTGCATGAAGTTCAATCGTCATTAAGTCCCTTAATGATAAGTACTTAAGTTGTCAGGTGCCTGAGTGGTGCGGGAGCCTTTATTCCATGCCGAACAAGCTGGTTTTGAGGTTTGCGCAAAGCGGATGAAAACAGACGCAAAGAATGGGACAAAAAAACGTTGCGCTTATCTATTCTCGGTTCATGCGTGATAGGCGCAAACAGGCGATACCGGGCGGCTTTGGCGGGCTCCCGCAGGGGAGTAGGAAACACCTAAGACTCAGCCGAAATGACACGGCTGCCTCACCAATCTGACGGAGACCTTTGATGACCAATCGTATCGGTTTGTTCAGCGCCTCGATGGCTGTGATGGCGATCACAGCATCTTCTGCTCTAGCGGTCCCGTACGCGTCGGCCGTGCGTAACACCAGCGGTTCGACTTACGAGTTCGTTCTGAACGAGCCGGCCGACTATGTCACCGTGCTCCGCGACGGCGCCAACCCGGTCACGATCAACACCCCGGCCGCCGGCCGCCACACCTTCGACCTCGGCGCTTTCAGCAGCTACGAGATCCAGGTCGGCAAGGACGCCCCCAAGGCCTGGACCGAACTGAGCGACACGTTCGATTCCGGGACCGCCACCACCGAACAGCTATTCCAGTACTTCTTCCGCCCCACCGGCGTCGTGGTGAACGACGACCCGTCGAGCGAGTACTTCGGCACGATCTACGTGTCGCACCCCGAGGCCCGCGTCAACGCCGGTCCGGTGACCACCCCACGCGTTCTGGGGGATGGTGTTTACTCGCTCACGGCGGACCTGATCGGCGTCAACTTGGCGGGCGGCTTCTCCGTGACCGATCCCGAAGACGCCACGCAGGCCAAGGCGCCCGGTTGGACCGTCGATCAGAGCAACGGCAGCTCGCCCTGGCGGCTCTCGCTGGACGACAGCGGCAACCTGATCGCCGCCGACTTCTCCGACCAGTCCGGCGGCATCAAGTACGCCTCGCCCGACCTCACGACGGGCGGTCTCGTGCTGGCCGAGGAGGACGGCGTCTTGCCGCTGCTGACGAACGACACCGGCTTCGAGGAGGTCCACGGCTCGATCCTTTCGAAGGTCAGCGTCACCGGCACGGTTGGCGTTGACCTGACGGTGTGGGCGATCGACGAGGACTACGACCTCGACGGCGACACGTTCACCGTCGACCCTGAAACGAACCTCGCTCAAGGATCGACTTACCACCCCCTCCGCTGGGACGTCGGCCCGGCCACCGATTACGACCAGCCCCCGACCATCGTCATCAACAAGGAAACGCTGACCGTCGACGACGACAACGGCACTCCCGGGGACGACAGCGACGACTTCAACGATTTCCAGTACACGCTCTCGCCCGAGGCGATCGGCGGCGTGATCACGAACAACATGCACTACGAAGAACAGCACGAGAAGTTCTACCTCTTGCAGAGCCGCACCCACGGCAACGAGTCGGGCATCTTGATCGTTTCGGCGGACCCCAACGACGCGGACAATCCCACGATCGAGTGGTCGTCCAAGCGGTTCTCCTACGACAACGGCCTCGACGGCAACACCTCGCCCGGCGATGTGGGCGAAGGCCTCCAGGACATCTTCCGCAACATCGACGACGTGGTGATCTCGGCCGACGGCACCAAGATGTACGTCACCCGCAACCGCCAGTTCTTCCCCGGAGACGATGACGTCGTGACGCCGGACCCGCTCGTCTACGGCGATGGCGACAACCCGGTTCTCGGCGGCGAGAGCAACGCCCCGGGCGGCATCCTCGTCATCCCGCTCGACGAGAACGGCTTGCCCGATCTGCAGGTGGACGACAACGGCACCCCGGGCGACACGAGCGACGACTTCATCACCAACATCGAGTCGATCCCTTACGACTCTCCCGGCCGCACGCTCCGCAGCCAAGTGGCTGTCGACGCCGCCGGCAACGTCTATCACGTCGACAACCTGACCGAGCGACTGAAGGTCTTCAGCCCCGGCGGCAACACGATCGCCACGACGACCTCGGACGGTTTGTTCTCGGTCCAGACCATCGAGTCGCTCTTGGGCGACTACAACGGCAACGGCGTGGTCGACGCGGCCGACTTCACGGTGTGGCGTGACGCGCTCGGCAACTCGGTCACCGAGGGCAGCGGAGCCGACGGCAACAGCAACGGGGTGATCGACGGCGGCGATTACGATGTTTGGGTGAACAACTTTGGCAATTCGCTTCCGGCATTGTCCGAAGCGAGCACCGTCCCCGAACCGGCGAGCGGACTCTTGCTTGTTCTCGTGGCGGCGTTTTACTCTTCCTCCAGGCGGCGGAAACTTTGAGAAGTGGCGTTACGGTACTGAGATACGATTTTTTCGCAACCTTTTTGGAGAGACTAATGAGTCGACTGCACCTTGGATCCACCGCCTTGATGGCGGGCTTGCTGCTTGTTGCGGCAAACGCCCAAGCACAAGTTCTTTTTAGCGACAACATGGAAAGCGGCGCCGGTTGGAGCGTGAACTCTACCAACGCCGACTACGCCGCCACCTTTGGCTTCGATTACGGTGACGTGCCCACTTTCTACGACGTCCCCGAAGCCCCCAACACGCAGCCTGGCGACGCCGCCACCACGGGCGTGTTGCTCGAGTCCAACATCAACGATCCCCCCGGCGCCAACACCTTCAACCTCTTCCCCACCGGGCAGAGCTTCAGCGGCAACTACAAGCTGCGGTTCGACGCCTGGACCAACTACGACGTCAACGAGCGCATCAACGGCGGCTCGGCCGGCACGACCGAGTTCATCGGCGGCGGCGTGGGTTACGACGGGGTCGCGGCCGCTTTTGATGTTGGGGCCAGCGTCATCGCCACCAACGATGGCGGCTCGGGCAGCGACTGGCGTGTCTTTGCCGACGGCAGCTTCCTGGCGACGGATGAGATGATCGCAGGAACCCGCAACGGCTTCGACGCTCACTACGCCGACTTCCTGCCCGGCGTCGCCCCGCCGCTCGGTCAGTTCCAGAGCTCTGCGGACCCCGGAACCGCCGGATCGCCCGGCTTCCAGTGGATCACCTTCGAGATCGAGACCGGCCCTCTGGGGGTCGTTGCCGTGTCGATCGAAAAGCCCGGTGGCGATCGGTTGAACATCGCTCGGGTCCGCGACGCCTACGACGCCGGTGATGGCGACATCACCACCGATGGCAACATCCAGTTGATCTACACCGACTTGTTCTCGTCGCAGACGATTGCTCCTTACTGGACGTACGGCATCATCGATAACGTCGAAGTCACGGCGACTCCCGAGCCGACCAGCGCCGCGCTGGTCGCCCTCGGTTTGCTCGGCGTGGCCGGGCGTCGTCGCCGTCGCTGAGACGATTAATCTAGCTACTTGGAGGCGGGCGCCCGAATCGCAGCGGGCGCCCGCTTTTTATTTCGGCGTGCCGAAAAAAACGACGCAACGTTGTGCGCAGATGCGCGTTTCTTCTGCGATGATTGCGCGTTGTTCGCAACTGTATTAATTCTTAGAGTGAAGTCAGTAGACGATCATCCGTGTCTGCTACAGGCGTACTCCCCTCGAAATCCGAAGCAAGAGACGCGCGTTATGCAACGACCGAGCCTCACGAAGAAGTCCGCTTTCACCCTGGTCGAGCTGCTGGTCGTCATCGCGATCATCGGCATCTTGGTGGCGCTGCTGTTGCCGGCGGTCCAATCGGCCCGTGAGGCCGCCCGCCGCACACAGTGCAAGAACCAAGTAAAGCAGCTTGCGCTTGCTTGCCTGTTGCACGAAGACGTCAACGGCTTCCTGCCCACCGGCGGCTGGAGTTCGGCCTTCACGGGTGACCCCAACCGAGGTTTCGGTGAGACGCAACCCGGCAGTTGGCTGTTCAGTGTTTTGCCGTTCATCGAGGAGCAGGGGGTTTGGGACCTCGGATCGGGCATGCAGGGCGATCCGGCCGCATGGGCGATAGCGAGCACCAAAGCCCACCAGACCCCGATCACGAGCTTCTACTGCCCCTCACGACGCCAGGCGCGCGTCTACCGCTGCCGCTGGGGCGGGATGCTCGAGCAGACCTGGATCATGAACGTGGCGATCAACGAGGGCGTTGTTGTTTCGGATTACGCCGCCAACGTGGGCGACAGCGCTGCGTTTGCGGCCTACGAGTTCAGCGGCGCCAATCAGATGTGGTGGCCGACAAACGGCTACGAAGGCGCCGACGCCCCAGCCGGCGGGCGGCGGGGGCCGAAGTGGAGCGACACCAACGATTCGGATAGCGTGCTGTACCAGACGGGCGTGATGTTCTACCGCAGCGAACTAGGGCTGAACCGCATCACTGACGGTTTGAGCAAAACCTACTTGCTGGGTGAGAAGTTCATGGAGCCGCGACTGTACGATCCCACAGGGGAACGAGACAACACTTTCTCCTACGCGGCCAACCAAGGCGCATACGCCGGCTTCGAATGGGAGAACGGCAAAGTGGCGTGGGGCCCGGACAGCCTCGAGGACATTGAATTCTTTGAGCCGCGACAAGACACCGACGGCCTGAGCTTCGAGCGTTCGCCCCCGTTCGGCAGCGCCCACCCCGGCGTCTTCAACATGGGCTTCTGTGATGGTTCGGTGCAGTCGGTTTCCTACGAGATCGACATGCGTTCGCACCGCGACAACGCCAACCGGCTGAACGGCTCCGACTCGAACTCGATCAACTGGCCCGATGGCTATTGATCCATGCCTCGCGAGCTGCCGCCGCGTGAGCTAGGAGGACTGTAGCGCACGCCTACGGGCGAGCCGGACCGACTGCCCTCGGTGGCGGACTAGGAATAAAAAAGGATGCGTCGCGTTAAGCGACGCATCCTTTTTTTGTTCGCGTGGACGGCGTTTATTACTTGCTTTCAAGATCGAAAGTGATGCCCGTGCCGCGTGACGTAGCCGTGTTGTCGATCGAGACTTGCTGACCCAGGATCGTCTCCTCGTTGTATCGGCTGGGGATCATCTCCTGGCCGTTGACGATCTTGGAGATGCGCACCTTGTAGAGCCCGTAGGCGAGCCCCGGAGGCGAGTCTTCCGTGGGCCGCATGTCACGCGGGATCGACGCCGAGCCAAGCCCTCGGCGGTTTGTCTTGCCCTTAGCGACCAGGATCTCATCGCCCAGAAAGGCCTCGGGATCGAACGTCACGTCGGCGTCGGGGAGCGGTTGGCCGTCGATGGTGACCGAGTACCTAACGCTGGTGAGACCCACGCCAAACGACTGCCACTTCTTGACCCGTTCGGCCACCTCATCGGCGCTCACCTTGCCGTCGCCGTCGGTGTCGAGTGATTCGATCGCGGCGTTGAGGCCAGGGGCAGATTTGAGTTCGTCGCCGCCGACGAAGCCGTCGCCGTCGGTGTCGTACTCCTCCATCGCCAGTCGGCCCGCCTGCGAGGCGTTGATGCTCGGCGGACGGATCGCGGCGGGGCGGTTGCTGCAACCGGTTGAGACGATCAGCGACAGGCCGGCGGCGGCGAGCACGCGGCGCCAGGTGCGGCGATTAAAGACAATACGCATTCCGTAGATCCTCCTAAGATGATTCCTGCAAAGCGCGTCGACCGGGGCTCGGGGTTAGCGGGGGCGCGCAAGGCGACGGCGCTTGATTGTCGCAAGTCGGCCGAGCGGAATCCATGGCGAATGCGCGGATGCGGGAAACAAGTGCGTGGTCCGACCGCCACGCCTCACGCGGGGCTTTACAAACAGTCACGCCAGGATGCGCCTATCCGAGACAGCGCTGCGCAGCCGCGACATCCCCCACGCAGTGGGTTGGCTATCATAGCGCTAGTCCCATTCACGCCGCTTGGCGCGGGGCTGATCCTGCTGGGGCGGCTTGGCGGAGCCGGCCCGGGCGACTTGTTCGATCCGGGGCAGAAACGGGCGCTCGCGTGAGCGGCTGACGGGCGGTACCGGAGACGAGACCTGTCAAATGAGTCGGGCGTCGAGGCGTCTCGGAGTCACTCCGAGACGCCCATTTTTTTGCGCCTAGAGCGGTTTTCGTATTGGTGTGGACGAGCGGGGAAGCGATTGGGGGCGTGGCGAGGAAGCCGAAGCAGGCAATGCGGTGCATTGTCGATGCAGGTTGACGAAGCCATGACGCCGATCGCGAGCCGAGCGTCTGCACCAATGAGCAAACCGCTCTAGGGCTGACGCAATCCCCCTCCCGCGTGGGCCGTTCCTCGCTCAGCGGCGCGTCGGCCGCCGGCCGCGGCCCGCGGCGACCGAGAGGGCGGTGAGCACGATCAGCAAGGCGGTCGCCGGCTCGGGGATGGCCGCCTCGGAGCTGGCCGCTGGGGCGCCGGTTTCGCCAAAGTGAGCAACCCACAGGTCGTAATCGGTGTTGCCGACGAAGCCGTCGCGGTCGCCGTCGGCCGGCATGAAATCGCCGAACTGCACAAAGGAATCACGCCACACCGTGAAGTCGGCCGCGTCGACCACGCCGTCGAAGTTGTAGTCGCCCGGCACGACGTCGGAAACGTCGACCGCGAGGTACTGGTCGGCCTGAACGTCGTACAGGTACTGCACGGTCCCGTCGGGCCAGACCACCAGCAGCTCGTCGATGGTCTGAGCGGCGCCGAGCCCGAAGTGGACCGGCAGGTCGCTCTGGTTGAAGGTGCCGGCGTTGGTGTTCGCCTCGCGGCGGAGGGTCCGCTCGTTGGGCGTGCCCTGGTCGATCGTGGCGTACAGCGTGGCGCCGATGGCGGTGGTGTTCTCGGTGCGGCCCTCGAGCTCGACGTAGAGCCAGTGGTTGCCGTTGTCCGTGGCGTTGCTGAGGTAAACCCGCTCGTCGTAGTTGTTGTCGGTCGGGGCGATGAGGTCTTGGTCGCCGTCGCGATCGAGGTCGCCCCACACGCTGTCGTAGGCGCCAACGTTCTCCTCGTCGAGCCCCTCGGCCGCGGTCACGTCGGTGAACACCCAGCCGCCGTCGTTGCGGTAGAGCTTGCGGGCCTGGTCGATGCCGCCCTGCGCCAGGTGGTCGTGGAAGAACAGGTCGAGGTCGCCGTCGTTGTCGTAGTCGACCGCCTTGCCGCCGCCCAGGTCACGCGAGGTGTCGCTCAGCAGGGGGTGGCCGGTGATCGTGTCGACGTCCGTGAACTGGTTGCCGCCATCGTTGCGGAAGATCTTGCTCGGCTGGCTGTCGGCGCCGACCATGAACAGGTCGAGGTCGCCGTCGTCGTCCATGTCGATGAACTCCGATCCGTAGCTGTTCAAGAAGTTCTGGGTGCCGTTCGTGTCGGCGATGTCGATGAAGCTCAGCTCGCCGGTCTGAGCGAGCTGGTTCTCGTAGAAGTTGTTGCGGATGTTGTTGTCGCCGCGGCAGGTCGAGATGTAGATGTCGAGGTCGCCGTCGCCGTCGGTGTCGCCGATCGCCATGCCGTAGCCCTTGGTGCCAAAGTCTTCCTGGAACCCTACCGAGGCCCCCACGGGGGAGAACTGGCCCTGGTCGTCTTGTAGGTAAATCTCGTGCTTCTCGGGCCCCTCCATGCCGAAGATCAGGTCGAGGTCGTTGTCGCCGTCGATGTCGTTCCAAGCCACGTTCTGGTGGAAGCCGGGGTCGTCCAGACCGACCGGCACGCTGGCGTTGAAGAAGCCCGAGTCCGACACGTTGTGCAGCACGTCGCCCGAGTTGCCGACGGTGTTCGACTGGCCAACAAATACGTCGACCCGGCCGTCGCCGTCGTAGTCGCCCCAGGCGGCGCTCCAGGAAAAGCTCAGCCCGCCGGGCAGCACCGACGGCATCTCGGTGTACGACAGCGAGCCGTTCTCCGTGAGGTTGTTGCGGTAGAACCGCTGGGCTCCCGCGCCCCCCTGGAAGAACAGGTCGAGGTCGCCGTCGTTGTCGTAGTCGCCGAGCGACGCGCTGCGGCTGTCGTGGTTGGCGTTCAGAACCGAGGCGCCCACGTCGGTGAACGTTTGCGCGACCGACGGCGTGGCGAGGGCGGCGAGCAGGCAGGCCGCGGGCGCCAGTCGGAACGGGGCGAAACGGGCCGGGGCCGGGCGGGACGGGAGAGAGCGGGACATGGGGCGGGCGCCTCGGAGTGAGTGATAAACCCACTATAAGTGCTCGCTCGAAGGGCTGCGATCATGATTTGCGGCGCTCAACCCGCGCTTTCGCGCATGGTCCGGCAGGCCACACGAAGCGTGTCGGCGGCGAGCGTCAGCGCAGCGACCAGTCGTTGCGGAATGCCAGCCAGGCGGCGACGGTCATCGCCGCCGTGGCCGCGAGCAGTGCGGCGATCTGATGGAAGGGGGCGTCGACCTTCTCGGTCACGAGTTGGATGACCGACCACGAAACGCCGAGGCCGAGCAGCGTGGCGTAGACCACCCGGCGACAGACAACGCTCGCGAGCACCGCCGCGGCGTAGACGACCAGCGGGGCGACCGGCAGGACGTGCGTCGCGGGGGGCATCATGAAGGGGTAATCGCTCAGCCACTCGGCCGCCAAGGCCGCCGTGCCGAACACGGCCACGAGGAGCGCGGCGCCGGCAAGGAACTTGACGACGAACCAGCGGCCGGCGTCGATGGGGCGCGAACGCCAAAACTCGTTGACGCCGCGTGAGAGGTCTTCGTGGAAGGCGCCAACCCCGACGATCAGGGCGGCAAAAAACACGCTGGCCGACAATACGCTCGCCATGAACGACGCCGATTCACGCCACGAAACACGCTGCGTCGGCGCGAACTGAACTACGAAAATAATGTAAGCCGCGAAGCCGATGGCGCCGATGACCGTGGCGATGATGACGGGCCGGCATTCGCGGTACTGCTTCCAGACGACGGCCGCCAGCCGCGAACGCATCGGGGGCTCCAGCCACGCGCCGTGGGCTGTCGGGGGAGAAGCCTGGTTCACCCGGCGCCCGTCGCCCACGGCGGCGCCGAAATGCCGCAGCCAGACCGCTAGCAGCACGCCGTGCGTCAGGCAGTAGACCAGGGGGACGGCAAACGCCGGCAGCCGCGGGTAGCGGTGGAACGAAACGGCTTCGACGGCGACGAGGCCGCCGGGCATCGCGGCGGTGAGCAGCTCGAACGCCCTCAGGTCGGTGGTCGATTGCCCTAGGGAGCCACCCAAGTAGTGGGTCTGGTCGCGGACAAGCCATTGGTAGGAGCCGCCCCACAGGCCCCACATCGCAGTGATTGCGACGATTGCGACAATGCCTGCTCGGACCTCGTTGGCACTGCGTAGACCTAGCACGGACACCCAAAGGAAAACACTGGTGACGATGAGCGTGATTTGGCCGCACCACGCTACGAGTTCAGTAGGAGAAAATCTGTCCATAGGCGCCATGCCCGGATCGACCCACTCCATGAGCGCTGGCCAGGCGAAGGTAATCGCCAGGACGGCGTAGGCCGGGACGAGCACCGCGAGCACGCCGAAGACGAACTTCAGCAGGGCCGAGACACGCAGCGCCCCGGGCAGCCGGACGAGCAACGGCAGCGTGTCGCGCGACCGCTCACTAGCGGCGGCGGCCATCGCAACGAAAAGCGTCGCGAGCGGGACGTACAGCACGGTCGTTTCCAAGCCAGGGAAGCTGTCGTAGGGCGAGCGATCGGTCAGGGCCAGCAGCAACGGCGTGCCGACCGCCAACGCCATCAGCGCGGCGAGCTTCCACTTGTGCTCGTGCGCCTCCTTCCAGAGGAGGCTGCGCCAGACGGCAAACATGGAGGGCTTTTTTGCGGTGTGCATGGCGTGCCTTCTTATAATTCCCTCCCCCAAGGGGGGAGGAGTCAATGCGTGTGTAGCACGTTGCCCATTGTTTCCCCCTCCTACTTTAGGAGGAGGGGTTAGGGGAGGAGGCGCCCTGGGTACCAGGGTTCTACCCCCTCCCCTAGCCCCTCCCCCTGCCGGGGAGGGGGAGCAACTACGCTTTCGCGCTACTTCAGATTGAATTCCGTATCAACTGAAACAACCACGGGGACTGTGAATCAAATCGCCTGCGGCTCTTGGACGGTCTCGAGTTCGGGATCCACGCGCCCCGCGACGTACGCCTCGAAGATCTCGTCGAGGTTCAGGTCGACCACTCGCGGCGGCGTCCCTTCGCGGGCGAGCACCGCCAGGGCCGCCTCGGCGCCCTCGACCGTGGCGGCAACGTCGTCGCCGTCCGGCCGCACGTCAAGCACCCGGGCCACCCGCGCTACGAGCGGCAGCAGCTCGCGGCGCAGCACCAGCCGTTTGACGTCGGCACGCAGGGTCTCGGTCTCTTCTTGCCGTAGGACGCGGCCGTCGTCGAGGATCGCGACCATGTCGGCCACGGGCTCCACTTCGTCCAACAGGTGCGAGCTGTAGAGCACTGTGCGCCCTTCGCCTTGAAGGTGGGTGATCAGGTCGCGGTTGAATTGCTTGCGCATGATCGGGTCGAGCCCGAGCGCGGGGTCGTCGAGGATCACCAGCTCCGGCCGGTGCGCGAGGGCCAGCACCAGGCCGAGCCGCACGCATTGGCCCTTCGACAGATGTTTTATTTTCGTGGCGAGCGGCAGCTCGAACTCGCGCAAGTAGCGGCTCGCCAGGTCGTGGTCCCAGCCTGTGTAGAACGGCGCGACGAACCGCACGAGCTCTTCGACCCGCATCCAGCCGTACATCGCCTGGTCTTCGGCGAGGTAGCCGACCCGGTCGCGGAGCGTGAGCGCGTCGCGTGCGGGGTCGAGCCCGAGCACGCTGATCTCGCCCGCGTCGCGCTTCAGCAGCCCGAGCAACAGGCGGATGGTGGTGGTCTTGCCGGCGCCGTTGCGGCCGAGGAAGGCGAACGTCTGTCCCGGCTCGACCGTGAGCGACACGTCGCGCAGCACGCGGGACTTGCCGAACGACTTCGATACCGACTTGAGAGAGATGACCGGCGTGCTCATGGCGCGGCCTCCTGGGGTGTGGGGGATTCTGCCTCGAGTTGGCCGAGCGCCTCGGTCACGAGCTCGTGGATCTCGTCGCCCGTGAGGCCGAGGCCGCGGCCCTGGCGGCAGAGCTGGCGGAGTTCGCCGACGAGCCGCTTGCGGTGCGACGCCGCCGCGCGCTGGTTGGCCTTGGGCGAGACGAACGTCCCCTGCCCGTGGCGCCGCTCGAGCAGGCCTTCGGCCGTGAGCCGCTCGTAAACGCGGAGCACGGTGTTCTGATTGACGGCCAACTCGCGGGCCAGCTCGCGGACCGAGGGGACCCGGTCGCCCGGCCTGAGCGACCCGGCCGCACAGAGCGAGGCGACCTGCTCCGCGATCTGCCGAGAGACCGGGACGGACGACCCTTTTTCGATGCGTAGGAGCATGGGCGAAAGAGTTGAAAAGAGATAAGTGACTACATTTGTATAACAGTGGTCGCCGAGCCATGCAAGAGTTTTTCTCAGGCACCCTTAACGGACACAACGACCGGTGGGTATGTTTCACGCATGGCGCCCACGACCACGAATTCACGAGAAAACCTGCTCGATGCGGCCCTGCATGCCTCCCGCTCGAAAGGCAACACGGCCACCGCGGTCGACGACCTGAGCCGTCGGGGGCAGGGGGGGACCAAGGGGGCGTTCTTCCACCACTTCAAGACCAAAGAAAAGGCGGCTGTCGAGGCGGCCGGCCACTTCTCGGCGATGGCCGCCGGGCGGTTTAGCACGGTTCCCAACCACGAGTTGTTGTCATCAAGCCGGTCGCCCTGACGGCCGCAAGCGGTGACAGATAGTGGCGCCCACAAAATGTCGCGTCGCTTGGCGGCTCGGCTAGAATCCGTTTCTCTTTTTCGGCCGGGCGTCCGGTCGCATCACCCCCATGAGTGAAAGGCGAATCTCTATGAAGGCTCGATTGACTCTTACGGCTTGCGCCGTGTTGCTGGCTTCGTCGGTTGCATTGGCGCAGGAAGCGTCCGAAGCGGTCATGCCCGAGATGCCGCCCCCCGCGCCGGAGAACGAGTGGCTGCAGCAATTCGTGGGCGAGTGGGACGTGACCATGCATTGTCAAATGGAGGGCATGCCGGAAATGAATTCGGTAGGCGTGCAGAAAGTCCGCTCGCTGGGCGGGTACTGGGTGCTCAGCGAGATCCAGAGCGAGATCATGGGCTCGCCTTGGACCGGCCTGCAGACGCTCGGCTACGACCAGAGCAAGGGGAAGTACATCGGCACTTGGGTCGATTCGAGCAACGGGTTCATGTGGCGGTACGAAGGGGAGCTGAACGAGGCGGGCGACGCCCTGGTGCTGATGACCGAGGGGCCCTACCCGATGAAGGATGGTGAGATGACCCCGACGCGAGAGACACTCCGATTCGAGAGCGACGACCGCATGGTCTACACCTCCGAGGTCCAGGGCGACGACGGCTCGTGGACCGAAGGGATGCGCGCCGTGGGCAAGCGGGTTGAATGAACCCGCTGCTGTGATGGCTCCGTCCGCCCTCGGCGAAAACGTTGCCGGTCTACGTGCTGGGAGGGCTCGCGCCGAGCTGGAATCGGCGCGTCGCGCCCGACTGGTTGGCCTGCACCAGTTCGTTCGTCTCCACGTCGAGGCAGCTGAGCCACTCACCGCCGGCGGGCCAAGTGTCGATGCAGGCCCAGCCCTCCCACACCTTGGGCAGACCATTCTTCTGCGAAGTGTGCCCGCAGACCACGCGTTTGCCGGTGCGGTGGGACGAAGCCAGCGGAGCGTCTCGGACGGCTGGTCGGACATCGGTGTGTGGGCTAGATCGCGGCAAGACTCGGGGCCAGCAGGCACGAGTCAGACCGTGGGCGATCGCTCGATTGACCCTGAGGGGTCAGTCGAGCGACTCGGCCGATTCGATCAGGCTCTCGATGAATGCGCGCGACTGCCGACGCGCCGTCTTCGCGATGTGGATGAACAGGAACGGCAGCCAGAGGACGTGGACCACCTGCAGCGTTTGGAGCACCTGCCCGCGGACCGCCGGTTCGGGGCTGGGCAGGACCAACGCCGCGACCAATCCGCCCACCAGCAGCAGCCCCGGCAGGCCGAGACCCAGGGCCATCCCGAGCGCCAACTGACGGAACCTGCGGAGCATACCGCTCAGGCCGATGCGGTAATGGACGCGCACCCGTCCGTCGCCCGCGGGGGCGAGGAGCATCTCGCCCTCGTCGAAATAGTGCGAGGCGGCCTGGTTGCAGATTCCCCCACCGGCATTGCTGAAGACGACCCGCTCGGGGGAGTGCTCGGTGACCCTCAGCACGGAGGTGACCCGATTGACCGAAGGTCGGCGGAGGCTGCGGACCAGCTCCTTGGAGACCTCGTCACACTCGCCGTGGACCGTGATTTCGCCCACGAGATCTCCGGTCGTCTCAGGCCGTTTAACCGTGAAGCTTTCGGGGGCTTCGCTCGGCCGGCCCATTCGCAACGCGAGGGCGAGCGACCAGAACCAGATGCAAATCGCGACGGACATGATCGCAACGAACGTGAATAAGGCCATTTCAGGCGGCATCGGGCCATCACTCGGGGGGGGCGTCGGGCTATGGGCTTGCGGGCTGTTCGCTCAGCGAGAAGCGGCGCGTCTCGCCCGCCTGGTTGGCCTGCACCAGTTCGTTCGTCTCCACGTCGAGGCAACTGAGCCACTCACCACCGGCGGGCCAAGTGTCGATGCAGGCCCAGCCCTCCCACACCTTGGGCAAACCGTTTTTCTGCGACGTGTGCCCGCAGACCACGCGTTTGCCGGTGCGGTGCGGCGGCTCGGCGCCTTGGATCTTGTGCCAGCGCAGCGACTCGGGGGTTTGGTCGGCCATCGGCACGAGCGGATCGACCATGGCGTGGACGAACAGGTCGCCCGGTCCCTCGTGGTAGGAGTTCATCCGCTCGAGATAGCGCAGGTGGGCGGGGGGGATGCTCGCCGTGCGGCCGCCGTAGGACGCCAGCGTCTCCCGCCCCCCCACGCCGAGCCACGCGCCGATGCTCATGCGGCCGGTGACCGCGCCGAGCATCATCTCCTCATGGTTGCCCATGATGGCGATCACCTCGCAACGCTCGCCCAGCGCGATCGCCCGGTCGATCACGCCGCGCGTGTCGGGCCCACGATCGACCAAGTCGCCCAGCAGCACAACGGTGTCGCCCTCCTGCGGCGAGACCTCGGCCAGCAGCGCGTCGAACGCCGAGAGGCAGCCGTGGATGTCGCCGATGGCGAGGGTGCGGGGCATGGCGGGGCTAGGTGAGAACCACGAAGGAACGACGGAACTAAGAACGACTGCCCACGAATACGCGCGAATATAACACGAATGCCTACTCTCGGATTATTCGTGACTTATTCGCGCGTATTCGTGGGCGCTTTGTCCGTCGTTCCTTCGTTCCATCGGGGGGCAATCTCGTTAGGCGCCGAACTTCGCCAGCCGCCCCGCGTTGGCCATCGCGAGGGTCATCAAATGCTTCGCCTCGAACTGGCCGAGGCCACCGGTGAGGCACTGCTGTTCGCCGAACGACTGGGCGCCGTCGCTGCGGCAGTGCTTGGCCCACAGCAGCGTCGGCACGGGGTGCCAACTGTGGCTGGCGAGCATGGCGGGCGTGCTGTGGTCGCCGGTCGAGATCAGCACGTCCGGCTGCAGGTGCATGATCTTCGGCACGCCGGAGTCGTACTCCTCCGTCCGTTTGACCTTCGAGTCAAAGTTGCCGTCCTCGCCCGTGGAGTCGGTGTACTTGAAGTGGATGAAGAAGAAGTCGTAGTCGTTCCAGGCGTCCTTGAGCACGGCCATCTGGTCGTCGAGCGTGCTCGCGTCGCCGATGACGTCCATGCCCACCAGGCTCGCGAGGCCCTTGTACATCGGGTAGACGGCGATCGCGGCCGCCTTGAGGCCGTACACGTCTTCGAAGCTCGGGATCGACGGCTTGCCGGTGATGCCACGCAGCGTGCAGCAGTTGGCTTTCGGCTCGTCTTTCAGGAGCACGCGGACCTGCTTGATGAACTCGTTGCAAACCTCGGCGGTGCGCTCGCTGCTGGGGTCCAGCGCCTTCGCGGCGAGCGGCGGCACGCCGGTCGCTTGCGGGTCGGTGTCGGCCACCTCGCCGCCGAAGCCCTTCGCGTCGTCCGGCCGCAGCACGACGACGAAGCGGTGCTCCTTGACCGGTTCGACGAACACGGTGACGCCGGGGATCTTCACGTCGCGCAGCCGGATGGCGATCGGGGCCGACTCCTCGCTGGGGATGCGCCCCGCGCGGCGGTCGCTGATGTTGCCGCCCGAGTCGAGTGTGCAGAAGTTGGCGCGGATGGCGACGTCGCCCTCTTGGAGCTCGAAGCCGATGCCCGTGGCCTCCAGGGCGCCGCGGCCGATGAGGTACTCGACCGGGTCGTAGCCAAACAGTCCCAAGTGGCCCGGGCCGCTGCCGGGCGAGATGCCGGGGGCCACGGGGATGCTGCCGCCGAGGACGCCCTCGCGGGCGAGTTTGTCGAGGTGGGGGGTCTGGGCCGTCTCGAGCTCGGTCTTGCCGCCGGGCGCCTGTGGCAAACCACCGAGCCCATCGGCCACGTAGAGCACGATCTTCGAGTCGTTTTTCTGCACGAGCGGCTTGATTAGCTTGTGGATATCCATGGCGGGGCGATATAGGAGGTGGGAGGTCAGATGTCAGAGGCTATGTTTGCGATGATCTTGCCGATACGCAAGCGTCTGCGGCTGACAGCCCAGCGCCCGACACGCTAAAATTCGCGTCTAGGCGAACCCCCGACCCCTGGCCTTCGACCTCTCACCTCTTAAGAGCCCATGCTGAAATACGACCCCAGCGCCGCCTTGTTCGACAACGGCGGGATTAATCAGGCGGAACTCGACGCGCTGAAGCCGCGGCTCGAGGCGGCCCGGGCCGAGGTGCTGGCCGACGCCGAGCTGTGGGCAAGCGGAGCGGAAGCTCCGCCCGAAAAAGAGCCCCTCGACGCCGGCTTCCACATGCTGCCGGACCGTCTGCTGGCCGAGCTCAAGGAGAAGGGCGCCGAGAGCGAAGTGGCCCGTCTCAAGGCGACGGCCGACCGGCTGGCCGCCTCGAGCGGCAGCGTGGTCGTGTTGGGCATCGGCGGCTCGTACATGGGCGCCCGGGCGCTGATGGAGGCGTGCTGCCCGCACTACTACAACGAGATCAGCAAGGAGGCCCGCGGCGGCCGGCCGGCGATCTATTACGAGGGGAACAACGTCGACAACGACGCGGTGGCCGCGCTGATCGAGCTGCTCAAGGCGAAGGGCGAGCCGTGGTCGATCGCCGTGATCTCCAAGAGCGGCGGCACGCTCGAAACGGCGGCCGCGCTGCGCATCTTCCTGCGTGAGCTCGAGGCGTCGGCCGGCGACAAGCTCTCTGACTTCGTCGTGCCGGTCACAGGCACGAGCGGCAAGCTGTTCGAGCTCTCCAAGGCGATCGGCTGCGAGGAGATCTACGAGGTCCCGGACGGCGTCGGCGGGCGGTTCAGCGTGCTCAGCGCGGTCGGCCTGCTGCCGGCCGCGGTGATGGGCCTCGACATCGAGAAGCTGCTCCAGGGCGCCGCGGACATGAACGAGCACTTCGCCACGGCCGCGCCGGGCGAGAACGTGGTGCTCGACTACGTGGGCGTCTGCCACCTGCTCGAAGAGACCGAGGGCTGCGTCACGCGGCTGATGAGCACTTGGGGCAAGCGGCTCGAGGCGTTCGGCTTTTGGTACGACCAACTCTTGGCTGAGAGCCTCGGCAAAGAGGAGCAAGGGGCGTTGCCGCTGACGATCGTCAACACCCGCGACCTCCACAGCCGCGGCCAGCAGCACCAGGAGGGCCCGCGCGACAAGGTGATCACGAACATCATCGTCGAGCAACAAGACCGCGAGCCGATCGCCATCGGCGAGAGCGACAACAACCAGGACAAGCTCAACGAGCTTGCCGGCAAGACGCTGCCCGAGGTGATGACCGCCGCCATTGCCGGCACCAACCAGGCGTACGCCGAGGACAACCGCCCGACAGCCAACATCGTCGTCCCCAAGCTCGACGAGCACGCGATGGGCCAACTCTTGCAGATGCTCATGCTCGCCACGGTGGTCGAGGGCCGCCTGATCGACATCAACCCTTACGGCCAACCGGGCGTCGAGGCGTACAAGAAGAACATGAACGCCTTCCTGCGGAAGTGATTCACCACAGAGGCACAGAGGACACGGAGAAGATGTGAGAAAGAATGGGAAGCGGATGAACGCGGATTCAGCGGATAAACGCGGATAGCTTTTGACTTCATCCGCGTTCATCGCTTCGATCCGCGTCAATCCGCGTCCCATTCGTCTCGGTGAACTCTGTGCCTCTGTGGTTAAACCGACTTGGAAAAGACGATGCCCACTCAGATCACCTGGTACGGCCACAACACCTGGCTCGTGGAGACCGGCAAGCACAGGCTGCTGATCGATCCGTTTCTCGACGATAACCCCTCGGCGCCGATCAAGGCGGCGGATGTTGACTGCGACTTCGTGCTCGTCTCGCACGGGCACTTTGACCACGTAGCCGACGCCGTCTCGATCGCCATGCGGACCGGCTCGACGGTGCTCGCCAACTTCGAAGTCGGCAATTGGCTCGTGGGGCAGGGGGTCGCGGAGGACAAGGTGATCGGCCTGAACCCCGGTGGCGGGGTCGACCAGCCGTTCGGACATCTGAAGATGACGATCGCGCACCACAGCTCGAGCATGCCCGACGGCTCTTACGGCGGCGTCGCCTGCGGATTGCTGCTCACGCTGCCCGAGGGGAGTGACGGCGCTCACCGCCGCGTCTACTTCGCTTGCGACACGGCGTTGTTCCTCGACATGAAGCTGATCGCCACGCACAACCTGTCCGACCGGCTTGATCTGGCCGTGCTGCCGATCGGCGACCGGTTCACCATGGGCCCCGATGACGCCGTCGAGGCGACCAAGCTGATCAACCCGGTTCGTGTGGCGCCGTGCCACTACGGCACGTGGCCGCCGATCGAACAAGACGCCGCCGCCTGGGCCGCCGCCGTCCGCAAGCACACCGCCAGCGAGCCGCTCACGCCGCAGCCGGGCGAGCCGTTCGTGCTGTAAAATAGTCGTGGCCGACGGGGCAAGGTCCCTGCCACGAATCGCTGCAGGGAACGCCCGCCGTGGCGTTCCGGCCCGGGGGACGGGCGACGCCATGTTGATCGACACGACACCACGTACGACAGACACCCACTCACCCGCCGGGACGCGGGCCGCCACCGAGGGCGGTCCCTACAGGACCATGCATTTGCGACGATTGCTGCTGTTGGTTGGCATCGCGACGACAGGCGCTACGATAGGCGTTGGCGCCTCGGCCCAAGAGGCGAAGCTCTCGGTCCTTTGGAACGAAGGCGACGAGGCGGTTTACCTGACTACGCAGTCGATGGCGATGACCATCGACGCCGGCCAGGCGGGTACCGGCGAGAGCGTGGTCGAGCAGACGGCCGAGGTCTCGTGGAACGTCGAGTCGATCGACGAGGGCGGCGCCGAGCGGATCGCGACGATCCGCCAGCAGCCGAGCTCGATGCGTGTCGAGGTCACGGGCCCCGGCGCACAGCACGGCGTCTACGACACGGCCGATGAGGCGCCCCCCGAGGGCGTGGCGGCGCTGCTCGCCCCCTCGCTCGATTCGTTCGTCCGTCACGGCTGGGCCGTGCAGATCGACGCGCGCGGCGCCTCGCTAGGGGTCGCGCTCCCCGAGGCGGTGGAGAAGTCGGTCGGCGTTTCGAGCCATGAGCCAGCCATCCGCACGGCGCTCGACAATCTCGCCACGCTGGCCGCCCCAACGCTGCCGAACGAATTGCAGTCCGGCGCGGCCGAGCCGGGCTTCGAGTGGACCATCGACGCCGGCGCGGGCGAGGAGGGGGCGGCGCCGTCGCTCGCTTGGACCTGCCGCTACGCCGGCGTCCGCGATGTGCAGGGCGACCCGGTTGCCGTGTTCGAGTGGGTCGGCGCAGCGTTCGCCGACGAGTCGATCAAGGTCGAGAGCACGGCGGGCGAGGCGCTGCTGGACTTGGCGACCGGCCAACCGGTGCGCTGCACCCGTGAGCTGGAGTTCATCGTCACGACCGAAGGGGCGACGACGCGTGTGAAGCAGAAGTTCGAAGCGCAGCGCGTCGATTGAATTCCCTTCCGTGGGGTAGGGCCGTGGTGGGGGCGCGCTGGGTACCCGCTTCCGCCCCCTAACCCCTCCCCCGTTCCGGAGGAGGGGAGCCACGACTCTTCGCGTCGTTTGCTATTCCGCAATCCACCATCCGAATTCCGCATGCGACCCACTCCGGCGGCTAACGCCGGCGGCGCGCCGTTACTCTTCCTGCGCCCGCGGCTCGGTGCTGACCTGGATCTCATCCCCCTCGACGCGCACGTCGAACACGTCGACGCCCAGCCGCGGGTTGTCGCACCACTTGCCGTCGGTGGTCGAGAACCGCCAGGCGTGCCAGGGGCAGGTGACGCAGCCCTCTTCGTCGAGCGCCCCGGCGCCGAGCGAGGCGCCTTGGTGCGGGCACATGTCGTCGATCGCCTTGTACTCGCCCTTGTGGAGGAACAGCGCAACGAGCCGTTCGCCCGCCTCGACGGTGGTCCCTTCGCCCTCGGCGATCTCTCCCACTTTGGCGACGGTGACAAACTCAGGCATGGCAGTGGGAGGGGGCAGGGATTAGGTGCGAGGGGTTAGGAAACCAACAGTCTAACGCGAACAAAGTTGGTTGTGGGAGGCGTCTCCGACGCCGATAACGGCCTGTCAGCGGTTAGCGGCTCGCAGACCGATATCGGGGTCGGAGACCCCTCCCACCTCAACACGCATGTCGCCCCCTGCGGAGAGTTTGTGGCCTTGGTAAACTGTGGGGCTGACCTCATTCCGCAATCCGCAATCCCCCTTCCGCATTCCATGTCTCTCAATCTCGCGATCCTCGGCGGCGACGGCATCGGCCCCGAAGTGGTCGGCGCCTCGCTCGACGTCCTCAAGGCGGCCGCCCCCGGCTGCGGCCTCGAGTACAAGACCACCGATTTCCCTTTCTCGGCGGCCCACTTCCTCGAGACCGGCCACGTCTTGGACGACGCCGACGTCGAAACGCTGCGCGGCTACGACGCCATCCTCCTGGGCGCCGTCGGCGGGTTGCCGAACGACCCACGCCTGGCGGGTGGCGTCATCGAGAAGGGCATCCTGCTCAAGCTCCGCTTCGAGCTCGACCAGTACATCAACCTGCGCCCCGTGCAGCTCTACCCGGGCATCGAGACCCCGCTCGCCGGCAAGACGAGCGAGCACATCGACATGGTCGTCGTGCGCGAGAACACCGAGGACCTCTACTGCGGCGTGGGCGGCTTTGTGCGCAAGGGCACCGCGCAAGAGGTCTCTAGCCAGACGATGGTCGCCACCCGGTTCGGCGTCGAGCGCTGCGTCCGCTACGCGTTTGAGCTCGCCAAGACCCGCGAGCGCAAGCACCTCACTTTGGTGCACAAGACGAACGTGCTCACCTTCGCCGGCGACACCTGGCACCGCGCTTTCAAGGAAGTCGCCGAGGAGTACCCCGACGTCGAGACCGCGTACCACCACGTCGACGCCTGCTGCATGTACCTCGTCACGCAGCCCGAGTGCTACGACACGGTGGTCGTGCCCAACATGTTCGGCGACATCATCACCGATCTGGGCGCCGCGATCGCCGGCGGCATGGGCATCGCCAGCAGCGGCAACCTCAACCCCAGCGGCGCGGCGCCGGGCATGTTCGAGCCGGTGCACGGCTCGGCTCCCGACATCGCGGGCCAGAACCTGGCGAACCCGATCGCCACGATCGACTCGCTCGCCCTGATGCTGCGCGAGACCGGCCGCATCAAGGGCAGCGACGCCGCCATCAAGTGCGGCGAACAGATCGGCGCTGCGGTCAAGAAGACCACCCCGAAGTTCGAGGGCAAACGGCTCGACCGCAGCGGGTTTGGGACGGACGAGGTGGCGCGAATGGTGATCGAGGCGCTGTGACGAACCGCTCAGAACAACTCAAGCTGGCCATCGGTTGGAAGCGGGCTTGTTGCGATCGAGTCCTGGGGGCGATTGGGGACTTTTGAGCCAACAACGCGTTTCCTTCTCGGGCAATGCGTCAGAGTGGACAACGCTTTCCCCCTCACATCGCTGCGCGACAGAGGGCGCAAGGCGATGCGGCCCTCTGAGAAGTCTTCGTAAGCGACGAGTCGCACCATGCTGCGGTGTTCGTGGCCGTCGATCGTGAGCACAATCAACCCGCTGCTCCCGCCCAAGACGTGCCCCGGGTCACGGAGAGTGCAGTGACGGCGACTCACTTCGGCCAGCGGGTAGACGTGCGTTGGCGGCTGATGGGGCGAGGCCCCGACGAGCAACACGGCCGACACCTCCGAAGTGTGCTCTTGCTCCGAGATGCGAATCATGGCGGATCTATCCGAACTGTTGGTCCGAGCGGAACGCTACGCCGCAACGAGCGATTCGCCTAGACGTTCCAGAGTCTTTCGCCGGTTGGGGTTCGGCCAAGACGGCGGTGTGTGGGCGACCAATCGCGGCGCCGCGCTCAAGGCGTTTGAGCGACAAGCTAACGATAGAACCGAGCTGGCGTGCTACGAAAGGCTGGCCGCCGAGGGGATCAAGGCCATCGAGGGCTTCAGCCTGCCCTCACTCTTGGGCTGGGACGACGATCTGCTCGTGATCGAAATGTCGATCGTCACGCCCCCGTACCTGCTTGATTTTGGCAAAGCATACCTCGACCGTCCCTTTGACTTCGAGGAGGGGGGATTCACGGATTGGGAATTAGAAAAACGCGAGCTTTACGATACCGCTCAGCAGTGGGAGATCGTTTCGACGGTTCTCGCGAGGTTGGCCTCGCTCGGCATCCACTACTACGACGCCAAGCCGGCGAACATCCGATTCGCGGAATGACGCTCGATTCGAGTTCTCCACCGCCGTGCTTCTTGCCGCCCTCGCACGGTGCGACGGGCGCCCCTCTACCGATTGTTTGCGGCGTGTTTGCCGGGCGTGCATAATCGAGGCTTTGCCTCTCCCGATCCGCCTCTCTGCTTTTACCGGAGCCGCTCATGAACGCTACGCCGATCCGCCAACTCTTGCTCGTCCGCCTGATGGCGGTGTGCCTCGCCTTTGGCGCCGTTGCGCCTGCCGGGGCGACCAGCTTTGCGGTTCTCTTCCGGGGCAGCGGATCGGGCGAGGGTCGTCCCGATGAGCAGCGGATCAACAACCCGCTCCACGAGCAGAACGCCACGGAGGGGGTCAACCCGCTGTACGAGCCGAGCACGGTCTCGTTCAATCCGAACCAATTGCCGATCGATCGGAGCTTGTCGTTCGAGTTCAATTTCCAGGAGTCGGTCAAGGGAGATCACAAGCCGGCTCCCGCCGACGCGTACGTCTTCGAGATCTTGCTGAGCGACACCGACACCGGCGAGTCGATCACCGACCTGGGACGCGATTTCGAGATCTGCTTCGAGGTCCCGCAGTGGGAGCAGAGCCCGCTCCCGGGCTCCACGCTCAGCGATTTCTCGCTCTCCTACTACGATGAGCAGGCGCAGGCTTGGGTCAGTGAGGATGACAAGATCATGGTCAAAGAGAACAACACGTTCTGCGGCACGACCGACCACTTCACCGTCTTCGCGATCGGCCCCGCCGTGCCGGAGCCCACGTCGCTGCTGCTGGCGCTCGCGGCCAGCGCGGCGTGCTTGGTCCGCCGGCGCCGCTGAGCCCGGCCCTCGTGCGACATAACAAACGAAGAGCCCCGGCCAAGCTTGGCCGGGGCTCTTCGCGTTCCATGGGTTGGAAGCCGTCGTCGGCCCGCGCTAGCGTCGACGACGGGCGACGCCCCAACAGGCGATCAGCACGAGCGCCGCCGACGACGGTTCCGGGATGGAGGCCCCGAGCGGGATGAGGCGGAAGTCCACCGTGCCGTCTCTCCAGACCCCGTAGTCGCCCGCGTCGATGATCCCGTTGGCGTTCCCATCGGCCCTCAGGTCGGTCGTCGATCCGAACGTGTCGACCCACAGCGTGTAGTCGTTGATGTCGGTGCGGTAGTCGAAGTTGTAATCGCCCAACGGCGAAAGCAACGCCACGGCCTTGATCTCGTAATCGAAGAAGTCACAGCACGAAGGGTTGTTGCGACCGCTGAGCACAAGCCGCCGCTCGCCTACGCGGGCCTGCAAGCGGATCGGCGCTCCCTGGCCGTCGAGACCGACGAAGTCGATCGTTTCGAACGTGTAGTCGGTCGGGTAGCCTTCGAGCCCGGAGAGGTTGAGCAATCGGTCGAGGTCGCGTCGTTGGTTGCTGAACGCGTCGAAGTAAGCGGCGTCGACGTTCTTGAACAACGCGTACGGTTCAAGCGATGGGGGGCGGATTGAGAAGAGCGCGTCGTCGGGGTCCAACCGGTACTCGAAGCCCGTCAGCAGATCGAACTCGCCGCCGATCGGCGAACGAAAATCGACACCGGCGAAGCCGCCACTGATATGGATACGACTCAGCTGCGGCGAGAACTCGTAGTGCCGCAGCTGGTCGGGCGGTTGGGCCGAGGCTGGCGTGCCGGCACTGAGCAACATCGCGGGAACGGCGAGGGCGAGTGCGCTTGGTGTGTGAGCCAGAACACTCAACAAGAGGGTTCGCAAAACATTTATAAGTAGCACGATCCATCTCCCAGATTGCCCCTGAGAAATACGATTGCCCGCACGGCTACATCCTACCGGCAGCGGCGAGCAACTCGCAACCATTTTCGGCTCGATACGGCCTTGGGGCTTACTGCTGCGGGGCGATTTGTGCGGCGAGTCGGTTTCCCAGATTCACAAACGACGATTCCACGCAGCAACGCTACGACCGTTACGTCCGTTGCAGCAGGGGTCGCATCAGCTGTCGCAGCCCCTGAAGACGGTTTAGACTTCGCCCGCCGGGAGTATCGCGGGGTTGCCCCGCGTGGGGTTCTGTTAAACTACTAAGTACCCGCCCGCCTCCGCGTGCTCCTTGCCCCGCCGGTGCTTTCCGCGATGCGTTTCTCCCCCTCGCTCTGGATCGTGTACCTCGCTGCGATTGCGCCCGTGGCGTCGTTCGCGCAGTCGCCCGCCGGCGAACACGACCTCGCCGCCGCCGAAGCGGTGCTCGAGGCGCGCTGCTACGACTGCCACGGCTACGGCGGCGAAGAAGGGGGCGTCGCTCTCGACCAATTGGTCGAAGGCTGGCGTGCTTCGCCCGACGACCCGCACACGCGTGCCGAGTTGCGCGGCCAGTGGGAGCGTGTCATGCGTCTAGTCCGCGCGGACGTGATGCCGCCCCACGGCTACGACCGACCCGACGCCGGCGAACGCGCCACGCTCGACAACTGGATCAAGCACGAGGCTTTCGGCATCGACCCGTCGCGGCTCGACCCGGGCCGGGTGACGCTCCGCCGGTTGAACCGCAACGAGTATCGCAACACGGTCCGCGACCTGATGGGCGTCGACTACGACACCCGCGGCAGTTTTCCGGCGGACGACTCGGGCCACGGTTTCGACAACATGGCCGACGTGCTTTCGGTCTCGCCGCTGCTCTTCGAAAAGTACGTCGAGGCCGCGCAAGAGATCGTCGCCGAGGCCTTGCCCGGCGCGCCGTCGCAGCCCGCCGTCCGCGTGCTGCACGGAGGCCAGTTTCTCAGCGAGGGCGAAGACGCCGCCAAGGCGCGGAAAGGCCCGCGTCGGCTCTCGTTCTACGAGCCCGCCTCCGTGGCGTACGACTACACGCCCGAGATCGAGGGCCGCTACGAACTGGTGCTCAACTTCCGCGGCGAGGAGACCTGGGTCGACGGCTTGTCCGATCTGAACCAATGCATCTTCCGGGTGTACGTCGACGGCGAGGAAACGCACAACGAGGTCTACAGCAGCGAGGCGGGGAGGCGTCACGAGTTGCGTTTCGAGTACGACTGGGCGACTTGGGCGCACCGCATCCAAATCGAGGTCGAGCCCACCACGCCCGACGCCGAGCAAGTCCGATCGCTGCGGATCAACCTGCAGAAGGCGACGGTGCGGGGGCCACTGGAAGAAGAGCATTGGGCCCGCCCGCCGGGCTACCACAAGTGGTTCCCCCGCGACCCGCCCGAAGACGCCGAAGGCCGCGACGCCTACGCCCGCCAGTTGCTCGGCGCGTTCGCCAAGCGCGCCTTCCGCCGGCCCGTGGACAAGGCGACCGTCGATCGCCTGGCGTCGCTTGTCGCGTCGGCCGAGCGGGACGGCAAGACCTTCGAGCGCGGCGTGGGCGAGGCGATGATCGCCGTGCTGGCTTCGCCGCGGTTCTTGTTCCGTGTCGAGTCCGCCGCGTCCGTCTCCGAGGGGGCCGCCGAGGCGCCGCTGATCGACGAGCACGCCCTCGCCTCGCGGCTCTCGTACTTCCTCTGGTCCACCATGCCCGACGAGGAACTCACTAGGCTGGCCGACGAGGGCCAGCTGCGTAAGAACCTCGCCGCCCAGTTCGATCGTTTGCTCGACGACCCCCGCTCGCAGCAGTTCATCAGCAACTTCGTCGGCCAATGGCTGCGGGCTCGCGAGATCGACACCACCAACGTCAACGCCTTCGCCGTCATGTCGCGCGACGCCGGCCCCGATCCCGAGAAGGCCCGCCTCCGTCGCCGTTTCCGCGAGCTGCGTCGCATCGACGCGGACCAACTGACCGACGCCCAGCGGCGGGAGCTAGCCGATGTGAGACGGGACTACTTCCGGTCACGCGAGAAATACAAAGATTACGACCTGAACGGCGGCCTCCGACGCGCGATGCGGCGCGAGACCGAGATGCACTTCGAGCACGTGCTGCGCGGAGGACGCAGCGCCTTGGAGCTGCTCGACAGCGACTACACGTTCCTCAACCAGCGGCTCGCAGAGCACTACGGCGTCGAGGGCGTGGAGGGCAACCAGATGCGCCGCGTCGAGCTGCCCGAGGGCAGCCCACGGGGCGGGGTGCTCACCCAGGGCACGGTGCTGGCGATCACCTCGAACCCCGACCGCACCTCGCCCGTTAAACGCGGCCTGTACGTGCTCGAGAACCTGCTCGGCTCGCCCCCGCCGCCCCCGCCGCCCGACATCCCGCCGCTCGAGGCGGCGGAGGGGAAAGATGGGGAAACGCCGATCACGCTCCGTCGTTCGCTGGAGATCCACCGCGACTCGCCGCTCTGCGCCTCGTGCCACGCCCGCATGGACCCGCTCGGGCTGGCGCTGGAGAACTTCAACGCCCTCGGCCTCGAGCGTGAGTCCGACCGCGGCGAGCCGATCGACACGACCGGCACGCTGGTGAGCGGCGAGTCGTTCGAAAGCGTCACGCAGTTGAAAGAGATCCTGGCTTCCGACAGACGCTTTGATTTCTACCGCTGCCTGACCGAGAAGGTTTTCACTTACGCCCTCGGCCGCGGGGTCGAGTACTACGACACCGAGACCGTCGACCGGCTGGTCGCGGGACTCGAAGAAAGCGGCGGCGACCTCCGCAACATGATGCGATCGCTAATCGATTCGGCGCCGTTCCAACGGCGGCGGGCCGAAGGAGCGGCGGCGGAGCCGATCGCCTTGCGTGAGCCCACTGACCAGCGTGAGATAGAACTGCAAATAGCAAAATGAGAATTGCAAATTGTAAATTTCAGAGCACGTCCTTTAGCAGTTTGCAATCAATCGGAAACAGCACGTCGCAACGCGACTCTCCCCGATAAGCGAGACCGACCGATGAGCACGCCAAGCGAACAACCCAGCGGTTTCGGCCGTCGTCGTTTCTTGCGCGGCGCGGGCGTGTGCCTCGCGTTGCCGTTGCTCGAGTCGCTCGGCGGCCGGGCGGCGGCGGCTTCCGTCACCGGCGAGCCCGCCATCGGCCTGACGGCCAGCGGCGCCCCGTTGCGCACGGCGTTCGTGTCGTTCCCCAACGGCGCGATCCCCGCCGCCTGGCGGCCGGTCGGCATCGGCCCGAAGTTCGCCTTCGGCCGCACCCTCGAGGCGCTCGAGCCGGTCCGCGACATGGTGCAGGTCCTGGGCGGTCTGGACCTCGAGGCCGCCAAGGCGGGCCGCGACGGCGCCGGCGACCACGCCCGCGGCAACGGCACGTTCCTCACCACGGTGCGGCTCCACAAGAGCGCGACCGACGTCCGCGCCGGGGTGTCGATCGACCAGGAGATCGCCCGCCGCATCGGCGACCAAACTCGCTTCCCCTCGCTCGAACTGACGGGCGACACGCACCGCAGCACCAACTGCGACTCGGGCTACGCCTGCGCGTACCAGTACAACATCTCGTGGAAGTCTCCCACCACGCCGATGACCGCCGAGTCGAACCCGCGGCTCGTGTTCGAGCGGCTCTTCGGCGCCGGGCCCCGCGAAAAGCGGTCGGCCTCGCTGCGGCAACGCCGCAACGAGCAGCGGTCGGTGCTCGACTTCGTGATGGACGAAACCCGCTCGCTCGCCCGCACCGCCGGCCGCGCCGACCGGGCGAAGCTCGATGAGTACCTCAGCGCTGTGCGCGAGAGCGAGCGTCGCATCGCGAAGTCGGAGAGCTTTGGCGCGGCGCCCAACCCAGACCGCGAAGCGCCGCACGGCGTGTCGGAGAACTACGAGGAGTACATCACCCAGATGTTCGACCTCATGCTGCTGGCGTTCCAGACCGACTCGACCCGCGTGGCGACATTCCAGATGGCCCACGACGGCAGCAGCCGCAGCTTCGACCACATCGGCATTCACGAGGGGCACCACGGCCTGACCCACCACCGCAGCGACCCGGAGCGGATCAAGAAGGTCGAGGAGATCGACCGTTGGTACGCCAGCCAGTTCGCCCGCTTCCTCGAACGGCTCGACGCGACCGAAGACAGCGATGGCCGCTCGCTGCTCTACAACTCGCAGATCGTCTACGGCAGCGGCAACTCGGACGGCAACCGCCACACGCACGACAACCTGCCGATCGTGCTGGCCGGCGCCGCCGGCGGCGCCTACCGCACGGGCCGCTACATGGACCACGGCTCGCGGCCGCTGGCGAATCTCTACCTGAAGATGGCCGAAACGGCGGGCGCCAGCGATCTTAAACGCTTCGGCGACTCGACCGAGGCGCTGCGGAACGTGTGAGTCGCGATGTCGGGGGGCGAGCCGTGAGCCCTCCTGCGGCGGGTAAACTACACGACCGGAGTTGCTTGCGGCACACTAAGGCGCGCCAGCCGCTCCGGTCGCTGACGCTCACGGCTCGCCTGAGGGATTTGGTATTCAGGCAGAGTCTCCACGTCAACGCCGGCCGACTATCGGCGTCACCTGCGTCGAACGATGAAGCCGAGGCAGCCTCTTGAGCATGCCCTTGCTACGATGTCGAGGGGGCCAAAGTACGACCGCCGAGAATGCTGTGAAATACTCGACTGAACACGCCATTAGAGCAGTGCAGATCGTCGAGAATCTCATGCCACATGTCAGTCCGCATCCGTTGTATGCGGAGTTGAACGAGGTTCTTCTGGACCACACTCGCTGGCACGAGGCACACGGCTTATTCGGTCGAATTAGGACAGAGATCTCGCTTCCGAACGAGGCCCACAAGAAGAACGGCCTAGATGCCTTATTCGCGTGCGTCGCGGAAAATGCAGCAAAGACGGCCTACAACTGCAGTGGTAGACCCGCACCCTTCGACAACAACAGCTTTGGCCGGCTTCTCACGTGTGAGTACGAGTTTCTCGTCGAACTGAACGGTTGATTGCGGACAGCTTGCGGATTGCTCTTTCGACGGCGCCGGCGTGAATATTCGACGCTGATCCCATGCACTGAAAGGACGGGCGCCACAGCCGGAGCGGCGGGGCAATCGTGCCGTTTGCCGAAGGGGCGCCCGGCCGCCGCTGGTTCCGGCCTGCGGACCTTCTCCGCTTCAGCGAGCGGTAGTAAAATCCCCCTCCCCGGCAGGGGGAGGGGCTAGGGGAGGGGGTGTGAAGCGGGTACCCGGGGCGCCCCCTCCCCTAACCCCTCCCCCCTTGGGGGAGGGGGAATACTTTTCATCTACTCACTTTTCATCGCCGCCGATGCCCGCACCTCACGCCGACGCGGCGCCGATCGACCCCTACCGCCTCGACCCCAGCCGCGTCGCCGAGCCCCCACGACGTGGCTCGGCATGCTGTCGTATAGCGGGCCGGGGTTCATCTTGTCGGCGTCGATCGTCGGCTCGGGCGAGCTGATCGCCACCACGGTGCTCGGCGCCGGGCGCCCGATTCAGCGCAGCCGGGCAAGCCAGCGATGGCGCGCGGCGGGCATTGCTGCTCCCGCTATTCCCCCGCAGACGCAGCCGGCGCCGTGGTGACCAACAACACGCCCTTGGTGCGTGCGTAGAGCAGACACTCTGCCTGGGTGCGATTCGAGACCCTCTGCGATGCCCCTGCTGCTGAAACCAGGCGGCTACCCGGCCCCAGCGTTTGGCGAGCGGAATCGTTGTCGGCTTGGTAGTCGAGTTCGCCTTCGATCACGATCGTGCGAAGAGCGGGTCCGCCGCCGCTGAGTTCGCCGCTGAATCCGGCGGGCAGTTTGACGAGGCTACCGTTGAGCTGTCCGGCGATGGGATCGCCCCACAGAAACGCAATCTGTGGCCCTTCTGAGGGCGCCGCCCCGTCGGGTTGCTCGACCCATCGCGTCGCCGAAGCGTCGAGCCAGACCAAGTTCGACGCGTCGAGATTGACGGCTCTCTCGCCGTTGTCCGTCGCTTGGTCGGATGGGAGCACCAGGTAGGGGCCCTCCTGGATCTCGACGAACGCGACGCTCGTGCCCCGCGACGCGGTGATGTGGACTTCGCCGGCGGGCTGCATCCAGTACGAGCCCGCTGGCATCCACATCGGTCGGGCGTCGGGGTCGTCGTTGTGGAGCAGCCCCCCAAGAACGACGCCGCGGTAGGTGATGTTGTGGATGTGGGGCGGCGAGGTGAAGCCGTCAACGAACTTCACCAAGAAGCCCGAGGCCCCGTCGGCAGTCTGATCGCCCCAGAGCGTGCCCGCCTGCGGCCCCTTGTCTCCGCGGGCGGGGTTGAGCGGCTTCCATTCGATATCAGACGCCAGGAAGACGGTGGTTCCTGGTTCACCCTGCGTTCCAGGCCCGCCCGGCGGACCCGCCAAGCCTTCGCCGACGAAGGCCAGCACGCCAAACACGACAATCGCAAGCTTTGAGAGCATCGGTTCCTCTGCAAGTTGATCGCCCCGAACGCATGACGCGGGCGTGGGGCTAGGGGAGTCGCGGGGAATCCGCGATCGGAGCGGCTGGCGCCATCCTGCGCCGCAAGCAACTCCGGTCGTGTAGTTTACCCGCCGCAGGAGGGCTCACGGCTCGCCTGAGTGTCTGGTCGTTCACTTCTCGATGGGCTACGCACGTCGGGACTCGGTCGAATCAGACATTCCAGACGGCCAATTCAACGCCGGTCTAGAGTGATGCGCTGACGGGAGAAAGTACTCGCACCTGTGGACGATGATACACGCGTTTAATTAGCCAGGTAGCAGCGAAGCCTACAGGTATCAACCCAAACAGCGCGATCTTTTCTGGCCCGGCCCAAGTTAGGAAGCGAACCAGCTCATCGCCCTCTGGTTTGCCCCGGGGGGGCTGGGGGGGGTGCAGAATCCAGTGGTGCGATAGCCACGCGATACCTGTTACGAATAAGATCGCTATACTGAAAAGTATGCAGGGGAATAGTATTGCTTCACCCAATCTCATGGCACGGTAAGAATCTTCGAGCTTTATATTGCGAGCAGTCTCAATGGATTTAATAAACGCCATAACCGTGTTTTCGTCGCCGCAATCGATAGTGCTAGAGGTCGAATGGTCGTTCTGTTCGCAGAATAGAGTTACAAAGTGACTGCCCGGTGTAAATTCAAGGCATTCCAGTCCCTCTAGTGAATACACGTGCGTTGCACTGGCGTCAGGCATTACACCTGATTCAAGCAGTCGTATCCACTCATCGAAATCGGGTGTTGTGCTTCCTGGGTAGCAATTCTGGAATAAGCGCACAATCGCGTTCTCTGTCACCGCATAGCAGCTGTACAATGTGCTTGTTTTGGTTTTTTCCGTCAGGATCCAACTGGACAATACTTTACCTAGCCAATCGCAGTTCTCCGGTGGGCTAGGGGGTCTCGTGAAGATGGAAGCGGAAACAAGTGAAGCGCAGAGAGACCCGAGTAGCGAAAAGCCGATATAGTAACCGAAGTTTCCCGCCCCCATGGCCCAGGCAGAGAGACCCCCCAAAACCAATCCCAAGACTGAGCCGATTAGAACTGGTATCGCCTTGCCTTTCCTGATTGTCCCACCGATCTTGTCCGCAGCCATCTCGATGATGGTCATTCCTACCCTAGAACTCATTGCGATGCCTCAATTTGATAGGACGTAATTGTTTTGCGCTTGAATTGAACTGTGAGCAAATGGGCCCTGCTGAGGTTCGTTAGCAGGCAGCCGACAAATGGGAAGCATGTCACTGTACGAATGTTGTGTGGTATTGCAAGGCTCTTGGGCGATGAGTCAAAGTGGGTGCTCAATAATGGACACAATGCCTATGAAAGCTGGTATCGATCATAGTTGGCGACATCGCATGATCGGCTTGTGTTGACATTCGGCAGAAAAATGCCGAGCTCCGCTGTGTTCCCGACTGACTGTCAAAGCCACCTGTGCGGTATGTCGACCGAGGCTCTGCGGGGCAATTTAGGTAGTGCCCACCTCACCCCTCCCACACAGGGGGAGGGCGCCAATCCTCTCCTCTCTAGTCACCGCCGATGCCCTCACCTCACGCCGACTCGGCCCCGATCGACCCGTACAAGCTCGACCCGAGCCGCGTTGAGGAGCCCCCCACCACGTGGCTCGGCATGCTGTCGTACTGCGGCCCCGGGTTCATCCTGTCGGCGTCGATCGTTGGGTCGGGCGAGCTGATCGCCACTACGGTATTGGGCGCCAAGGCGGGGTTCGCCACGCTGTGGGTCATCCTGGTGAGCTGTCTGGTGAAGGTGGCCGTGCAGCTCGAGTTCGGCCGGCACACGATCCAGACCGGCGAAACGTGCGTCGAGGCGATGAACCGGTTGCCGGGGCCCAAACCGGCCCGGGTCCACTGGACCATCTGGGCGTGGGTGCTGCTGCAGCCGATCAAGATCTTGCAGGTCGGCGGCATCGTCGGCGGCGTGGCGATGGTGCTCGGCATCGTCTGGCCCGGCGTGCCGCTGGCCGTTTGGGCGTGGGGCGTGGCGGGCGTCACGGCGCTGTTGGTCTGCTACGGCCGTTATCGGTTCGTCGAGCGGACGTCGCTCGTGCTGCTGGCGATGTTCTCGCTGCTAACACTTGTCTCGGTCGCGGCTCTGCAATGGACCGACTACGCCGTCAGCTGGGGCGACGTGCTCTCGGGCCTCGGCGGCCACGTGCCCGAGGGGGCGTGGATCATCGTCATCGGCGCCTTCGGGCTCACCGGCGTCGGCGGCGACGAGATCATGCACTACTCCTACTGGCTGCTGGAGAAGGGTTACGCCGCCAAGACCGGCCCATACGACCCGGCGGACGAGGCGTGGGTCGCCCGCGCCCGCGGCTGGATCCGTGTGATGCAGCTCGACGCGATGCTATCGATGGTCGCCTACACCGTCGTGACGGCGGCGTTCTATTGCCTGGGCGCCGCGGTGCTGCACGCCCGCGGCGAGGCGCCCGAGGGTTACGCGCTGATCGAGACCCTGGCGACGATGTACACCGAGTCGCTGGGCCCCTGGAGCCGCCACGTGTTCTTAGCCGGGGCGCTGGTGGTGCTTTATTCGAGCGTGTTCGCGGCGCTGGCGGCCTGGTGCCGCATGTACGCCGACGCCTTCGACAAGTTGGGGTGGGTACGGCTGCACAACACGACGAGCCGCCGCCGCACGATCGCCGTGCTGGCGTGGGCGATCGCCCTCTCGTGGGCGGCCGTTTACTTGTTCGTGCAGAAGCCGGTTTGGATGGTGCTGTGGGGCGGCGTCGCTACGAGCGCGATCTTGCTGCTGGCGGTGTGGGCGGCGGTCGATTTCCGCACGCGGCGAGCGCTGCCCGCGCTGAGGCCGAGACCGATCTACCGGGCGGCGTTCTGGCTCAGCGCGGGGCTGATCGCGTCGCTCGCCGTGTGGGGCGTCACGAAGGCCTCGATCGAGTACTTCGGCTAGCTCCCGGCCGGCGCCTCGCCATTGGCGGCCTCCCGGAAGCCCGCCTCCCCTAGGCGAGTCAGGAAGATTTGCGCAGGGCGACCTCGCGAATGCGCCCCCGCCGTCGTCCATTCGGTAGCGGTCTGTCACAATAGACTAGCTACCCCGCCCGCAACGCCAACCAACAGCCCCCCCGGCGAAGCCCACCATGACGACCGCTGATTCTCCGTCGACGAGCCGCACACGAAGCCACCTAGGGGCTGCGCTCTACCTACTGACGGCGACGCTGGGCCTGCTGGCGGCGACGCTGGCGACCAGCCGGGCCGACGCGCAGTACCTGAACGGCATCGACGTCTCGCACTGGCAGGGCGCTATCAATTGGACGTCGGTCAAGAACGCCGGAACCGACTTCGCGTTCATCAAGGCGACCAACGGCACCAACCAGGTCGATTCGAGGTTCGCCCAGAACTTCAATAACGCCCGCGAGGCGGGCGTGTTGGCCGGGCCTTACCACTACGGGTACCCCAACACGTTCACTTCGGACCCGCTCGACGCGGCCAACGAGGCGAACGACTTTGTCGACGCGATCGAGCCGTTCTACACGAATCACCCCGGCTCGTACCTGACGCCGGTGCTCGACTTGGAGGAGCACGTCAACATCGGCACGACCGCCCAGAACAAGGCGTTCATCACCGAGTGGGTCCGCGACTTCTCGCAGGTTGTCGAAACGCGTCTCGGCGTCAAGCCGATCATCTACACCGGCCAGTCGTTCGCCCAGAACTACTTGGCCAACGACATCGCGGAGCACCCGCTGTGGTTCGCCCGCTGGGGGAGCCAGCCGACCTCGACGCAGATGGGCATCTGGGACACGTGGGACTTCTGGCAGTACACGGCCACCGGCAGTGTGGCGGGCGTGTCGGGCAACGTTGACCGCGACTACTTCAACGGCACGATGCAGGACCTCGAGCAGTACGTGATGGGGGTCGTCTCGCTGGCGGGCGACTACAACGACGACGGCATGGTCGACGCCGCCGACTTCACCGTGTGGCGCGACACGCGCGGCGCCCGCCGCGGCGGGGCGGCCGACGGCAACGGGGACGGCCGCATCGACGAGCTCGATTACGACATCTGGGTCGCCAACTTCGGCAAATCGAATCTCAGCTCAGCGCAAACGGCCAGCGTGCCCGAGCCGAACTCGCTGATGCTGGCGGCGGGCGCGTGCTTCGGCCGGCGCCGTTTGCGTGGTCGCCTACGGGGCGGCTTGGGCCACTAGCCGATCGCCACGCGGCGGCCCGACTCGCCGCTCCGCAGCGCCGCCTCGATCACTCGCATGTTCGCCACGGCGTCGGCGAGCGGCGTCGGCACGGGCTGGTCGTTGAGCACCGCCTCGGCGAAGCGGTCTGCCTGGGCCGTGTACTTGTCGCAGGCGCCGACGACGATCTCCTCGGTGGCGCCGTCGAGGTCGAGCCACATCCGCACCGAGTCTTCGGGCGGCGGCGTGAAGGGCCACTCGATCCGCAGCACGCCCGCTGTGCCGGCGATCGTGGCCCCCTGACCAGGCGCCATCTGCGTGCCGCAGCTCAGCGTCGCCACGGCGCCGCCGTTGAAGTCGAGCACCGCCGCCGCGTGGCGGTCGGTCCCGAACCGCGGGTCGCGCTCCACGCGGGCCAGCACGCCAACGGGCTCGCGGCCTAGCACGAAACGGGCCATCGAGATCGGGTAGCAGCCGATGTCCATCAGCGCCCCGCCGCCCAGGTCGCTCTGGTTGCGGATGTTCTGCGGGTCGTCATTGAAGTACGAGAACCAGCCGCGCACCTCGCGCAGCTCGCCGAGCGTTCCTGCGGCGATCAGCTCGAAGACCCGCTCCCACTGCGGGTGGAAGCGGTACATGAACGCCTCCATGAGCTTCAGCTCAGGATGCGCCTCGCCGGCGGCGAGGAGCTTCTCGGCCTCGGCGGCCGACAACGCGATCGGCTTCTCACACAGCACGTGCTTGCCCGCTTCGAGCGCGGCGATCGACATCGGCACGTGCAGATGGTTCGGCAGCGGGTTGTAGACGGCGTCGACAGCGGGATCGGCCAGCAGCTCCTCGTACGAGCCGTACGCGCGGCCGATCACCAGCCCGTCGGCCGCCTGCTGGGCGCGGGCCAGGTCGCGTGAGGCGATCGCTGTCACTTCGCCGAGCCGCGACTTCTGCAGCGCCGGGATCACCTGCTTGCGGCCGATCTTGGCGGTGCTCAGCACGCCCCAGCGGAGTTTCGTCGGTTCGCTCAAAGCACGGCCTCGTTCGCGGGGATCATCGGCGGCTCGCGGCGGGCCGCCCAGGCCGTGAGATTACCTTGCGAGAGGGGCCCCGGCCACCGCCGCCGCGCGGCCAAGACCAACGCAGCGCGGCCAAGACCACCGCCGCGCGGCCAAGAATACTTGAGATTGTCCGCCGCGATTGCCACTGGAAGAGTTTTGCGCGCCGATCTTCGCAGCGAGCGGGCGAAAAACGCAGCGCACGCGGGGGCGGCGGCGTGACTTGTCGGTTTGAACGCAGGGCGTCGCCGTGAGAACGACCCCCTGCGGCGCCCAATTATCTTTGTAGCACGCGTTTTACCTAATTTCGACAATCGCTTTTGGCCGCGCGCGCAGCAGCGATTCTTGGCCACTCGCGATTTTGTCGTAAGGCGCCGTTGGGGCATGATTTAGCTCAGCGCGGCGCCGGCCGCCGACGGCGGAAAAACGGGCGAGAGAATTCGGGGTTCGAGATTTGGACGGTCTGTCCACCTGAACCGCTGCACGGCTTGCCACCAAGCAGCACCGCGCGTCCGCTAGCGGGCTGCTCCTACCCGTCTTTACCCCGCCGCTGAAAGCACGTGGAGTCGTTGGTTGAGTTGCGACCAGGGCTGGTGAGAGCCTTGGGTTGCTAACTATCATTTGGACAAGCAATTGCCGCAGTTGTCTGGTGGAGTTTGCTATCGGTCTGCAGGCCGACGCAACCCGATTGGTAGGGCGGTGCTTGGCGGAAACTGGCGCAAGGGTGTGGACGAACACGAAGATGAGCGACGAATCTCGCCGCGTGCCGGACTACGAGTCGGAGGTCCATCAGGAGATCGCCGATAGGTTTGGGCTGTTGCCCAATTTCTTCCGCCTCGGGCCGGAGGCGCCCGAGGTCGCCAAGAGCTTTTGGGAGTTCGCCAAGTTCGGCTACCTCGACAGCCCGCTGCCGGCGATGTTCAAGGAGCGGCTGTTTGTTTACCTCTCTCGCTTCTGCGACGTGCGGTACTGCCTGGCCCGCCACTTCGGCTTTCTGGTCGGCCTGGGGCGGCCCTCGGGCGACGACGCGTCGGCGCCCGACTCGCTCGATCAGGCGTTGAGCCTGATCGATACGCCCCACCCGAGCGGCGACGATCTGGCGCCGTCGCTCGAGGTTTTGCGGGCGCGCACGGAGCCCTTTGCCTTCGACTCGGAGCTCTCCGAAGAGCAAGAGGCGGCGGTTTTCGCCTGCGCCGCCCACGTCTTCTTGCAGACGGATCAAGCGGCCGAAAGCCTCGAGGCGCTCCGCCACGCCTGCGACGGTCGGGCGTTCCAGCACCTGCTCGTCTTCCTGACGTTTGTCCGCACCGCGCACTACTGGACCCAGATCCACCCGGAGCTCGAGGTCGAGGAGGATGTCACGCACCTGCTCGACGGGCACGAGGCGCTGTCGCGCTGCGTGCGGGGCGCGCAGCCGTCGGACGCCGGCAAACGGGCCTCGGTCGTCCAGCGGGAGCTCGACCGGCTCGGCGAAGAACGCGAGCGCTCGGAGCTGCTGCGGGTCACGCTGGCGAGCATCGGCGACGCGGTGATCACGACCGACAGCCGCGGCCGCATCACGTTCATCAACAGCGTCGGCGAGAAGGCGACCGGCTGGTCGGCGGACGAGGCGGTCGGCCAGCCGATCGAGCGGGTGTTCGCCATCTTCGACGAGGAATCGGGAGAGGAGGTCGTCAGCCCCGTGCGTCGCGCGCTGCGTCACGGCGCGACCGCCGGCCTGAAGAGCCGCACCAGGCTCATCACCCGCGACGGGAAACGGTTGCCGATCGAGGACAGCGCCAGCCCGATCCGCGTGGGCGGCCAGGTGGTGGGGGCGGTGCTCATCTTCCGCGACGTCCGCGAGCGCCGCGAGCAGCAGAAGTCGCTCGAGCGGCAGGAGCTGCAGTTCCGCACGCTCGCCAATTCGATCGCCCACCTCGCCTGGATGGCGAAACCCGATGGCTACGTGTTCTGGTACAACCAGCCGTGGTACGAGTACACGGGCGCCACGCCCGAGGAGATGGAGGGCTGGGGGTGGCGATCGGTCCACGACCCGGCGACGCTGCCCACCGTGCTCGAGCGTTGGAGCCGTTCGCTCGAGAGCGGCGAAGAGTTCGAGATGGTCTACCCGCTGCGTGGCGCCGACGGGGTGCTGCGCCCCTTCCTGACCCGGGTCCACCCGGTCCTGGACCCCGAGGGGACGGTGGTGCAGTGGTTCGGCACCAACACCGACATCAGCGAGATGTCACGCGTCGAGGGCGAGTTGCAAGAGGCGCGTTCGCGGCTCGAGTCGATCCTTTCGGCCGGCGAGGTGGGGACCTGGGAGTTCGACGTCCTGCAAGACGTGATGCGGGCCGACCGCAATCTGGCCGCCATGTTCGGGGTGCCGGAAGAGCAGGCCCAGGGCGCGCCGCTCGAGATCTACCTGCGTGCGATCCACGACGACGACCGCGAGCGGGTGCAGTCCACCATCCGGCAAGCGCTCGACGAGGGCGACACTTACGAGGCGGAGTACCGCCTGCGGGGCGACGGTTCGGAGCCCCGCTGGGTCGTGGCTCGGGGGCGTGTCGAGCGAGACGCCTCGGGCAGGGCGATCCGCTTGCCGGGGGTCGTGGTCGACATCACCGAGCAGAAGCAGGGCGAGGAGACGGTCGCCCGCCTCGCGGCCGAGTCGGAGCGGCAGCGACGGCTCTACGAGACGGTGCTCTCGAACACGGAAGACTTTAATTACACGTTCGACCTCGAGGGGCGTTTTACGTTCCTCAACGAGGCCTTGCTCGACCTGCTGCAGAAGACTCCCGACGAGGCGGTCGGCAAGAACTTTTATGGCCTGAACTACCCGCCCGATCTAGCGAAGCACCTGCAAAGACAGATCAAGCAGTGCATCGAAGAACGGGTCACGATCCGCGACGAGACGACTTTCGTTTCGCACCTCGGCGCCCGCCAGTACGAGTACATCTTCGTGCCGGTGTTCGGCGAGAACGGCGCGGTCGAGGCGGTGGCCGGCTCGACGCGCGACATCACCGATCGCAAGCGGACCGAGGAGGCGCTCCGCCAATCGGATCGCCACAAGGACGAGTTCCTCGCCACGCTGGCCCACGAGCTGCGCAACCCGCTCTCGCCGATCGCCTCGGCGGTCAAGCTGATGCACGACTCGGCCGACGACGCGGCCGAGGTCAGGCAGCTCTCCCAGATCGCCGACCGCCAGCTCAAGCAACTCGTGCGATTGGTCGACGACCTGCTCGATGTCTCGCGCATCAGCCGCGGCAAGGTGCAGCTGCAACGCACGCTCTGCGGTCTGGACGAGATCGTGCGGCAAGCGGTCGAGTCGGTCTCGGACAAGGTGCGGGCGGCCGAGCACCGGCTGAAGGTCGACATCCCCGCTGAGCCGTTGTACGTGCACGGCGACCACGCCCGGCTGACGCAGGTCGTGACGAACGTGCTCAACAACGCGGTGAAGTACACCCCCGACGGCGGCGATATCTCACTCACGCTCACGTCGGTCGGGGACTCGGCGCGGATCGAGATCAAGGACTCGGGCGTCGGCATCCCCGCGGAGAGTCTGTCGAAGGTCTTCGAGTTGTTCACCCAGCTCGAGATCGAGCGCCTCTCCGGTGGCTCGGGGCTGGGGATTGGGCTCGCGCTGGTCAAAGAGTTCGTCGACCTGCACGGCGGGGTGATCGAGATCGAGAGCGCGGGCCACCTGCAAGGCTGCCGGGTCGTGATCCACTTGCCGACGACGGCCCCCCCGCAAGCGGACGACATCGACGATGAAGGCGAGCCGGTGGCGCCGAGCGATCGGGCCGCCCCGACCAGGCCGCTCCGCGTGCTGGTGGTCGACGATCTGCGCGCCATCGCCTACACGCTCAGCCGACTGATGGAGAACATGGGGCACGAGACGCTCACCGCCGATTGCGGCGAGAACGCCCTGCGGGTGATCGGCGACTTCCGGCCCGATGTCGTCGTCTCCGACGTCTCGATGCCGGGGATGAGCGGCTACGAGCTAGCGACCGAGATCCGCCGCCGGTACAGCGACACGATCGGCCTGGTGGCGCTGACGGGCTATGGCATGCAGGCCGACCGCGACAAGGCGCTGGCGAGCGGCTTTGACCACCACATGGTCAAGCCGCCCGACCCCGACCAACTCGAGGCGTACCTGCAAACGGTCGAGGGCCGTGTGCGGCAGGATGCGTAGCCGCCCCGCCGCCGATCGCTTCGGCGATCGTCCGCGCTAAAGCGAAAGCCGTTCTCGAGGGCGCCGCCGCACGGCCTTCATGCCGTCGCCGTACGGGCGGTCTCGGCCATGGCCGGGTAGTCGGTGTACCCCTCGGCGCCGTGCGTGTAGTAGGTGGAATGGTCGGGCTCGTTGAGCGCCGCGCCCGCGCGGAAGCGCTCCACCAGGTCGGGGTTGGCGATGTATGACTGCCCGAAGGCGATGGCGTCGGCCGCGCCGCTGCGGATCGCCTCGGCGGCGGTCTGGTGGTCGTAGCCGCCGTTGGTCATGAGCACCCCCTCGTACGCCCGGCGGATGTGGGGCGTCACGCGCGGGGCGTCGGGATTGTAGAGGCGACCGGGCGCGATCGCCTCGGCCGTGTGGACGTAGGCGAGCGACACGCCGTTGAGCATCTCCGCCGCGGCGGTGTAGAGCGCGACCGGGTCGCTGTCGCTCATCCCCATGCCGTTCATTGTGGGGCTCAGCCTCAGGCCGGTCCGCTCGGGCGCCCACTCGGCTGTGACCGCGGCTAGCACCTCGCCGAGGAACCGCAGGCGGTTCTCGATCGAGCCGCCGTACTGGTCGTCGCGCCGGTTCGACGCGTCGCGGAGGAACTGGTCGATCAGGTAGCCGTTGGCGCCGTGGACCTCGACGCCGTCGAAGCCCGCCCGGCGGGCGCGGGCGGTCGCCGCGGCGTAGTCGTCGACGACCCGTGCGATCTCGTCGACCGACAGGGCGTGCGGCGTGACGAACGGTTTCTTGCCGGTCGGGGTGTGGGCGTCGCCCGCCGCGGCGACGGCGCTCGGCGCGACCGGCAGCCTGCCCGCTTGGAAGTCGGGGTGCGAGACGCGGCCCATGTGCCAGAGCTGCAGGAAAATCCGGCCGCCGGCCTGGTGGACGGCGTCGGTGATCCGCCTCCAGCCGTCGACCTGCTGGTCGTTGTAGAGCGCCGGGGCGCCGGGCCAGCCGTAGCCTTGCTCGCTGAAGGCGGTCGCCTCGGAGACGATCAACCCGGCGCTGGCCCGCTGCTGGTAGTACTCGGCCATCAGCGCGTTGGGAGTGCGGTCGGTGGCGCGGGCGCGGGTCAGCGGGGCCATCACCACACGGTTGGGGATCTCGATGGCGCCGAGGCGCAGAGGCTCGAAGAGCGGATCGTTGGCGGGCATGGTTGGCTCCAGTTCTGCGCCTGAGGGGGAAGCGCCGGCGGGGCGGCTGCCGCGCGAAGCCACCGGGGGTTGCTGCGGCAAGCCGAGGGGAGGGGGCGGGGGGCGCCCTTGGCTCGCCACCCGGGCGGTGGCGGGGACGCCTGAGCCAAGGTACGGCGTGCGCGGCTCAATAGTTCGCAGCGAAGATCAGAACGCCATCGCGCGCCGCTAGTAGCATTCGCCCATCGCGAGCAACCCGCCGAGGGGGCTATTCGATGCTGTTCAGGTAGTGCTCGAGCATCGTGTAGCCGTCGCCGGCCAGCTGGTTGCGGTCGGCGGCGTTGCTGGGGTCCAGGCCTTGGGAAACCTCCCAGGCGTCGGGCATGCCGTCGTGGTCCTTGTCGGCGGGGGCCGGCGTGCTCTTGAGCTCGGGCCAGCCGCCCACGTCGTTCTGAGAGTCGATGATGCCGCTGGGCAGGGACGCGTCGGCCACTTTCTTCCGCTGGTCGTAGACCCCCTCGTAGGTCGCCGTGCCGCTGCGGACTTCTTGCACCACGCGCGTGTCGACCGGGTCGCGGCGGGGCAGGGTGGCGCCGGCGTTCTTGAGGACCAACTCGTACGCCTCCTCGGCGGGCTGCTGGTTGATCGCCATCGCCGGCCAGGGCTGCCCGAGCCTGAACTCCGGGTCGCCCGGCTGGACGCCGCCCTCCCAGTTGTTGGCGGTCACCGCGGGGGCGCCCTCCACGAAGTTGTCGGCGATGTACCACTCGCCTTTGTCGTCGCTGCCGCGAGAGGAGGGGTTGGCGATGCGGTGCGACACGTCGCCCGGCGCCGTGGCGGGGCCCGGCTTGTAGTAGTTGCCGACCATGTTGATGCGCGAGAAGTTGAATTTCGGGTTGCCCTTCTGCTGCTTCTCGCCGCCGTAACAACTGTTGTAGCCCCAGTTGTACAGGACGTTGTTCCTGTAGTCGGTGTTGCCGCAGCCCGACGCGAACCGCGGGTTGCGGCTGGAGTGGTGCGCCAGCAGGTTGTGGTGGTACGAGCTGTGGTTCGACCCCCAGATGCCGCCGAAGCCGTGCGTGCTCTTGCTGTGGTTCGAGTTGAACATGCTCTCGGAGACGAGGCACCACTGGACGGTCACGTTCTCGCAGTGGTAGATCGAAACCGTTTCGTCGACGCTCCAACTGGCCGAGACGTGGTCGAGGATGAGGTTCTTGACGTACCTGGCGGAGATCGCGTCGGAGTCTTGGCCCGACTCGTCGCCGAACCGGACCCGGATGTGGCGGACGATCACCTCGTCGGCGCCGATCATCAGCGGACGCCGCTTCAGGCAGATCCCGTCTCCCGGGGCGGTTTGGCCGGCGATCGTGAGGTAAGGATTCTTGATCCTCAGGTCGCTCTCGAGATCGATGACGCCCGACACGCGGAAGACCACGGTCCGCGGCCCCTTGGCCTCGACCGCCGCGCGGAGGCTGCCTTCGCCCGAGTCGTTGAGGTTGGTCACCTCGAACACGGCCCCGCCGCGTCCGCCGACGGTGTGCTTGCCGTAGCCCTCGGCGGTGGGGAAGGCGAGCTGCTCGGCCGGCAGCGGGCGGGCGTTCACACCCAGAAGAACCGTGGCGAACGCCGCCAGGACGATAGCTTTGTGCATCACCGCTCCAGAGAAAAAGAGAGAGCCTGTCGCCCGGCTTGGCGCGAGCCGTGCGCCGCGACGGTGGCTGGCGCCACAGCGCGGCCGGGAAGGGCCTTGGCGCTATTCGCAGCCGATCACCACGCGCTGGTACCTCGTGAGCGCGGGGGCGCCGTCGTCGGTCACCTCGCAGACGATGTGGATGGTTTTCGCCTCTTCGATGTCGGCTGGCATGGCGAACGAGGCGTTTTGCTGGCCGGCGTTCTGGATCTCGACCCCGCCGTCGTGCGTGCCCGCTTCGCGGTACTGCCACCAGCGGTAGCTCAGGTTGTCGCCGTCCGGATCGCGCGTGCCGTGGGCGCTGAGCTCGACGGTCGCGCCGGGCTGCGCCATCAGGTCCGCCTCGTGCCCTAGCACGACCAGCGGCGGGTGGTTGGCGTCCTCGACCGAGGCGACGCACCAGTCGGCCCGCGCGGCGAAGTCGTTCTGCAGGGCCTCGCTCCAACGCCAGATCGGCTTGAGGTACTGCATCAGCTTGGGGTCGTCCTTGATGCCTTTGCGAACGCGCAGGCGGCCCCAGGCGTTGCTGCTGTACCACCTGCCCTCGGGGTAGTCGTAAGACGGGTCGGCCACTGGGTCGAGCCAGGTGTTGGCGCGCACCCGCGTGTATCGGCCGCCCCAACCGCCCCAGCCGGGTGACTCCATGTTCCGCAATCCCGTAGGGATGGTGTGCAGGAACGCGGGCGAGTCGCCCTCCGAACGGAAGGCGCCGTCGCTGTGGGCTTTGTACAACGAGCAGAGCGGGCCGTGGTCTTTGAGGATGTACTTGTTCATCCACTCGCCACGGAAGAACTCCCGCTCCGCGGGCGGGATGATCTTGTCCCAGTGGTAGGCGACCGCGATGAACTGATCCGAGATGATCGTGGGGATGTTGTACTTGCCCCAGTGCGGGCGGATGTAGTCTTGGTAGGTCGTGTCTTGCTCCCAGATGAAGAAGAAGCGGAGCTTCGCGGCCACCGTGGCCATCTTGCCCGGGTGCTCCTCTTCGATGGTCTTCAGCGCGCGGGCGATCGTGTTGGGGCCGCCCCAACCCTGCAGCCAGATCGGCCGGTCGTCCGTGTCGTCGAGCAGAACTTTGACGATGTGCTGCGAGCCGGGGGTGGGCTCGTCCATGTCGCCCTCGGATTTCACGTTCCCAAGGAACGTGCGCGCCCGCAGGAATTCCGCGGTGGGGAAGCGGCTGTCGTGCTTGGCCAGATTGGGTTGTACCTCGGCGTAGGCGTCGAGGTAGGGATCGATCCAGTCGTCGCCGGCCCAGCTGTGCCCCTGCCAGTGGTACTGCGAACTCGAGGTGACGATCCCCTCGATGTCCCACTCGTTGGCGTAGAGCAAGAACCGCACCATCGAGCACTCATCGTCGATCTCGCCGTCACTGGTGACGATGACACGCGGCTTCGGCGACGGCTCGCCGCCCTGCTGCTCCGCCGCGGCGGTGTTTCCAAAAGGCGTCGCGAAAAGAGCAGCTGCCAGGCACAGGGTCACCGCTTGGCGGATGGCGAATGGGAACTCATGCATGCGAATGTCGCCGCCTCGATCGAGATGTGGATGAAAAGGGCCGCCGCATTTCCGCTCCGCGACATGTGCGTCACGAAGGCAAGGTCTGCAGCAGTATGATCGCGTCGAAGGCCACCAAGCCTCAACCGCCGCGACATTCTAACCCACGGCCACTACGCGATGCAGGCGCCGCCGCGGGCGTGTCTTGATAACAGGCTCCTCTGGAGCGAGAGCGTCTCTTGCCGATTGATGCGCGCACGCGGCGAGAGAGCCCGGATGGAACTCTCGCGCCTGAGTGGGGTCTCGATGGAGTGTCGCCCAAGCCGCGCTGGCGGCCGGCTCTGGTGAGCCGGGCATCCTTAGCAGCGCCGCTGGCCTCCAGGAAACGCGGGGCCTTACTCGGCGCGCGACGCCGACCGGGCCCGCCGTGAGGGGACGATCGCCAAACAGAGAGACAACAAACCGACCACGCTCGCCGGCTCGGGAACGGCCATCACCAGATACAAATCGTCGCCCCGCTGCTCGACGGAAAAACGCTCGACAGCCGGGCCCGACGACGTGGCGCTGGATAGGCCGAGGCTCACGACGACCGACGCCGGGTCGAAGCCTTCGATCGCCTCGGCCGTTGCGATGATCCATTCCCCTTCTCGCAGACCGACCGCGCCGCCGAATCCAGCGATCTCGAAGACCCAAGGCGATCCGGGCGCCGCGTTGCAGCTGAGAACGCCTTCGATGTCCAAGAAGTCCCAACCGACGCCGGGCCCAGCAGCCGGGTCGTCGAGTTCCCACTCGTAGACCGCCCCGACACCAAGCTCCAGGTCGCCGTCGATGGTCAGCTCGCCCGGGGAAGCGCCGGGGGCGATCGTGGCGCCGCCAGACAGGGCAAAGTCTCCCTGGAACGATCCCCCGCCGGCCAGCCGCGCCTCGGCCGAGTCGAACTCCATCGGGAGGGACTGCCCGTTGACGGTGATCGACAGGCTGCGGCCCGATTCGACGATAAGCTCGGCTTCGCTGAAGTCGATCATCGCGGCCAGCCCATGGAAATCGATCGCGGAGTCCGCCGCGTGGGCTCGGATCGAGCCGGAAACCTTAAGCTTGGCGAGCTCGGTTCGCCACACGTTATCGGCGCCCACATCGAGTTGTCCCGCCACTTCGACCAACGGGGCTTCGCTGACAAAGAAGAATGCGTTGTAGTGCGTTCGGCTGGTGACTTGGGCGTGATCGCCGAGGACCAAACGGCCTTCGAAAATGAGACCGGGGGCAGGTTGGTCGTCGATCGTGCTGAGGCCGTTGGCGCCGAGGATCGCAAAATCGTCGACGTACACGTCCCCAGTGACCACGCTGTTGGGGTCGTAATCTGAGCCCGAGCCGAAGTCTCTCCCCGGGCGGACTGCGTAGAGTTCGCCTCGTTGAATCCGCACATCTCGGCCGAGAATCGTCTGCCCGTCGGAGGCCCGGTCCGCCCCGAGGAAGAGCGACGCGCCTTCCTGCACGTGGATCACGCCGTCGCCGAGGCTCGCCGACGCCGCAATCCGCAGTCCGCCGCTAACGACGACCAGATCGCCGCTGAAGGCGCTGGCGTCTCCCGCGATCTTGACGTAGTCGTTGTCTCTGGCGCCGCGCACCGTCAAATCGGCCGAGCCCGACAATTCACCCGCCAAGTGCGAGTTCACGGTGTCGTGGTAGAGCGAGGAGTCGCTCGCCACTTGGACCGGCCCGCCGAAGTTGCCCTGCAGCTCGCCTCCATCCAGCACGATCGGACTCGACAAGCGGCTATATTGTCCTCCCCCTATGAGCCGACCGCCTTGTGCGTGAATGGTCGCGTTGGGAAGGTTGTCCTCCCCGAGGTCGAGGACTCCGTCAAGCACAGTGACCTGGCCGGTGTACTCCGGGCTCTCCACTTGGATATAGAATGCCCCTCGGCCTTCTTTGAAGATCGTTCCGTCGCCCGCGATCGGCGCGTAAATATCCCCGTCTTCGAGGAAATACTCCCGGGCGTCGTACGTCGCGTTGACTCCGCTGACACGTCCGTCACTTCGGACGTGCAGGGCGGAAAGTTCCACGACGCCTGGCGCGTCAAGGCGCGCCTCGTACTGGCCGAAGTCAACGTAAACCGTGTCGCTCTCGGGGATGGCGTCTGTCCCCTCAACGGCCAGCGTCGCCCTGCTGCTATCGCCGACGACCCAGGTTCCTCCGCTGTAGGTGTTGTGGCCGGTCAGAGTTGTCGTGTACTGGTATCCCGCCAACACTAAAGAGACGGCGCCGTTCTCGCCGTTGTCGACAATGTCCGCGTCGACGCGGTTCACTCTGTGCAAGAACAACTCGGCGGGCCCGCCGTCACCCGCGGTGAGTCTGCCGTTTTGGATCTCGTTGCCACGGTAGATGCCGCCCGATCGAACCGTGAGTTGGTGGCCGTTCAGGTCGAGCGAATAGGGGCTGCCATCGAGTGACGCCACCACGCGATCCGAGGCGAGCATGACCGACCCTTGCGTGGAGACATGGTCGTCGGGGCCAGCCGAATTGAGCGAAGACGTTGTCGGCGACAGCGCGACTACGCGTCCGGAAGAATCAACTGCCGCAAAGGTCTCGATGCTCGTCGCATTGTCGTAAGTGGCCCACCCGCCGATCATTTCCCCGTCGAACGTGCTGTTGCCCTCAAGGCGAGTCGTAGTCTGTCTACCAGCCTCGTTGAACCGGAGAGTTGCTCCTCGGCGCCTTTGGAGGTCTCCAATGGATAAGTTCGTGGGAAGTGAACCACCGTGGTCCGAGCTCGCGACTAGTGTCGTGACGCCGGCTTCGAGCAGGAGAGTGCCGAATCGCTCGTGGGCGACGTGGTTCGAATCCGAAATGAGGGAGACCTGCCCCCCGAGCGAGCGGAGCAAGGTTTCGTCGTCGATGCGGTCAGTGTTTGCTGATTGCGACATGTAGAGAGAGGCGCCCGCCTCGAGTAGTACTTCATCGAGACCAGACAACGCGCCAGTATCGGCCATCGTGAGTCCACCAACGACCCGCAGTTGTTCGGTCAACCCAGAAACTGGGGAGGCGAGGGTCACACGCCCGCCCCTGACCGTCAGACGCGACCCGGTGATCGGTCCCTCCAAACGCAGATCGCCCGCGATTGTGGACCCCTCTTCGCCCACGTCGAGTCGGCCAGCGAGCGTCAGTGAAGAGGCGTAGTTTCCCCCGATCAACGCGGCGTCTCTCTCATCCCTAAAGAAATGGTGGGAGTCGTGTCCGTTGGCGTTGTTCAAATAGATGTCGCTGGTGATCGTCGCTTCATCGTCTTGCAGTCTGAGGGTCGCCCCACGCTGGACGTAGATATCAGTGGCCCCGTTCATCGTCGAGGCATTGCTAAGGGCAAGGATTCCCTCGTCGATGACGAGATCTCCCGTGAACTCGCTGAGGTCAGCGTCGACGCGGAGATAGTCTCCGGCGACCCGGACAACGCCAGTTCCCCCGAGTTTCCCGGCAAGATTTGAAGAGCCCATGGTCAATATCTCGCCATCGACGATCAGCGACCCTTGCTCGGTGGAAGTCAGGTTGGCGCCGAGCGACACGATCCGGTCGATGTGCACCTCGGCGTTGGATTCCAGAGTGCCCCTGCCCACGAAGGGGGAAACGCCGAGGCGTTGATCGGCGCTGAGCCTCAGCGTCCCAGTCTGCTGCTCTGCGTAGGGGTAATGTTTCATCACGGGCATCACGTCGACGGGGTTCTTCAGCTCGACCAAACCCCCTTGGACGATCGTCGCGGCGAGCGGCAATCCCTCGGCGTGGTTCACAACGACCGTTCCCGCAGAGACAGAGACGAGACTCTGTATGTCGTTCGAGGCGTTGAGGGTGACGACTCCTTCTTCGCCCCCGACCCAAAGCAGGGTGTCGCCCCGGATCGTTCCGTTGAACGTGCCTCCCAGGATTCTGGCGTACCCACCCCCGCTAGTCGTCACGTAATCGAGCGGCCCGTTGTAAACCCCCACGCCGCGCAGGGAGGCGTCGAAGTCACCACCCAGCGTGATCGGGGCGCTGATGGGGTCGGTCGTCTGGACATCGAGGATCCCGCGTCTGACCGTGAAGCCGCGATCCCCGGAGGGCAAGACCTCGACCGTCACCTCGCCGCTGATGACTTCGAGCGGGCTGGTCGCGACACCGAAGACGTCCGCTCGATCGATCACGTATTCGTCAGTGAAGACCGTCTTGCCGGTGTAGGTGTTGACCGCGTTCAACTGGGGGCCATCGAGCGTCAGGTCGCCGTCGTGCGTGAGCGGCGCGTCGACGCTCAGACGCCCCGAGAGAAGCAGGTTGCCCGTGCCCGTGACGCCGCCGGTCCAAGAGGAGGAAGCGCTGTTGACGAAGTGCACCGATCCGCCCTCGCCGTCCAGGACGATCGGGGTTTCGTAGAGACCCCGGCTGGGCAAGTAGAGGTCGCCGCTGGCGATCTCAACCGCTTCGCTGGGGACGAAGTCGCCGGCGTCGAAGCGGAGCGAACCCCTCTCGAGGCGGAACCGCTCGTCGGTGGCTGCTTGCACGAGCACGTGGGCCCCTTGCACCGTCGTCGCGCCCGCCGCCGAACCGAAGGCGGTCGGCGAGGCGGCGATGATTTCCCCTGAAAAGAGGAGGGTCAAACCAGAATACGAATTGTCGCCGCTCACAATCAGTTGGTCGATCGATTCATTGCCGATCCCCAATATGTTGCCGGCGCCGACAATCGGTCCACTCAGCGTCGTGGGGCCGAGCGATGTTTCGTAGGACCCCTGCCGGGGGTTAAACACGACCGGGTTCTGCGGTCGGATGACAGCCGAAGGGCTTTGCACGTCAATCTTGCCGCTCAGCGTGACATCGGTCGGGGCGAGGATGCCGCCGTTCAAATTGAAGTCGGTGGCCGTGGAGATGGTCACCGGCACTCTTTGACCGGTGTTGACGGTGAATTGTGCGAGCACCCTGGGCGCCGAAAAGATGGCGAACAGGCAGAGCAAGGCGAGGGTGACGTTTCGGAGCATGCTTAAGCCTGTGTGCTGTGCGTCGTGACAGAGATGTGTAATTGAAGAAGCGACTGGCAGTCGTGATGAAAGAAGCATTCAATGAAGCATCTGAAAGCCGCCCCACTGGGAAGCCGCCCCACTGGGGGGCAGATAAGCCAGGTCGCAAGAACTGCTCAAAGCAAGCGGAATCAGCCGCAAGAAGAGTATTGAGAGTACTTTAAGCCGGGACTCTCTGCAATGATCGCGACTGCTCTCCCGAGGGATTGTTTGGCGGGGACGGCGGAAGTTTAAGCAGGCCGTAAGGGCCTATACGGCTGTTGAAAAAATCCTGCGTGCTAAGCCGGTTTCGATTTTTGAAGGGTGGCTTCGGTCCGAGAGGGGAAGACCACTAGCATTGACGGAGAATCAGACCATCAGCGTGCGCGTCGCAGAAACGTGTAAGTTACGCAAGTACTCACAATACAAGACCGCTGCTGCCGAAACTGGTCGATCGCCAAGCGCTGCAACCGAGTCGGACATTTCATCAAGCCCAAGGCGGCGCAATGCCGCCGTAACGCGTTGCAACTCGTCCTCCCGGGCAAGTGCCGCGGCTCGTGCGCCAGACTCTGCGATGTGGATGAGATGGCGGTCGACGTCGGCAAAAGCCCGCTGGATCGCAGGGGTGGCATCGATGGCGCCCCCGCCAAATGAAAGCTCGTCTCCGTCGGCCTCCAGCACGGTGGAAACACGGCCGCGGCCGAATTTCTCCCTTAGCCGATCGAGGAGCTTCGACTGGAGGCTTTGGATCAGTTTGCGATCGAACGCCGGGTTCAGCACCCGATGCCCCTCGGTAGCCAATAGCGAGACCGGCTCAAAGCGAAGTAAGTCATCGTCGATCACGATGCGCAGCACGACCGCCGCGAGCTTTTCTCGGTGCGGCTTCACCGCTTCGAGGAACTCGATCAGGTCGGCGGAGGCTTCGCTCCACACGCAACTGAGCTTCAGGCTCGCGCCGTCGGAGTCGACCAGTTCCCAGACGAATTGCTGGCGTGTTTCGTCGAAGTACCGCGGTCCCCATTCGGTCGGGCGCGCCACGGCCAGCAGACGCGTCGGCTCGACGACGCGCAACCCAAGGGGGTAGGCGCCGCGGGCGTAGCGACGCAGATCTTCCCAACGTTCGAAGCCGGCGGCGCCGTAGTCGATTTCGTCGGGCGCGGCGGGCGCCACGCCCTCGACTCGGCTGGCGGAGGAGGAAGACAAGCGGCCGGCGTCGTTCCAACGGGCGCCGCGCAGCACGAAGACGCTTCGCGACATCTCACCGGGGGAAGCCCCCCCGCGCCAGACCGGTTCGCCGCGATAGGCCTGCGCCGGCGAAAAGCGCCCAGGGCCGTCGGCCAGCCGGCTGTCGCTCCCGGAGAAGAAACGCTCGCGGCGGCGGTCCCAGAACAGCACGGTCACCCCCTCGTAGCCCGAGGCGGTTCTCCATGGGTAGGCCCCGACGCCGACAAGCTCGAGGTCGCCTGTGTGCGAGTATTCCGAACGCGCTTGCCCCACGAGCCACGCCGGGGCCGAGTCTCCCGCTCGACCGATCGCTTCCGCGAGTGCGTGGGCATGGGCCAGCAGCGTGAGCAGCTCCGCCGGGTCCCCTTGGGCGTCGCGCAGATGGATCAGCGAGAGCTGGTCGGCCGCCGCCCGCATGAGCCGGGCAAGCCGCGGCAGCTGGTTCGCCCGCGCCGAGACCGACAGCGTGAACAGCCGCTCGACGCTCGCCCCGGAGGGGTGGGCGAGGCCGATTTCCAGGAGCGTCTCGATCGCCCGTGTGGCGCTCGCCAGCACGGCGCGGGCGTCGGCCGCGTCGGCCCGGCGCCGCTTGGGCGTCGTGTCGCCCGCGGCCCATTGCTTGCCGGCGTCGGACCAAACGGCTGCCACCATCGCCGCGGCCCACTTCCGTTTGAGCGTCTGCGGGGCGGTGGTAAGGATGCTGCCCAGGAGGGCCGACGCACCGCCGCGCACAGGCGCCTCGATCAGCACCGTGTCGACGTCTTGCTCTTCGAAGCGGACCTTCAGGCTTCCCGCTTCGGCGACGGTCCAGCCGCCCGCGGCGACGATCGCCGCCGCCTCGCGCAGCGCATGGCGCCCCGCCCAACGCTCGATCCGCTCGGGGGGGATCGCCAGCAGCCGCTCGCGGAGCCGCTTGGCGACGGCGGTCTCGTCGTGAGGCGCCTGGTGGACGTCCGTCCCGGCGGTTCCTGGCGCCGGTTCTTCTTGCCCGAGCCAATGGCGGCGGAGGTGGATCGTCGCGGCGAGCACGTGACGCGTGACGCCGTTGGCGCGCGAGTCGTCGGTCGCCTCGGCCGGGCCGCCGGGCGGCATCCGCACGGACCAGCCGTCGCCGTGTACGCTGACGGCGGCTTCCTCCTCCTCGTGCGACACGCCCCCCGAGTCGAGGTCCTTGTGAGCGCGGCGCACGAGCCCCTTGTTGGCGAGGGCCGTGAGGGCGTCGTCATCGAACGAGGCGAGCAGTCGCCTTAATCGCTCTCGGTCCGCGTCGTTCATCTCAGTCGGCGCTCATCACCCGGGCGAGCCATTCGGCGAAACGCAGCGGGGTGAGCGCTGCGATCTCCATTCCCTCGGCGGCGAGCCGACCGGCGAGTTGTTCGTCGTAAAAGGGACTGGCTTGGGAGTCGAGCGCCGCGAGCCCGAGCAGCCGCACGCCCGACTCCCGGAGCCGCTTGCAGGCGGCGATCAGCACGCGCGGGTCGGCGCCCTCGCAAAAGTCGGTCACCAGCGCAAACACCGTGCGCCGCGGCTGAGAGACCAGTCCCTCGCTGTAGCGGACCGCCTGGCCGATGTTCGTGCCGCCCCCCAACTGAACCGTCATCAGCACCTCGACCGGATCGGTCACGTGCTCGCTGAGGTCCACGACCGAGGTGTCGAACACCACCAGCCGCACGCGCACGGTCGGCAGCCCGGCCAAGATGCCCGCCATCACGGCCGAGTGGACCACGCTATCGACCATCGATCCCGACTGGTCGACGCAGAGGATCACCTCCCACGGGAGGTGGCGTTTGGTGCGGCTGAAGAACAGCGGGTTCTCGACGACGAGTTTCTGGCGCTCGGCGCTCCAGTGCTTGAGGTTGCGGCGGATCGTGCCGCGGGCGTCGAAGTTGCGCGCCACAGGCATCGAGCTGCGGCGGAAACGGTTGAGCCGCCCGGCCAGGGCGTTGTGCACCTCGCGCTCGAGCTTGCGCTTGATCTGGTCGACGACGCGGCGCACCAGGCGGCGGGCCTCTTCGAGCACGCGGCCCTTCATCCGCCCCTTGAGCGAAAGCACGGCGTGGAGCAGCTCCTGGCTCGGCTCGAGCCTGGAGAGCACGTCGGGGTCCTCCACCAGCTCGGTCATCTGGTACCGGTCGAGGGCGTGGCCGGTGATCTGCTGGCAGGTTTCTTGGGGGAACAGGTCGCGCAGCTCGGCCAACCACTGCGGCACGTTCAGTTGACTCGGGTCGAGCGAGCCGGGCCCGAGCTTGCGCCCCTGACGCACGCCGCGCCCGCGGTACTCGCGGCTGTAAAGCTTCTCCAGCGCGTCAGCCATCCGCTCCTGCGCGGGACTGAGGCACTCCGGCATGCGGGGCTGGGCGTACTTGCCTAGCACCAGCCGCCAGCGGGCGAGCGCGGGATCGGCGCCGCGATGCGGATCATTTGGCATGGGCGGCCTCCGCGCTATCGAATCGTTCGGCGGCGAGCTGCTCGCGGACCAGCCCGGCGATCTGCGCCGCCATCAGGGCGTCGGCCTCGGAAAGATCGGTCAGCACCAACTCGCCGAGATCGGCCTCATCGTGCCGGGCGGCCGCTCGCTCGGCGACGCGGACGATCTCGGTCGGCGTGAGGTCGGCGAACGCCAGCCGCAGCTCTGGCAGTGAGGCGACGAACTGGCTCTCGTCCCAGCCGCAGAGCTGGGTGTCGAGCGCGTCGACCAGCGGCGAGACCCGCCAGGCAGCCTCACGCGCAGTGGCGAGCAGGCCGCGGACCACAGCGCAACGCCGGGCCGGCTCGACGGTCGACGCGCCGAGGAAACCGGCAATCAGCTCGCCGAGCGGCTCGGCAGTCAATCGGCCTTCCAGGTAGAGGAGTCCCGCGGCGGCGCCGACAACGGCGCCCTGTGACTTGTCGGGCGCCGAGGCGACGACGCGTTGGAGCGCTTGATGGAACAGCTCGGGGTCGAGCGACGAGTCAGACCGCTCGCCTACGAGCGACTCACGCAACGAACGCAGGGCGTCGATTACGGGGACGACCATTTCATCGGGACAGGCAACGGCGCCATCGGCCAACGCACACGCCCGTTGGTAGCAGGCCTCGACGAGTCGGGGCGTCTGTTCCAGGCCGCGGGCCTCGAGCGGCTCGCGCGCCGTGGCGAGCAGCTCCAGTTGCGTCAGCGCCGCCGCGACCGAAGGCAGGCTCGGGTCCTCGTGGATCGAGCGACCGAGGCCGGCGAGGATGCGGTCGGTGCGCCGCTGCAGCCCGAGGCGGCAGGTGCGCACCAGCAGGGCGACCGCCGCCGAGGCGCTGCGGCCCTGGCCGGAGGCCTCGAGCTCGGCGATCGACGCGTCGAGCTTGGCGGCGGCCGCCGCCTCGACCGTCGGGCCGAAGACCGACGCCTCCACGAGCGCCGCTTCGACCGCTGGGGCCCAGCGCACGCTCCACCGCTCGTGCATCAGGTCGAGGCCTGTCCCTTCCAAGAAGTCGGGGCCCCCCTCGAACACGGCCAGGGGCGCCGCCAACAGGTCGAGCCGGTGCAGCAGCCGGCTGATCCGCCGGTGCCGCCGGTTGCGATAGAGCTCGAGCGTCAACGTTTTCGGCTCGACCGAGTCGGTCGGCACGCGGAGCCTCTCGCATTGCCGACGGAAGTCATCAACGATCGCCGGCGCCTCGGCGCCCGGCGGCGTGCGACCGATACGGTCGCCGGTGAGCCTTTCGGCGACGAGCCGCATCACCGCATACCCCTCGGAGCCAATTTCCCCTTTGACGAAGCAGCTGCGCACGCCGTCCAGAAGGTCCTCGCGCTGCGGCCAAGGGTGACCGCGCAGAGCGGCAAGCCGGCGGGCGCTCTGTACGGCGGCGACGGCGTCGGGAGTCGACAGCGGGTTCATGCCGTCGCGTTCACGCGTGAGGCGGGCAACCTCGAGCACGATCTCGGCCGCCTCACGGGTGCGGGCCGCCGTCGGGTCGCTTGCTTGTCCGGCGCGCCACATCCGCTCGTAGAACCCCGGCGAGGGCATCCCGGAAGAGTAGCCGGCAAGCGAGTCGAGCTGCGGGAACGAGTAGGCGACCAGCCAGGCGGCCTCTTCGCCCGACGGCGTGAGAGCGGGCGGGGCGGGTGGCGCGTCGCTGGCGACCAGCTCGGGGAGCGCCGCCGTGTGGAAGCCGCCGGTGATCACGAGCACCGGCCCGTCGCCCTCCTCGCTGCGGGCGAGTTCCTCGCGCACCGCGGCGGCCATCGCGGCCTCGCGCGCCGTCGTGCCGTCGCGACGCAGGTCGTCGTCGGCGTACTCCAAGCGGGCGATCGCGCAGTAGCTCGCCAACCGGTCGACGAAGGCGTCGGTCGATAGGCTGGCGGCGCCCGATTCGAACAGATGGTCCCACAGCTCGTCGAAGTCGCGCATCCCAAACCGTCGCGCCAACTCGCGGACATAGCGGCTGTGGGCCAGGTGGGGATCGGCCGCCAGCGACTCGACGCGGACGACGGGCGTCTCCTCCTCTTCCTCCACGCAGCGGGCGGCGAACTCGGCGAGCGTCTTTGCCCCGAAGTCGAGGTCGATGAAGCGGAGCCGGGCCCCCGCCTCGCGGCCCGCCCTCAGCGCGGCCAGCTCCGGCGAGTAATCGCACAGCGGGTAGAACGCCGCGAAGCGCGGCGGTTCGGATTCGGACGCCTCGCCCTCTGGGCCCCCGTCCTTCGGAGCCGGCAAGGTCTGTCGGCGCGTGTCGACGAAGTGCGTGTAAACCGCCAGCGGGAAGTCGCTCCGGGCGTCGAGCAGCTCGTTGAGGAACCGGTCGAACGACCGCGGCCCCTCGACCAACACCGCCGAGGGGCGGTTCTCGGCGATCCACTTGCGCACGTGCTCCGCGCACGCGGGCGAGTGGTGCCGGATCGGAAAGTAGACGACCCCTTCGCCACGCAAGCGCGGCAACAACTCGGCGACGGCTCTTTCGGCGGAGGCCCCGTCTACATCATGCGGCTTTCCGGCGGCGTCGGGAGTGTCGGTCGCGTCGCTCACTTGCCCAGCACCCCGCGGGCGTCGAAGAACGACTTCCAGTGGGGGTTCTTCTTCGACCGCTGCTTGACCACCACGTCGAAATATTGCCGCACTTTCTTGGCGTCCTCGTCCGAGTCCTTGAGAACGGCGCCCACGAGCTGACGGGCGAGGTGCTGGCCCTCGACCCGCCGATCGCCGAAGTGCCAGGCGTCGAGCCCGGCGGCGAAGGCGACCGACACCGCCTCGGCTGTGCTCATCACGGCCGAGGGACGCTCGACCACGACGCCCTGCTCCGTGCGGCCGTTGCGCAGGTCGTGGAACGTGGTCACCAGCACGTCGATCACGTCCGGCTCGAACGTCGGCTCGACGCCGGCGCCGCCGAGCAGCTCGCGGGCCTCTTCGAGGACCAGCTCGAGCTCGAAACCCTTGTCTGCGATCGGATGGACCGTCTCGAAGTTGAACCGCCGCTTCAGGGCGGCCGACATCTCGTGCACGCCGCGGTCGCGGGTGTTGGCCGTGGCGACGATGTTGAACCCCGGGCGGGCGTAGACGACTCCGTCGCCCCCGGCGAGCTCGGGGACGTGCAGCAGCTTGTCGCTCAGCACGCTCACCAGCGTGTCCTGGATCTCGGGCGGGCAGCGGGTGATCTCCTCGAAACGCACCAATCGGCCTTCGGCCAGCCCGCGGTAGAGCGGCGCCGGGACCAGCGCACGGGGCGTGGGCCCCTCGGCCAAGAGCAGGGCGTAGTTCCAGGAGTATTTGATCTGGTCCTCGGTCGTGCCGGCCGTCCCCTGGATCGTCAGGCCGCTCGTGCCAGAGACCGCCGCCGCCAGCAGCTCCGAGAGCATCGACTTTGCCGTGCCCGGCTCGCCCACCAGGATCAACGCCCGGTTGCTCATCAACGTGACGATCGCGCGGTCGACCATCGCGTCGTCGCCGTGGAACTTGCGGCGCACGGCGGACTCGGCCGCCTTGGCGCCGCGCTTCGAACGGCCCCGCTTGCCGGGGGCAGCCGCCTCCGAACCGAGAACGAACGTGCGGACCGCTCGTGGGCTCAGCCGCCAACCCTCGGGACGCGGGGCGTCGTCCGTCTCAACCAAGTGCTCGAGTTCGGTCTTGTAACGCAACTCGGGGGGCTCGCGGAGCAAGCCGTCGCTCGGTGTTTCGGTCGGGGGTTGTTGCTTCGCCACGCGCGTTCCTTGCTGTTATCCGAAGTAACTCTTCGTCCGCCACTCCGGATCGTACCCCGTGCCGGCGGAGGCGATCTGCTCGACATCATAACGGCACTCGCTCAGCAGCACCGGAGGGACCTTGCCCAACAGCACCTTGTCCTGCCGCCAAGAGTGCTGCTCACGGCCGTCGTTCTTCGTCTTGACGAAATAAAGCGCCGTGAGCGCGGCAGCGACATCCTCTTCCGGCAGCATGCTGCCGGTAAAACCGAGCACCGCCTCGAGCTCGAGCGAGGGGAAACGCTTACGGTACTCCATGAAGCAGCCACCGTCTTCGGCCTGGCCGCGGGCGAAACCCGCTTTGGTCGCCTTGCCGCGGAGCTGGAAGGTCGTCAGGCAGTGGCCCTCGAAATCGGTTAGTTCGGTCTGCTTGATCAGCTCCTCCGGCAATTGGTAAACCGATCGGCCGAATTGTCTGAACAGCGGCGTAACGTCGTAGTCCTTCAGGTGCCTGTCCCAGGTCTCGGCAGTCGCGGCGTCGGTGTTGCAGGCGTGGGCGAGACGCACCACGGCGCCGTCAGACAATTGGAACTCCGCGTCCTGCTCGTCGGTCAGCGTGCCGTCCTCAAGCGGCCGGAAGCATCCCAACGGCGCCGGATGTTCATCAGAATCGGAGGACGGCTCGAAGGCCGCCCACACCACACGTCCGCAGAGCGGGCCGGCGATTGGATGGTCGGCCAGGTAGCGGCGCCACTCGTCGCCACGCCACGCACGCTGCGTGCAGAGGGCCTCGTAGAGCCGCTCGGTTTGGCGTTTGACGACCTCTTTGACGGTCTTCTTCGCCTTGGAGAACTGCTTCTTCGCCGCCTTGGCCATCTCCTCGTCGTCGTTCTTCGCGGGGGCGGGGAGGCTTTTGACCTCCTTGCCGTCGTCGCGGACGATCACCGGCTGCAGCGCCTCGCCGAGCCGCACGTGAAACTTCCTCGGCCCGTAGTCGAGCTCCATCACCGCCTCGTGACCGAGCGGCTCGCCGCTCTCGTCGAGCTCGCGCTCGAAGCCGCCGTCGGGCAGCGTGCGGTCAGCCAATTGATCGAGCGTCCAGCCCTCGCGTTCGGCGATCGCGGCGACGTGCGTCTCCGCCTCCTTGCGGAGCGACTTGGTGCGGAACCGGTTGGCGATCGACAGCAGCACCTGGATCGCCAGCGGGTCGTCGATCCAGGCGAGTGTCTCGAGCAAGCTCTTGCACTGCGACACCCGGTGGCCGTACCACTTGCGGAGATACTGCTCGCAGATTTTGGCGCAATCGGCGTCGCCGGCCGCGGCGGTGATCGCCAGCAGCCCCTTCTCGCCGCTCGCCGAGCCGAGGCACTCGGTGGTGTAATGGCGCAGTCTTTCTTGGTAAAGGTTCTCTTCTTTTTGGTAGTGGTCCTTGAACCAGCCATCCCTATTTCCGTACTGCGCCCAGAGTTGTTGGCTTTCCTGCCTGGCGCGGGACGACGCCTCCTCCATCGATAGAGACCGAGTGTCTTGGGCGATCCACACCTGCAGCACCCGCTTGGCCAACTCCGCCGCCTCGTCGCGTCGGCAAAGGGCGAGGTACCGCCGCAGCAACGGCCCCGGCGTTGCGGTCTTGAGCCGCACGCTCTGCACGGCCCACCATTCGAGGATCTCGGGCGGCACGCTCTTGCCGTTGTCCGCCCAGTGCACGGCCGGGAGCGCCTCAATCTTGAACCACGCCAGCCCCTTGGGCCGCGGCTTGGCGAGGCCCTTTATCGCCTCAGCCAGCAGCTTCTTGCGGTCGAAGTACTCCGAAATGTCAGCGCCCAGCGCCTCGAGCGCCGTGAGCATCGCGCCCTTGACGAGGTCCTGCTTCTCCTTGGCGTAAGCCTTTTTGAGGGGTTCGATGGCCGTCGGGTCGCCCAGCTGCCCAAGCCAGTCGGCCGCCGACGCCCGCACCGCCTGCTTTCCGTCGGCAAGCGCGACGACGATCTTCTCCGCCTTGTCTGACAACGAGGCCAGCGCTGTCTGCGCCAGCGGTCGGACCGTCTTGCTCTCGCCCAGGGCCAAGTCCCACAGCTGGGGAACGAACTCGGGCGGCACGTTGGGGAACGAGGCCAGCACGCGGAACGCGTTGCGGCGCTTCTCGCTCCACCAGTAGTCGTAATCTTGGTAATCACCTGTTCGGGGCGGTGAGGACGCCAAATACGGCCGCAATTCGTTCAAGCAATCAGCGAACGCCGGCCAGATAGCCTCCGGCTCCCAGTCGCAGAACCTGATGTACCTGTTGTTGTTCCCCAAGTATGCGGCCGCCAAGAATCCCGGCCGCGAGTTTTTTAGCGTGGCGACCGCTGCGTCGAGTTCGCGGAGGCCGAACGACCTCCCACTGCGTTCTCGGTAGGCTTCTAGGTCGTGCTGGTCGTGCCAGCTGAGGTCGCCTTGGTGATTTGTGTTGAGGTTTCCGAAGGCGTTGGCGAGCCGGACCACGTGGATCAGCTTCACAGCCGGCGGCGCGAGCCAGTCGCCCAGCGGCTGCCGGTCGTGCCATCGCAACTCGAGCCGTTTCGGGGGCTTCTCCTGACGGCCTTCGACAAAGGCGACGATCTTGGCGATCGCTTTGTCGGACATCTCCGCCGGCGCCGAGGGCTTGGTGTACCACCGTGGGCGTTTGGTCGCCGCGTTCCAACGCTCCAGCGCCTGCTCGTAATCCTTGTAGGCCCGCTCGTACTCGCTCCGCAGGTACGCGGACAGGCCCGCGCGGGCCTCCTCGGGCAATTCGACGACGCCGGTCTCGACCTCGAGAGGCGGCAGCTCGACGACAGGGCCGTCAGCCGGCGCCTCCGTGACTACCGGCGCGGAGAGCAGCCGAGCGATCGTTTGCTTTACACGGTCGGAAGATTCCCCTTCGGCGTGAGATTCGAGGAGCCGCCGTGCCCCCTCACCGTCGAGTCGCCAGGCGAGCTGGGCGGCCTCGTTGCGTTCGGCGGCGGAGCCCTCCCGGAGCACTTGCTCGACCAGAGTGTGTGCCGACACATCGTAACCCTGCAGGATTTCGGCGGCGGCTGCTCGGGCCGACTTGGCCGGACCGGTGGCGATCGCCACCAGCACGTCAAAGATCGGCTCGAATTCATAGTCCACCTTCTTGAGGTTCGCGATCGCGTGGACCCGCTGGCCGGCTTTCCCTTCGCTGAGGATCCCGCGGACGGTAGGCTGGTGCTTTGCGAGATGATCGCTCCAGCCGCCCAATCGCTGCATGTCGTATTGGGCCGAATACCACTTCCAATTTCGTGCGTCGTCTTCAACTATCAGGCCATGGACTAGCAGATCGGGAGGGAGCTCCGCCGCTTTGAGAATCCTCTCAAACAGGGCGATAGGGAGCTCCGGAACCGAATTCCTCTCGTGGTCGGAAAGAAAACGCAGGAAGCCGCACATCTGCGAGATCAAGTTAGGCAGCCATTCGGGTGGGTTGTCCCCCGAGGGCGTCGAGGAGCCGTTAACGGCTTTGAAGACATGGCCCATCCGCATCCACACCCCCGGGGGGGCATCGGAGCAATGGGTGATCAACGCGATGCGACGCGCGCGAGCCTTCTTGTCGTGATGCGAGTGGGAAGGGCTAAATAAGATCAGCGGGAGGTTGCCCCGCTGCTTGGGTTGAGACACCACCTGCAAGACGCCGGCGTCCTCGTCGTCGACGACGTAGCGGACGACCTGCGCGGCGGTCTTCTTGTCGCACCCGGGCAGGCTCGCCGCCTCGGCCCGGATCGCCGCCAAGGCCTCCTTGCTCAGCCGGTCAGGGTTCTTCAGCTTTGAGCCGCCAAACAATATCGCCATCGACAAGATCTCAGAGTCGAGAGTGGTTCTAGACGAGGCGAATAGTATACCGCGGGGACAGAGATTCTGCGACTCGATAGATTTGTGACTCGTGTCCGCACGGCACAGGTCATTCGCCCAACTTTAGAGCGGTTTGCTCATTGGTGCAGACGCTCGGCTCGCGATCGTCGTCATGGCTTCGTCAGCCTGCATCGACAATGCACCGCATTGCCTGCTTCGGCTTCCTCGCCACGCCGCCAATCGCTTCCCCGCTCGTCCACACCAATTCGAAAAATGCTCTAATTTCGACCAATGAATCACTGCGGGATCGGCCGGGCCTGCACCGCCCTTCGGAGCCCGTGCTCGCTTCAATGAGGCCGCGGCTTTTCAGCCGCGGAAACGGCCCCGCGCAGGCGGCGAGGATGAGCCGAGAAGCCGCTCGGGCGCAGAACGCCGAGGGGCGCAGTCGGCGCGCGAGTGTGCTAGTGGTTTGTAGTACCGAAGTGCGCGGATGCAGAGGGAACGGTCGATTAATCACCGAATGGCTCAACTACCGTTCTCCGAATTATCGCAAGATCAGTGCCTCTCCAAGCCAAACTCGTTAAACCAGTCTCTCAAGATCCGACCGAACCCTTTGCCGCGCTCGGGCAGAGCCGCCATTGGAATGATGCTGTGGTCGTTCGACGCTAAACCGGCACTGTTCGTGACCGCCTCGAAGTCGTGCGGCCTCGCCACTTGCCGAGCGTCTTGAATCGACGCCTCCGCGATGAGAAGTGATTCGTGTGAAACGGGGGCGACAATCGGCGACCCTTCAACTGCTCGCCAAGATTTGTGGGGCCGCACGGTTCGCCGCGGCACGGGGGCAGGCTCTGGCGTCAAATGGATGGAGGTCGCCGCTAGTCGATCGCTGGTTCGGTCCTGAACCACTTCGCTGTTGTTAGCGAGAGAAAGCACACCGGGGAAGTCTGTTTCGGGCTCGACACTGAGGGAGTCTGGTGGGGTGCTGATGGGGTTGTTCTCTGTGGGCTCTGCATGAGCCTCGTCGAACGCCGCTTGCCACAACGCCAGGTCTTGCTCGTCCACTTCGCCATCGTCGTTCGCGTCTGCGCGAAGGTCGGTGGTCGATCCCTCGGTCGCGGCCCACAGGGCGAGGTCCGCCGAATCGAGTGCGCCGCTCAGGTCGAAGTCGACCGCCGGCGCCCGTTCGCCGAGATGGTCACGCCACACGGTGAAATCGGCGCCGTCGATGACGCCGTTGCCGTTCCCGTCGGCTCTGGGAGTATTTAAAAATCCGAACGTATCGACCCACTGCTGGTAGTCGTCTTGGTCGACAACGCCGTCGACGTTGTAGTCGCCCTTGGGAATCGAGAGGTTCTGCCACCAATAGGCGTTTGAATGCACGCCGGGGTAGTTTAGCACTACGGTCGGGACGAGATCGAGGTCGCCGTCACCGTCCATGTCGATCGGCATGGGGCTGTTCGCGTGGTCACCATAGATGCTGCCGGACTCGACCCACGTGCGACTTCGAGCGAATTCGCCCGCTCCAAGATTGCGCCGCCATTGCCCAACTCCCGTAGAACGGTACGAATAGAGGATGTCCTTGGCGCCGTCACCGTCCAAGTCCGCCAATTCGAAATGGGAGATATAACTCGACGTAGTGAGGAGGGAGTGGCTAACGATTCCATTGCCGGTGTTTTCGAACCATCCCACACGAGTCCTTGAGCCGCCCACTGCTTGAGTAGTCAGACCGTTAGCGATGTCTATATCCCCGTCGCCATCGATGTCTTCGAATCGATACTCATAATTGAGTGAGCCGCCGGTGATCCGGTGGGGCATGAACCCGGCTGGGCCATAATTGAGGAGGGCGATCAAGCCGCCACCGTCAGCCGTGTCTTCGGCGGGGGCTACCAAGTCGATCTTCCCGTCGCCATTCCAGTCGACCATGTCGGGGACGCCATAGAAGCCTTTGGCCAATCGCTTCCTCGCCCATTCTCCGCTCAGGTTCTCGTAGAGATCGACACCGTACTCGCCTTCGGTGTAATCGATAGTGAGCAAGTCGGCGTCGCCGTCGCCGTCGATGTCCGCAGCCGTGATCCAGTAAGTGTTGGTCGAGCTCACGTGTCTGCCCGCTTCCAGCGTATCCGTGAGCTGGAATCCGCCGTCGGCGTAGGCGTACACGTAGATCTCTCGTTGGGATCTCAGGATGAGTTCGGGCAAACCATCGCCATCCAAATCGGCCGAGGTATACGCCCGATATTCACCGGGGAGCGAAACATACTCATGCGGCATGAACGATTGGGAGCCGTCGTTCTCGAGCCAAAAGAAAGATTCTCCCAAGCCGTAAGACCCGTAAGACAACGCAATCAAGTCGATGTCTCGGTCACCATCGACATCGATCGGCAGCACATTAGAACTGGAGAAGGGGAATCCGTTGATAGGGACCGTGTCGCCGAAGACACCGGGGGTGGAGACAGGCGAGAGGATCGTCACTTCGTGATCCTCAGCCTCGCCGTCCGGCGCCGCGCCGAGAAAGCCCAAACCGCCGCCAGTGCTGATCCGCAAACGGGCGTACGTTTCGCCGCTCGTCGCGTCGGGCGGCGTGGCGAAGATGACGACGTTTTCTCCCTCGGTCACGTGCAGCGAGTGGGCGATCCGCTCTCCCTCGCCTCCCCAAGAGCCGTCTCCGTTGAAGTCGACCCAAGCGTCGAGTCGCGCCCCGGCGGGGGCCATCGAGACATCGACAACGAGTCGTGACTCACGGTCACCCACGCGCAGCTCCGCCACGAGCAAGCCGTCGTCGTCGGCCGTCTCGGCGCCGGGCTGGCCATCGGTCTCTTCGGTGCGGAGCGATCCGAGTCGCGGCCCGCCGGCCCCGTGACGGGCGCCGTCGTCCGCCAGCAGGGTGGGGTAGGTGGCCGGGGCGTCGCCGAAGTCGCCCGGCTCGTCGTCGACGATCACGACCGCCGCGGAGCCGGCCTCACCGACGATGTGCTCGTCTCCTTCGAGCAGGCTTACGACGATCGTCTCGTTCGATTCCAACCACGAATCCGCGATCGTCTCGAACAGCAGCTCTTTCTCCGTCTCGCCCGCGGCGAACGTGAGCGTCACAACGCCTTCGACCGCTGTGGCGCCGTCGAGCCACCGGTAGTCGTTTCCTGACTCCGCGGTGCCCTCGATCCGCAACGTGACATCCAGCGGTGAGTTGCTCGGGCCGGTGCGTCGCAGAGTGTAGGCCGCTTGCCCGCCGTCGTCCTCCGACAGGCTGGCCGGCGTCACGGTGAGTTCGATCGAATTAGTGACCTGTTGGAAGATCATCACCCCAACCGCGTAGGCTGTGGGCCCCCAGGCGAGGATGTCGAGGTCGCCGTCGAGATCGATGTCGGAGACATCGATGCCACTCAAATTGTCGAGCGCCTTGGTCACCGCGTGCGAGGCGAAGCCCTGCTCGCCGAGGTTCTCGTACCAACCGACGGCGCCCTCGTCTTCCCGGGTAGTGACGACATCGAGGTCGCCGTCGGCGTCGAGGTCAGCGGTGACCAGCAAAAGATTGTCGTTGCTCCTCCCCTCCATGATGGGATGCTGCTCAAAGCCACCTGCACCATCGCTTTCTAACCACGCCAATGAGCCGTAGTACCCGGTGTGGCGAAGAATATCGGGGTAACCATCGTTGTTGATGTCAGCGACCGACAGCTCGGGGGTGACACTATAATACGACTCGTAGGGGATCGACGCTTTGACCGTGAAGGCCGCATCGACGCCATGGCTTTCATACCAGTGGATCTCCACAGCGTTGCGGGCGTAGCCGACGAGGTCAAGGTCGCCGTCCCGATCCATGTCGACCGCTTCAAAGTCGCCGCTGATCGAAACACCCTGAAGGGTTTTCTCGATGAAGTTTCCGTCGCCCTGGTTGTCGAACCAGACCCCTCCCCTCAGGACATCGATGTCGCCGTCCTGGTCGAAATCGACGGTCACGATCGCGGCGTTGCTTGAGAATCTGTCAAGCTCCAACGTGGTGAAGTTCCCACTGTCGTTGCGGTACCACCGATTGTTGGAGCCTACGATGTCATTATCACCATCGCCGTCCAGGTCGGCCGCGGCGTAGCGATGGTTGTAAAAACTTGTGTCCGAGGTGATCGTTCGGAAATCACCGAAGCCTCCGCTGCCGTCGTTCTTCCGCCACACAAGGCCGGCTTGCTGCTGCCAACTGACGAGGTCATCGGCGCCGTCACCATCGATGTCGGTCACGACAGCACTCCTGAGCCAGTCGACGGTCTCCGTGGGCAGATCCATGCCGTTGTTAAAAAATCTGCTGCCCCGCATCGGCGGGTAGAGCGTCACGGCGACGTCCTCGACCTCGCCGTCGATAGCCGACCCGAAGGGCGAGTCGACGCCGTCGGTGCTGAGCCGGAAGCGGGCGAAAGTCTCACCGGAGCCCGCCCACGCGGGCACGGAGATCGCGACGCGGTTCTCGCCTTCGACCACCGAGACGCGCGTCGCCACCCGCTCTTCGGGGCCCGCCCAGAGGCGGTCGCGGTCGAAGTCGATCCAGGCGTCGAGGTACGCGCCGGCCGGGGCGCCGCTGACGGTGATGAACGCCTCGGAGGCCGGATCCCCGGCGTGGAGCTCGGAGACGACGATGCCTTCATTGCTCCCCCCGTCGCCCAGCGCGTCGATCGATGGCGCGCCGTCGGTCTCCGCGTCGCGATAAGACCCGATCCTCGGCCCCGTGGCGCCGTGCCTCGCGCCGCCCGAAGCCCGATCGACGCCGTAGCTCGCCGGCGCGTCGCCGAAGTCGGCCGGGTCATCGTCGGCAATCGTGAGCGTGTACCGATCGGTCGTGCTTTGGCTAGTGTTGTCACGGACGACAAAATGGCTTCCTAGGGGCCTGAGTACGATCCGCTCGTCGATCTCGAACACGCTGTCGTCGCGCGTCGTGAACTCGAGCGTGACGCCCCGCTGCCCCGCAGGGATCGTGACCACGCCGCCGCTCGCGTCGAGCGTGTCGGCGCCAACCAAGACAAAGTCTTCGCCCAGCGTCGCCTCGCCGGTGAGCGTAAACGGGACCGTCAACGGCTCCGGTGCGTCCGCGGGATCGAAGCCGCCACCATATATCCTGGCACGACCGAAGTAGTAGTCGATCGTTTGGGGCGCCGCCTCATCGACAAGAGTGGGGTATAGGTATTGAGCCCCGACATACAACTCGGTCGGGGCGTTCCTGTGCCAGACAAAGTCGTACAGGTAATCGGAGAACGTGAGGAGGTCGAGGTCGCCGTCTGCGTCGATGTCGACAAAATCCCCTCGCACGTGCTCGGGGAGTTCGGTGTTGATCACCTCGCGGTCGGCCAGGCGGATCAGCACGTTGTCGCAGACCAAGTCGAGCCGCCCGTCGTTCGTCACGTCGAGGAGTCGTAGGTAAGGAGTGGAATAATTGAACGTGTGCAGGATCTCGATGGAATAGGAGCCGTCCCCCTCGTTGGTCAGCAGCCCGATCTGTTTGTCCCAGGTGGCGACGAGATCGGCGTCGCCGTCGTTGTCGGCGTCGACAATGGCAGCCGAAACATATGCGTCGATGCCCGGCGTGAAGTGGTACAGCTCGTAGCCGTTATCGCTGTTCTCGGCCACTAAGAGCCGATAGCCGAATTCAGAGTCCCACGTGTTCAGGAGGAGGTCGAGGTCGCCATCGCTGTCGATGTCTCCCACGGTTGTTTGTTTTGAAGTGAGCCCAGTAGCGATCGTGTGCTCGGACCACGTATCGGGCCCCTCACGTTCGAGCCAGCTGACGAAGTTATCCCCGGTCCAGAGCACGTCCAGGTCCCCGTCGTCGTCCATGTCTACCGCCTGAAGCTGCACGGGCGCTTCCGAAAGGGCAAGGGTTTCAGCAGTGAAATCGCCTTCCCCGTCGTTGAGCAGCAGTCGGATCGAGTAAAGCCCGTTAGTATCAGAATGCAATACAACAAGCAGGTCGGTCGTGCCGTCACCGCTGAAATCGGCGTGAGCGCGCAGGCTCACATCACTGGAACTATCCGCCACAATGACATGAGGGATATAGCCGTTGTCGGTGGCCTCGTGCCACGAGAGAGATTCTCCGTCTTGATGAAGGGCCAAGAGATCGAGGTCGCCGTCCGAGTCGAGGTCGGCTCCACGCACGAAACCCGCGTTGTCGGCGACCGGCACGATCTCGATCGCCTCGGAAAAGAAAGCCGCTGCCCCCGAAACTGCCAGCATACGGCGGTCTTCAAGAAGCTCGCATCGGAGCCGTCTCGACCGGTAGCTACCGCGAGGCCGGTCCGAGGGATTTGACACAGAATGATTCCAGTAGCCTTGCGACGGCATCGATGATCCTCCCTGATTCGTGGCTGCCTAGCAACAATCTATGCCAACCGGAAGGTCGAGACGAGTCCAGTGATCTTCCAGAGGCCTATGTCGCCTGCCAGGCCGACGCGATTCGCCAGTGATGGGGCTCACGGCAGGTCGGTGGAGAGAGGCGAGATTGGGCGTATTCTCCTATTCAGTAGATCCCATGGGAATCCAGCTGAGTGCTTTCGCACAGCAAGGTTCGACTGTAGTTGTGAACCTCGAGGCTCGCGATCGTGTCCGAGCTCCAGTCAAATCCCCTTTTGCTACTCGCTACAGAGCTAGTTTGGAGGTGCATCATGCGTCGCAACATCCCCGAAGACCTGTCCTTTCGAGCCGATGAGCAAGCGCCGGCGGGGGTACCCGTCGGAGACGCAGGTGAAGGTCGGCGTCCGGGTCGTCCACGTCGCCGACGATCTACCTCCGAAAGAACTGGCAGAGAAGCTCGGCCGCAACGACCTCTGCCCCTGCGGCAGCGGCAAGCGCTTCAAGCGGTGCTGCCTGAAGCGGGGCCGATTTTGACGGGTCGCTGAGAGACCATTACCTTTAGGGAAGCTTAGGAGCGGCCAAAGCGGTCGGCGCCTCCCTTGTTCCGGAGTAGTTCAATGGGAGAACGCCCGGCTATTACCCGGGTGGGTGCTGGTTCGAGTCCAGCCTCCGGACTTATTTCGCTATACGACCCTGCTGGCGTAAGGCAGAGGAGAAGGTCTATGTAGCAAGACGCACACGTACTCCGGAGTAGTTCAATGGGAGAACACTCGGCTTCGGACCGAGAGGGTGTTGGTTCGACTCCAACCTCCGGACCTCACACCGCAAATCCAGGATACGCCGTCTTTCAGCTCGCAAAGGCGTTGACGACGGCCGGGGAGCATCCAGACGCCTCCACCCGCAAGCGTGCCGAAGAGAAGGCGGCAAAGTGGGTCGCCATCTTCTCGCGGATGGTCGACGGCACTCTGTCGGTCGGTTCACGGACGCCGCTGGCGGACGTACCGAAGTGGGCGACTCTGGAAGTCGCGACCGGCGGCTTCGCAACCGGCGAGCTGCTGGCCGGCGGACCGCTTCTTGAACACGAAAAGGCTCTTGCCTCGAAACACCAATTAGAGGTCGCCGAAGGAGACCGCACGGCTCTCAATCGGTTCTTCCTTACCGACGAAGGGCTCAGCGAACTTCATTCACTGCTCGAAAGTGGGAAGTTCGATGTCTCCGTGCCAGAAGAGGGGGCCTTGCTTGTAGTCGCATGGCTTGGCTCAAACGGCCACGGCGACCAGGCTCGTAATTTGCTTGACGCGGTTGCCCCGTACTTCGGGCGCCTCCGGTTCTATCCAGAGCCGACCGAGCGGCCCCGGCGATTCGGGTCCCGCGTCTGCGTGCAGGACGTCACTCGAACGATTCGGAGCCTGCGGAGCATCAAGCCGAACCGAGCAATCGCCGCCCAAAAGGAGGCGATTGCCGTCTGGGCTCCCCTATACGACGAGCTAGTCGACCTGTTCCTGGAAACCATGGACGGCGAGCCGCCCAAACTCCAGCCGGAGACGAACAGTGGCTCCCGTCAAACAGCAGAAGGGCAAGCTGTCGTGATTGGTGGATGGCCCTGCAAGGTCTTCCCTGAGATGTGGACGGAACGAGCCACTGATCTGTTGCGACGGTTCGAACGACTCCAGCAAGAGCACCAGTTGAGCTCGAAGCCGACGCACCGCAAGTCGAGCTTGGCTCAGCTGATGCCTTTCCTTTCGCGGTGTGTCGCCGACCCCGCGTTGCTCTCGGGCTGTGAGGTCGGTCGGATTCGGTTGCTGCTCGCCCGGTACATCAACAAGCGTGGGTTGCCGGACTCCACGCGATGTCGCTCGCTGCGTGGCCTTCAGGAGCAGCAGGCGAAGACGCCAATATACAACGAGGTTGCCGGAACCGTTGTTGCACGGCTCTTCGCCTACCCGGGCAACGAAGGCATTGAAGACCTCGCGGCGGTTACCGAGCCAATCTCCGCGGAAGAGGCCTCGCACTGCGGACTCGACGCCGGTAGTGACCTACCCGACACGATTCGTCGACGCATCGAGCGGTGCTTAACCGAGTCGGTTGAGGTCTTGGTCGAACGAGGGCTTATCCCGTCGGGCGACGTCCTCGCCGAGGTTCTGCCGCAGCTTACTTCCGGTTTGCGAGCGGCGGGCATCGATGACCCGCAACTGCGGCAACTATATGCGGCAACCTACCGGGCTTTCCGACGCCGCCGTTCGCTGCTCCTGCTCGACCTGCAAAGCCAAGTCAGGATTGAAGAGCTGCCGTGGGTCGCTGCGTTGGAGAGTTTCCGGACCGACGACCTGCCCGCCCAGCAGCTCGCTCGCCAGACGCTCGAAGAGGTCGCGTGCCTCACGCTCACTTCGTTCCCTCACGCCATCGTCCCGAACAAGCTCTTGCAGGAGCTGCGGGCGTTAGCGAAGGGCGCCGGCGTCGAGTTGCCACTTGTCGACGAACTGGCTGCCGACATCTTCATGGGCGAGTTCTCCGAGAAGTTCGTCAAGACAGCCAGGCTCGCTGCAGAGTTTCTCGACAGCACGCTGTACGCGACGTACTACGGTATCGATTGCGAGCAGATTCGTCAGCTGCCCAAACCATCACGCAAGCGTTCGCGGTCGTGGTTCTACAACACGACACCGACGCTCGACGCGTTCGCCGACCTTTGCTGCAAGCGGGCGGGAGTGAGGTACGGCGGATGGGACTCGGCGATCAACGGGATGATTATCGAACAACAGCAAGTCCTGACGACGCAGAATTTGGCTTCGCTGTTCAGTGGGCTCGGCCTGGCGGAGACGCTACGGCCGCAGTTGTCGTCGATGGCCCGTCACTGCTTCGAGTGGATTTGCCGACGTCAGCAAATCAACGAATCGCTGTGGCATGCTCGGCTCATCACGATGAAGAATACGGCGTACGCTTGGCGGCAGATGGTCTTCTTTCTGTCGTTCGTCGGTGACGCGGAGCTGACCGAATTCGTGGCGTGGGCCGAAAGCCACCTCTCTATTCAACAGCCCGAGTTCCAAGTGCGATTCCGTCCGGCAATGGATGGGTTGGTACACGCGATCGGCGGTTGCACTCCGTTCGGTGTCGACGAGAACCTAAGCGACGGACGACAGTTCCTTGGGTGGTCGAAATCGCGTCACTGGCTGCTAGCCTGAGAAAATCGCCCGCAAGGAGGCGTCCGCATGCTGCTAACACTCTCCACAACCCACCAGCCGGCGACCGACCTCGGTTACCTGCTGCACAAGCACCCGGACCGGTGTCAGACGTTCAATCTGACGTTCGGCAAGGCTCATGTCTTCTATCCCGAAGCAGGCGAGGAGAAGTGCGTCGCGTGCTTGCTGCTGGACGTTGACCCGGTAGGGCTCGTGCGCGGCAAGGGGGACTGGAAGAGTGGTCCGCTCGACCAGTACGTGAACGACCGGCCCTATGTCGCGTCGTCGCTGATGAGTGTGGCGATTTCGCAGGTGTTTGGATCGGCGCTGTCGGGTCGGTCGAAAGAGCGAGCTGAGCTGCTAGAGACGCCGATCCCGCTGACGGCTCGGATCGACGTTTTACCGGTCCGCGGTGGCGAGGAGCTTCTACAGCGTATGTTCGAGCCGCTCGGCTACCAGGTCGTTGCCACCCAGCACCCCCTCGACGAGAAGTTTCCGGATTGGGGCGATAGCCCGTACTTCTCGGTTGCGCTCACGCAAACGACCACCGTCGCCACACTGCTTCAACACCTCTATGTGCTGATCCCGGTATTCGACGGCAAGAAGCACTACTACATCGGGCCCGAGGAGGTGGAGAAGCTGCTCGCCAAGGGCGAGTCGTGGCTCGCCGACCATCCCGAGCGAGACCTAATAACTCGCCGCTACCTGCCACGACGCCACGGCCTCATCCGCCAGGCGTTGGCTCGACTTGTTGAGGAAGAGGCTGCAGAAGAGGAGACCCTCGAACCAGAAACTCTGGCGGCCCAACCGACGCCACAGCAAGAACGCGAGCTAAGCCTGCACGAGCAGCGACTCGGGGCAGTGTTGGCCGCGATCCGCGCGTCGGGCGCCAAGCGCGTGGTCGACCTCGGCTGTGGCGAGGGCAAGCTGCTGCGCGAGCTGCTCGCCGACAAGCAATTCACCGAGATCCTCGGCATGGATGTGTCGGTCCGGTCGCTCGAGATCGCCCACCGGCGGCTGAAGCTCGACCGGCTGCCCGAACGGCAGCGTGAGCGGATCAAGCTGATTCACGGCGCCCTGACCTACCGCGACGAACGGCTGGCGAACTTCGACGCTGCCGCCATTGTCGAAGTCATCGAGCACCTCGACCCGGCCCGACTCGCGGCGTTCGAGCGGGTCGTCTTCGAGCAGGCTAAGCCGACGACCGTTGTCCTCACCACGCCCAACCGCGAGTACAACGTCGTTTGGGAGTCGCTCCCCGCCGGAGAGATGCGGCACAGCGACCACCGCTTCGAGTGGTCACGGGCAGAGTTTGAAGAGTGGTCAGGTGAGGTCGCCGAGCGGTTTGGCTACTCGGTCCGCTTCCTGCCGGTTGGTCCGGAGGAATCCGAATACGGTGCTCCCTCGCAGATGGCAGTGTTTCAGAACATAGCAGAACCATGACTGACAGCATTCGACAATACGTCGGTACCGGCAAGAAGATTCGTGTGGAGCGTTCTCTGCCAAGCAACCCACGGCTCAACGGCTTTCTCATTGATGCCTCAGAGTCGTTGGGCGTGATGCATTGCTTCCATGACTTTATGCCAGACGGATTTTCTGTTTTTCGTATTGCAGACGTTACTGGAGTTCGTTCAGACAAATACGAACGGCATTGGGAGCGGATGCTGAAGGGCGAAGGACTTCTGTCTGCACTTGCGACGCCACCCTCACTCGACCTCGCAACCATGCGGTCGGCAATTGACTCAATAAAAACACAATACGATGGAATCATCATTGAGTGCGAGGATGCTGAGGACGAGAGTGAGGATTTCTACATCGGGTCAGTGCTTTCGACCAACGACGAGAAGGTGACACTCCAGCATTTTGATGGTCTCGGGACTTGGGAAGATGCACCATCCATCATCATGCTGAGTGACATTTCCCTCGTCCAATTCGACACTCCCTACGTCAACACCTTTTGGAAATATCTGGCCGAGCCTTCGGCACCCAAAGACAACCCATGAAATCTCGCGTCCACAACAGCCCGAACCTCATCTACTCGGTGGGAACCCAGGTCGTCTCGCTCAAGGCGGTCCAGGGTTCTGGCGGGCGGGTTGCGCACCCGGCGGGGGCGGTGGGCGTGGTTGTGCGGTCGCCGCGGGACCGGCAGCACTCGTACCGTGTGCGGTTCGTCGACGACTTCGAGGCCCCGCTGCACCACGACAACCTGATGCTGCTGGCCCAGTGGAAGGAGATGCCAGCCAAGGAAGGAGCGATCAACGACTCGAACAAAACGCTCTCGACGCACGGGCTGTTCGACCGGGTCATCTATCGATGCGTGGTCGGCTCGCGGGCGTTCGGCCTTGAGACCGACGAGTCGGACACCGACCGCCGGGGCATCTACCTGCCGCCAGCCGATTTGCAGTGGTCGCTGTACGGCGTGCCCGAGCAATTGGAGAACGACGGCCCCGTTGGCTGGAAGGGCGAAGAGTGCTACTGGGAACTCCAGAAGTTCCTCATCATGGCCCTGAAGGGGAACCCAAACATCCTGGAGTGCCTCTACACGCCGCTGGTCGAGCACGTGACGCCGCTCGCCGAGGAGCTGCTCGCCATGCAGGACGCGTTCCTCTCGCGGCTGGTCTACCAGACGTACAACGGCTACGTGATGTCGCAGTTCAAGCGGATGCAGGCCGACCTCCGCAACCAGGGCAAGGTGAAGCCGAAGCACGTGATGCACCTCATCCGGCTGCTGCTGTCCGGCATCCACGTGCTCCGCGAAGGCTTCGTGCCGGTCGACGTCGGTCGGCACCGCGAGCGGCTCTTCGCCATCAAGAACGAAGAGATGCCGTGGGACGACATCGAGGCCTGGAGGAAAAAGCTGCACGCCGAGTTCGACAGGGCGTTGGAGGAGACCGACCTGCCGGAGCGGCCCGACTACGAGCGGGCGAGCGAGTTTCTGGTGAGGGCACGACGCATGGCCGTGGCGGAGGAACTGCCATGAACGCCCAAGTCATCGATTACGAAAAACTCCAGAAGCAGGTCGACGCCCATCCGTACCCGCTCGTCTTTGCGACGATCAGCGGGGCGCACCTGTATGGCTTCCCGTCGGCCGACTCAGACTTCGACCTGCGTGGCGTGCATTTGCTGCCGTTGGAGCAGGTCGTCGGCCTCGACGGTCCCGAGTGTGGCGGCGAAGACACCGTCGAGAAGGAAGGCGTCCACGACGGGCTCGAGATGGACCTCGTCACGCACGACGCGAAGAAGTTCTTCGGCCTGATGCTGAAGAAGAACGGCTACGTGCTGGAGCAACTGCTCTCGCCGCTTGTGGTGCATACGACACCTGAGCATGAAGAGATGAAGGCGATCGCCAAGGACTGCATTACCAAGTTCCACGGCCACCACTACCTCGGCTTCGCGGCGACGCAGTGGAAGCTATTCCCCAAGCCGCATCTCTCGGGGGACGGGCCCCCACGGGTCAAGCCGCTGCTATACGTCTACCGCGTACTGCTGACCGGGATCCACCTGATGCGCTCTGGCGAGGTCGACGCGAACTTGCTGACGCTCAACGAGACGGCGAAGCTGCCGTACCTTGACGAGCTGGTCGAGCGGAAGCTCGCGGGGCCGGAGAAAGGGCGGCTCGACGAGGCGGACATCGAGTTCCACGAACGAGAGTACGAGCGGTTGGTTGCGGAGTTGGAAGCGGCGATGGCCACCTCAACGCTTCCGGAGCTGCCGACCGGCAAGGACGCGTTGAACGACTTGCTGGTGCGGCTTCGTGTGTCCAACCGAGGAACAGAGGTCGCCACATGACCAAGCTTGCGGAGACCATCGAGCGACTCTACGCGACATTTGCTCCCTACCGCGTTGGGGACGACTTCGTCGGTTGCGATTGCTGCGTGTCTCCTGAAGAGTCGGGAGAGCTCGCGTCCAGGCCTGTCCGCGAACTGACGTACGAAGACCTTGAACACTACTCGCGGTCGGCGATGTCTACCTGGGGAGACGTTCGGCACTTCAAGCATTTCCTTCCGCGGTTGATGGAACTGGCCGTCGAGTACCGAGATGAGTTTCTCGACCTAGCCGTAGTGTTTGGAAAGCTCCGGTACGCTCAATGGCAGGCCTGGCCACCAACAGAGGTCAATCGGGTTGACGAGTACCTGCGAGAGTATTGGGCCTACCAACTGAGTCTCGACCTCGATAGCCCGCATAGTGACGCAATCGACACTGTGCTATGTGCTGAGGGATGTGCTTTGGAGTCGGTGGAGCCATTGCTGTCCGCTTGGCTCGCAGAAGACTCGATATCGGCGAAAAAACACCTCGCTGCATTCGTTCTTTGCAATGACGACTACTTGCTGAGAAAACACCGGCTCGCGAACGCTTTCTGGGACGACCGGACGGTTCCTCACGAAGAAGTTCTTCTTTGGCTTAGGTTACCAGAAGTCGCAGAGTACCTTGCCAGCGGGGAGTTGCCAGATGAATTCGCACCTGCCGCACACCAGCTAGAGACGGTCCAGGCAGCTCTTGCGGAGGCCGCTACATGAACTTTTCGACTCCCAACCTGTCGCTCGTCGTCCTCATCGGCCCCAGCGGTTCCGGCAAGAGCACGTTCGCGCGCCAGCACTTCCTCGGCACCGAGGTGCTGTCGAGCGATTACTGCCGCGGTCTCGTGAGCGACGACGAGAACAACCAGGCGGCGACGGGTGACGCCTTCGACGTGCTGCACTACGTCGCCGCTAAACGGCTCGCGGCGGGCAAGCTGACTGTGGTCGACGCAACCAACGTGCAGCGAGAATCACGGGTATCGTTAGTGAAGCTCGCGCGCGAGTACCACACGCTGCCGGTCGCGATCGTCTTCAACCTGCCTGAGGAGGTCTGCCAAGAACGTAACAAGAGCCGCGCCGACCGCGATTTTGGGCCGCACGTGATCCGCAACCAGCGGTCGCAACTGCGGCGATCGCTCAAGAGCCTCAAGCGGGAGGGTTTCCGGCACATCTTCAAGCTGGAGACGCCCGACGAGGTTGAGGCCGCCACGATCGAGCGGGTTCCGCTCTGGAACGACAAGCGAGACGAGCACGGCCCGTTCGACTTCATCGGCGACGTGCACGGTTGCTGCGACGAGCTTGAAGAGTTGCTGGTCCAACTCGGCTACGAATCACGACCGGTCGCCGATCCGGGCCCCGGTTGGACCGACTGCTGCTACGTGCATCCCCAGGGACGCAAGGCGGCATTCGTCGGCGACTTGGTGGACCGTGGGCCGCGCGTACTCGATACGTTGAGCTTAGTGCGGAACATGGTGATGGCCGGCTCGGCGATCTGCGTGCCAGGCAACCACGACGCCAAGCTGCTGCGCAAGTTGCGTGGCAAGAACGTGCAGCTCACGCACGGCCTCGCCGAGACCAAGGAGGAGATTGATGCGATCGCCGAAGAACAACAAGAAGCGTTCCGCAAAGAACTCTCGTCATTCCTCGACGGCTTGGTAAGTCACTACGTGCTCGACGACGGCAAGATCGTGGTCGCTCACGCGGGCATGAAGGAGTCGATGCAGGGCCGCGGCTCGGGCAAGGTGCGTGAGTTCGCCCTCTACGGCGAAACGACCGGCGAGACCGACGAGTTTGGCTTGCCCGTCCGCTACCCGTGGGCGAGCGAGTACCGGGGCGACGCGATGGTCGTCTACGGCCACACGCCGGTCCCCGAAGCGGAGTGGCTGAACAAGACGATCAACATCGACACGGGCTGTGTGTTCGGCGGCGCCCTGACGGCGCTGCGCTACCCGGAGCTGGAGACGGTCTCCGTCAAGGCGAAGCAGACCTACTGCGAACCTTCGCGCCCCTTCCTCGACGAGGACGAAAAGGCGCCAACGCTGTCGTCGCAGCAGGCGAACGACGACTTGCTCGATCTGGCCGATGTGACAGGCAAGCGGATTGTCTCCACTCGCCTGCGGCCGAACATCACGATCCGCGAAGAGAACGGCACGGCCGCCCTGGAGGTGATGAGCCGCTTCGCCGCCGACCCGCGTTGGCTCGTCTACCTGCCGCCGACCATGTCGCCGTCGGAGACCAGCACGAAAGAGGGCTACCTCGAACACCCCGAGGAAGCGCTCGGCTACTTCCGCAGCCAGGGCGTCCCGAATGTCGTGTGCGAAGAGAAGCACATGGGCTCGCGGGCGGTGGTGGTCGTCTGCCGCGACCAGGAAACCGCCACCAAGCGTTTCGGCGTCGAAGAAGAGGCTGGAATCATCACGACCCGCACCGGCCGTCGTTTCTTCAACGACCTCGGGATGGAGTCGGCTCTGCTCAGTCGTGTGCGTGACGCGTTGTCGGGAGCGGGTTTCTGGGAAGAGCACCAGACCGACTGGGTCGTGCTCGACTGCGAGCTGATGCCGTGGTCCGCCAAGGCTCAAGAGCTGGTGAAGTCGCAGTACGCCGCCGTCGGCTCGGCCGCCAACTCGGCGCTGCCGCCGGTGCTGGAGGCTTTGGAATCAACCGCCAACCGGCTCAGCGGTGAGGAGTCGGATTTGCTCGAAGGGCTTGCCGAGCAGTTTGGTCGCCAGCGAGAGTCCGCCAGCCGGTTCGTCGACGCCTACCGCCACTACTGCTGGCCGGTCGAGTCGGTCGAAGACTACAAGCTGGCCCCGTTCCACATCCTCGCGACCGAGGGCAAGGTCCATGTCCAGCAAAACCACGAGTGGCACATGCAGTCGCTCGCCAAGGTCTGCGAGCAGGACCCCAAGGTGCTACTCGCCACGCCGTACCACGTAGTCGACGTGACCGACCCCAAGCAGGTCGATCAGGCGATCAGTTGGTGGACCGAGCTGACCGAGGCGGGCGGCGAGGGGATGGTCGTGAAGCCGCTCGCATTCGTCCCCTGGAAGAACAGCATTGCCCGTGGCAAACGCGGTCTTCTTCAGCCAGCAGTAAAATGCCGAGGCCGCGAGTACCTTCGGATTATCTACAGCCCCGACTACACGAGCGAAGCGAACCTGTCACGGCTGCGTAGCCGTGGGGTAGGCGCCAAGCGTTCGCTCGCTCTGCGAGAGTTCGCTCTGGGTGTCGAAGCGTTGGAGCGGTTTGTCCGCCGCGAACCGTTGCGTCGCGTCCACGAGTGCGTATTCGGCGTTTTGGCGTTGGAGAGCGAGCCGGTCGATCCGCGGCTTTAGAGCGGTTTACTCATAGGTGTAGACGCTCGGCTCGCGATCGGCGTCATGGCTTCGTCAGCCTGCATCGACAATGCACCGCATTGCCTGCTTCGGCTTCCTCGCCACGCCACCAATCGCTTCCCCGCTCGTCCACACCAATTCGAAAACCGCTCTAGCACGGACATCTGGCCGCCCGCCGGGAGTGTCACGACAATGACCCACAGGCCATATTCAATCATGGTTAGCCGGCTCTCTGCCGCTGAACCTTACTGAAAGTACGTGCACATGTTAGGTGATGCGGGACCACCTGTGATCGCTCGGCTTTGGACGGCCCAGATCAGTAAATGGCAGACTCTCAATCATCAGAAGAAGATCCGGCACGTACAGAACGGCACGGGCCCGATCAAGTTCCGGCGAGAATGGCTCGACGAGTACATCGATAAGAAGGCGGAGGAAGCGTCGCCTGCTCCACGACGGAAGGCGACCAAGGCCAAGCCGAAAGAGGCTCAGCCTGCCCACTTTGGCCTCGACCCAAGTCTTTTCAAGCCGGCGGCGTGATCGGCGCTAGGCGCTCTCCCAGAGTGGCTCGGCGTAGCTCTCGCTCCACTGCAAATAATGATCCTGGCAGACTTGTGGCGAATTGCCCATAAGTCGGGCCAGAGTCTCGATGTTGGTCGGCTTGCCAGACCAAAAGCCTTGCAGGACTCGTTTGGCGTAGGTGTGGCGGCAGGTGTAGAAGCAGGCGTCGTCGTCGAACTTCACGCCCTGCTTGATCAACCTCTTCTTGATCGTCCTCAGCCGTTCGGTGAGGTTGTACCGCTTCCATGGCGTGCCGGATTGGCAGCGGAAGATTGGGCCTTCAAGATGCATCCGCTCTCGAACCAACGCGAGTATCTCGGGATCGATGATCCTGAGTATGCGCAAGTTGCCGGTTTTCGATTCGTGCGGTTCGAAACGCCATTCCATGCGATCACCCATGTCCTCGACGTGGTCGGCTGTGAGCTTCGCGAACTCACAGCCCGGTCGGGCGCCGGTGCGGATGCACACCTTGATCGCGACCGCTAGCGACGGGCTGGCAGCCGAGAGGAGGGCTCCTTCTTGTTCGGGCGTGAAGTAAGTGATCCGGGAACGTTGCTTAGGAGTCTTGTATCCCTTGATCGGATTGACGGGGATCATCCCCGCTTCGACCCCATAGTTCAGGGCCCGCTTGACTGCTTGGATCTTGGTTCGGCGGGCTCCCTTCCAACCGGGGGTGCTTGCAACCACTTGTCCAGGTGGAGCGGCTTGAGCTTGGGGACGGACAGCTTGCCGAATCCATCGTGGAGGTAGTCGGACCGTTTCGGTTTCTTCTCTTCCTTGCCTGGCTTCGGGACAAAGCGGGACGGAAGTCCAATAGTGAAGTCGAAGAGGGTGCGCTGGCGACTCTCGAAGGTGGAGGGGGCGCCGGAGTCGGCTACCTTGGCGAGGTAGGCGGTGCAGACGTCGAAGACGGTCACGTCGTCGCCGTAGGCTTCCTATTCTGACTCACCATTGACGAGCAAACGATGGTACGCCGCTTTAACCTCGGCAAGCGGGGGGTTGCGTTCCCGCATCCGCTCGCCGCTGTCGTGCTCGAGAGGGACAAACCGACCGTCGATCTTCGTGAACCAGCCGCGCCCGTCGCGGTAGAAGTAACCACGATTCCGGCTGCCCCGTCCTCTGCCAGGCCCCTTCGCCTTGACCGTCCCTTTCCCCTAGAATGCCGCGGCTGCGGAATTGCCGGCCGTGCTCGCCTGTCGAGAGTTGGCTTCTGAGAAAGAGTAGCTCAGAATTTAGTGCCAAATTTAGTGCCACGGCCCGGCACACCCTCGCTCCAGCCCTGTAAAATGAGGGGTAAAAGCGATTATGCCCCCGTAGCTCAGGGGATAGAGCATAGGTTTCCTAAACCTTGTGTCGCAGGTTCGAATCCTGCCGGGGGCGCTTTTTCTTGGCGGGGCCTTGCTGCTCACCCTTCGATGAGCAGCACGGTCAGCTCCTTCGGGCCGTGGGCGCCGAGCACCAAGATGCGCTCGATGTCACCGGTGCGGCTGGGGCCGGTGATGAAGGTCATGAAGCTGGGGTAGGCGTCGCCGTAGCGCGACTCGAGCAGCTCGTAGGCGTCGACCAGGGCGCCGATCAGCTGCGACTTGCGAGCGACCACGACGTGGTGCGGCGGCAAGACCGACAGCGCCCGGCCGCCGGCCGAGCGCGTGGTCACCAGCACGCTGCCGGTTTGGGCCACCAAGGCGTCGCACTCGGTGAGGCCGACTTCGCAGCGTTCTAGTTCGTTCGGGTCGTAGCCGCCGTCCGTCATGACGGTCTCTAGGCCAAGCTTCTCGGCCAGCGGCGTGACGAGCTCTCCGGCGTGGGCGCCGAGGCGCGACCAGCCGTGCTCGGCCGCCATGCGGGCGAGCTCATCGCCGGCGGCCTGGAGCGATGGCACGGGGACGAACCGGGTCTTGAGCGCGGCGGACTGCTCGGCGAACAGCGCCTTGCTCTCTTCGTAGTTCTCCCCGCCGGTGGGGAGCGAGCGGCGGATCGCCTCGGCCCGCGCGGGGCCCGACTCGGCGAGCTCCAAGGCGGCCTTGGGGGGCATCACCTGAGGGCTCGTGGGCGTGCGCAGCGCGGCGCGCACTCGGCCGAGGATCGCGGCTTTGGAGTCTTGCGGCATGTCTTTATTTCACCACAGAGAGCACAGAGGTGACGGAAGAAGCGGACGCGGATGAACGCGGATCTAACGGATTGACGAGGATTAAAAAGAAGAAGCAAGGATGTGGTGCGGGAGCAGGCGGGCAGCTGCTACTCACTCTCCATTAATCCGCGTCGATCCTTTCAATCCGCGTTCATCCGCGTCCCATTTTTCTGTCCGTCGCTGTCTCCTTAGTGCCTCGGTGGTTGATCCTTCTTGCGTTCGCGCCAGAGTTGTTGGAATGTCTTGGGCGCGGGGGCGGGGAAGTCACGCGTTTTACGCCAGGCGTAGACCGGGTCGAGCCGGGTGCCGTGGATCGGGCGTGAGAGGGTGTGGGCCCAGCGGCCGAGCGAGCTCGCGATGCCGTAGAGCCAGGGCTGGCGCATTACGAGGGCGAAGCCGCGCATCTGCATGCGTTCGGCCCAGCCGCCGGACGACTCGGCGGCCGAGTGGCGGTTGCGCAGCAGGTGGTGGTGCAGGTCGATGCGGACCGGGCAGGTCTCGGTGCAGGCGCCGCACAGCGACGAGGCGTTCGAGAGGTGCTTCCAGTCCTTCATGCCACGCAGGTGGGGCGTGATGACCGAGCCGATCGGCCCCTGGTAGGTGGTGCCATAAGTGTGGCCGCCGACGTTCTTGAAGACCGGGCAAACGTTCAGACAGGCGCCGCAGCGGATGCAGCGGAGGGCGTCGCGTTCCTCGGGGTGCGCTAGCAGCTCGGTGCGGTGGTTGTCGAGGAGGACAACGTGCATCTCCTCGGGCCCGTCGCACTCGCCCTCTTGGCGGGGGCCGGCGAACTGCGAGTTGTAGCCCGTGAGCCGCTGGCCGGTGCCGGCCAGGGCGAGCATCGGCAACATCACCGCCAGGTCCGCGAATCGTGGGATGACCTTCTCGATCCCCATCAACGCGATGTGGACCTTGGGCATGGCGGTCGTGAGGCGGGCGTTCCCCTCGTTCTCGGTGATCGAGATCATGCCGGTCTCGGCCACGCCGAAGTTGGCGCCGCTGATGCCGACGTCGGCGGCCAGGTACTTCTGCCGGAGCGCCTGGCGGGCGATCATGGTGAGCGCCTCGGGGTCGTCGGTCGGGGCGTCGCCGAGCTCGCGCTCGAACAGCTCGCGGATCTCGCCGCGTTTCAGGTGCATCGCGGGGAAGACGAAGTGGTAGGGCGCCTCGCGGCGGAGCTGGACGATGTACTCGCCGAGGTCCGACTCGACGACGTCGTAGCCTTGCTTCTCGAGCAGCTCGTTGAGGTGGATCTCCTCGGTCGTCATGCACTTGCTTTTGACGATCGCCTTGGCGTCGTGCTTCTTGAGCACGCCGACGATCGCCGCGCGGGCCTCGGCCGCGTCCGAGCACCAGTGGACGTGGACGCCGCGCGCTTCGAGGTTGTCGGCGAACCGCTCGAGGTGCTCGCCCAGGTTCTCGATCGCCTGCCACTTGATGGCGGCCGCGGTGGTGCGCGCCGCCTCGTAGTCGCCGTACTTCGACTGCTGCCCGCTGCGGGTGAGGATGTAGCCGTTGAGCGCCGTGCGGAGGAACTCGCGGCGGTCGCCGTCCTGCTGCATGCGGTCGGCGTCGGTCTGAAACTGGACGGTGTTCACGCTCATCGGCTGGCCAGCACCTCCGCCAGGTGCATGCACTTGGGCTTCTTCTTTTGTCGGGTCAGGTATCCCTGGATCTGCATCAGGCAGCTCGGGTCGTTCGATACCACGTACTCGGCGCCGGTCGCCTCGATCGATTCGGTTTTGACTTCGACCATCGAGGTCGACACCTGGGGGAATTTCACGCTGAACGTGCCGCCGAACCCGCAGCAGGTTTCGGCCTCGGTCATCTCGACCAGCTCGAGTCCGTCGACCTGCTCGAGCAGCAGCCGCGGCTCGCTCTTGACGCCCAGCTCGCGGAGGCCGTGGCAGCCGTCGTGGAAGGTGGCCCGGCCGGGGAGCTTGGCGCCCACGTCCGAGGCGCCCATCTGGTGGACCAGGAATTGGCTGAATTCGTGGGTCCGCTCCCCGATGCGGGTCGCCTCGGCCTCGCGCGGCGTGTCTCGGAACAAGTCTTTGTAGAAGTGCTTGACCATCGCGGCGCACGATCCGGAGGGAACAACCACCTGTTCCGACTGGGAGAAACAGCGAAGGAAGTGGTCGGCGACCTTGGCCGCTTCTTCCTGGTATCCGCAGTTGAAGGCGGGTTGACCGCAACAGGTCTGCGATTCGGGGTAATCGACCGTGCAGCCGAGTCGCTCAAGCACGTCGGCCATCGCCAGCCCGACGTGCGGAAAGAGTTGGTCGACGAAGCAGGGGATAAAGAGACTGACGTTCAAAACGGGGCCGCCGCGGTAATAGCCAACAGAACTAAGTGAGAGTAAGCTTAACGATCTTACACTAACACGACTATTCACGGGATAAGAAGCAGTCCGATGGGCGACACTCAGGCGACGGAATCCAAGGCCTACAAGCACGTCAACCACCTGTGGGACGACGCCACAGCGGCGAAGCTATCGCCGGCCGAGCGGCTCGTTTACCGCTCGAACTGCTTGGGCGCCGACCAGCGCATCACCAACACCGGCGGCGGCAACACCTCGTCGAAGATCGACGAGACCGACCCGCTGTCGGGCGAATCGGTCGAGGTGCTGTGGGTCAAAGGCTCCGGAGGCGACCTCCGCACCAGCAAGCTCGAGAACTTCGCCTCGCTCCACCAGGACAAGCTGCTCTCCCTGCGAGGAGTATACGCCGACCAACCCGAACGGGGACCCAAGACCCCGGCCGAGGACGGCATGGTCGGCCTCTTCCCGCACTGCACGTTCAATCTGAACCCGCGTGCGAGCTCGATCGACACGCCGCTGCACGGCTTCTTGCCGGCCAAGCACGTCGACCACATGCACCCGAACTCGGTGATCGCCGTTGCGGCGAGCCGCCGCAGCAAGGAGCTCGGCCAAGAGATCTTCGGCGACGAGATCGGCTGGGTCCCCTGGCTCAGGCCCGGCTTCGAGTTGGGCCTGATGATGCAGCGCGAGGTCGAGGCCAACCCGGCGCTCAAAGGCCTCATTATGAGCCAGCACGGCCTGATCAACTGGGCCGAGGACGACCGCGAGTGCTACGACCTCACGCTGTCGTTGATCGACAAGGCGGCCGAGTTCATCGAGTCCAAGGACAAGGGCGCCGACACCTTCGGCGGCGCCAAGTTCCAGCCGCTCGGCGACGAGCAGCGTGACACGCTCCTGGTCGACCTGCTGCCGTGGCTCCGCGGCCAGGTTTCGCAGCAGAAGCGGTTCATCGGCACGGTGCAGACCGACGAGACGATCCTCCGCTTCGTCAACTCGCACGACGCGCCGCGTCTGGCGGAGCTCGGCACGAGCTGCCCCGACCACTTCTTGCGGACCAAGATCAAGCCGCTGTACGTCGACTGGAACCCCCAGTCCGAGGACCTCGCGTCGCTCAAGGAGAAGATCGCCGCGGGGCTCGAGAAGTACCGCGCCGACTACGCCGAGTACTACGAGGCGTGCAAGCACGACAACTCGCCGGCGATGCGCGACCCGAACCCCACGGTGATCCTGGTGCCGGGCGTCGGCATGATCGCCTGGGGCAAGAACAAGAGCGAGTCGCGCGTCACCGCGGAGTTCTACAACTGCGCGGTCGAGGTGATGCGCGGCGCCGAGGCGATGGACGAGTACATCGCGCTGCCGCGGCAAGAGGCGTTCGACATCGAGTACTGGCTCTTGGAAGAGGCGAAGCTCAAGCGGATGCCGCCCGAGAAGGAGCTGGCCCGCAAGGTGGTGGTGGTTGTCGGCGCCGGTTCGGGCATCGGCAAAGAGACGGCCCACCGCCTCGCCAAAGAGGGCGCCCACATCGTCTGCGCCGACATGAACGCCGACGCCGCCCAGGCCACGGCCGACGAGCTCACCGGCATCTACGGCCAGGGCATCGGCGTGGCGGGCACGGGCGTGTCGGGCTGCGGCCCGGCGATCGCCGGCGACGTGAACATCACCTGCCGCGAGTCGATCCAGGGCCTGCTGAAGAAGACGGTCTTGGCCTACGGCGGCGTCGACCACGTGGTCGTGACGGCCGGCGTGTTCATCCCCCCCAGCCGCGACGGCAAGGTGACCGACCAGCAGTGGCAGACGACGTTCGACGTGAACGTTCGCGGCCTCTACAACGTGGGCGACGAGTGCCGCGAGCTGTTCGCCGAGCAAGGCCTCCGCGGCTCGGTGGTGCTCACGACGAGCGTCAACGCCGTGGTGTCGAAGAAGGGCTCGGTCGCGTACGACACGTCGAAGGCGGCGGCCAACCACTTGGTCCGCGAGCTGGCCGTCGAGCTCGCCCCGCTGGTCCGCGTGAACGGCGTGGCGCCCGCCACGGTGGTCGAGGGCTCGACCATGTTCCCCCGCGACCGGGTGATCGCCTCGCTCACGAAGTACGACATCCCGTTCGAGGAGTCGGGCAGCGACGACGAGCTGCGTAGCAAGCTGGCGAACTTCTACGCCCAACGCACGCTGACCAAGGCGCCGATCACCCCGGCCGACCAGGCCGAAGCGATCGCGTTCCTCGTCTCCGACAAGTCGAGCAAGACCACCGGCCAGGTGATCTCGGTCGACGGCGGCCTGATCGACGCGTTCCTCCGATAAACGACGACAAGCGGATGCCGGATGACGGAGCGATCTCCGTCATCCGGCGTTCACGCCTCGCCATTCTGTTGCGGCGGGGCGGCTCTATCTCCTTTCTATCTTCTACTCCCGAAGCCCGAGCCACATGACCACCGCCCACCTTGCAATCGACCTTGGCGCGAGCTCGGGGCGGGCCATCATCGGCGTGCTGGAGGGGAGCCCGGCGCGGCTGCGCATCGAAGAGGTGAGCCGCTTCGAGCACACCCCCGGCATCACGCCGGCCGGCCCGGTGTGGGACCTCACCGGCATCTGGAACCACATCACCGTGGCGCTCAAGCGGGCGGTCGATTGGTGCAGCGAGCGGACCATCGAGTTCGCCAGCGTGGGCGTCGACACCTGGGGCGTCGACTGGGCGCTGGTCGGCACGAGCGGCGACCTGCTCTCGCTGCCGCACTGCTACCGCGACCCGCGCAACGTGGAGATCGCCGACCGCGTGCTGGAGAAGATGGGCGGCCGCGACGCGTTGTACGCCCGCACCGGCATCCAGCACATGCCGCTCAACACGATCTTCCAGGTGGCGGCCCGCCACATCGACGAGCCCCGGCTGTTCGACGCGGCCGACCGGCTGCTGTTCTTGCCCGACTTGTTCCACTACTGGCTCTCGGGCGAGATGAGCAACGAGCGGACGATCGCCTCGACCAGCTCGATGCTCGACGTCGAGACCGGCGAGTGGGACAGCGACCTGATCGCCAAGCTCGGTTTGCCCGAGCACCTGTTCAGCCCGCTCGAGGACCCCGGCTTCGAGGTCGGCATGGTCCGCGACGAGATCGAGCAGGCGATCGGCGCCGTCGCGCCGATCCGCGTGGTCGCCCCCGCGGCCCACGACACGGCGAGCGCCGTGGCGGCCGTGCCGTTCGCCCCCGGCGAGGCGGCCAGCAGCGCCTACCTGTCGAGCGGCACCTGGTCGCTCTTGGGCATCGAGCGCGAGTCGCCGCTCGCCAGCCCCGAGGCGGGCGCCGTGCCGCTCACGAACGAGCGCGGCGTGGCGGGCACGGTGCGGGTGCTGAAGAACATCGCCGGCTTGTGGCTGGTGCAGGAGCTGCGGCGCGAGCTGCTGGCCTCGGGCCGCAACCTGTCGTTCGCCGAGATGACCGAGCAGGCCGCCGCCGCCGAGCCGTTCCGCACGATCGTCGACCCCGACTTCCCCGACTTCGCCCTGCCGGGCGACATGTCCGGCAAGGTGCAGCGCTACGCCGAGGCGACCGGCCAGCAGGCCCCGGAGAACGTCGGCCAGTTCGTCCGCTGCTGCCTGGAAGGGCTGGCGCTCGGCTACCGCCGCACGATCGACCAGGTCGAGAAGATCACCGGCGCCAAGATCGAGACCTTGCACGCCGTGGGCGGCGGGGTGAACAACCGTTTGCTCAGCCAGTTCGCCGCCGAGGCGATCCACCGGCCCGTCATCTGCGGACCGACCGAGGCCACCGCCATCGGCAACCTGCTGATGCAGGCCTACGGCTGCGGGGCCGTGGCCGACCGCCACGAGATCCGCGAGGTCGTGGCCCGATCGTTCGAGACCGAGCGTTTCGAGGCGGGCTCGAACGGCTCCGGCGACTGGAGCGCCGCCCAATCCACTTTCGCCCAACTCGTCGCACGCCGCGGCGACCTCTTCGAGTGAGCACCAACGAATGACTTCTGTCGAATCGCGTTTCGAATCCGCCAAGCAGCAATACGCCGACCAGGGTGTCGACGTGGAGGCCGCGCTCGCGCGCCTGGCCGACATCCCGATCTCGCTGCACTGTTGGCAGGGCGACGACGTCGCCGGCTTCGAGGTCGGCGGCGCCGAGCTCGGCGGCGGCATCGCCGTGACGGGCAACTACCCCGGCGTGGCCCGCACGGCCTGCGAGCTGCGCAGCGACCTCGAGGCGGCGCTCGCCCAGATCCCCGGCCGCCACCGCCTGAACCTGCACGCCATCTACGCCGAGACCGACGGCAAGCGGATCGAACGCGACGCGCTCGCGCCCGAGCACTTCTCCGCCTGGATCGACTGGGCCAAGGAGAACCTCGCGGGCCTCGACTTCAACCCGACCTGCTTCTCGCACCCGCTGGCCGACAGCGGGTTCACCCTCTCGAGCGCCGACCCGGCGGTGCGGGAGTTCTGGATCGACCACTGCGTCGCCAGCCGCAAGATCGGCCTGGCGATGGGCGAGGCGATGGGCACGCCGTGCGTGACGAACGTCTGGATCCCGGACGGCTACAAGGACGTTCCGGTCGACCGCCTGGCGCCGCGCCAACGCCTCGCCGAGTCGCTCGACAAGGTCTTCGCCGAGGAGCTCGATCCCGCGGCGCACCTCGACGCGGTCGAGTCGAAGCTGTTCGGCATCGGCTCGGAGAGCTACGTCGTCGGCTCGCACGAGTTTTACTTGGGCTACGCCCTCACGCGCGGCAAGGTGCTCTGCCTCGACGCGGGCCACTTCCACCCGACCGAGACAATCTCCGACAAGCTCTCGGCCGTGCTCTGCAACCTCGACCGCGTGCTGCTGCACGTGAGCCGCGGCGTGCGTTGGGACAGCGACCACGTGGTGCTCCTGAACGACGACCTGCGTGCGATCGCCGACGAGATCGTCCGCGGCGGGTTCGAGAAGCGGGTCCACATCGGGCTCGACTTCTTCGACGCGAGCATCAACCGCGTGGCGGCGTGGGTCATCGGCGTGCGGGCGACGCTCAAGGCGCTCTTGGCCGCGTTGCTCGAACCGACCGACCGACTCAAGCAGGTCGAAGCCGACGGCGACTACACCGCCCGTCTCGCCTTGCTCGAAGAGCAGAAGACGATGCCGCTCGGCGCCGTGTGGGACCACTACTGCGAGCAGAGCGGCGCGGCCGTCGGGCCGGCGTGGCTCGACGTGGTGCGTGGCTACGAGAACGACGTGCTCGCCAAACGCGCCTAATCCGATAACTCACCTGACCTTTGGCCCAAAGGCCGGTCGCAATCCGCTGTGGCGCGATCGCCCGAGCGACGCAGCTGGTTGCTCACGGGCCGACGGCCAAGTTTAATAAGGGGTCGCCGGGCAACTCGAATGTGTCCACGCCGGGCGACTCTCTTCCGCAGGCCTCACCGCAACCCAAGCCCCCGCGAATCGCTTTGAACGTTTCAGCCACGATGGATGTCTCCACTCCGACCACTCCCGGCGCCGAGCGCCGCGCCAGCGAGCTCGCGGCCACGGTCCGCCGCGTCGTCGGCGAGCAGAGCGTGTGGGACATGCACACGCACCTTTACCCGCCCACGTTCGGCACGACGCTCGGCGGCCCCAAGGTGAAGAGCGACCCCAACGGCCTGTTGCTGTGGGGCGTCGACGAGCTGCTCACGTACCATTACCTCGTGGCCGAGGTGTTCCGCGTCGTGCCGGCCACGGAGCTGCCGTACGCCGACTTCTGGAAGATGGGCAAGCAGGCCCAGGCCGACCACATCTGGAAGCATCTGTTCCTCGACCGCTCGCCGATCAGCGAGGCGTGCCGCGGCGTGCTCACCACGCTCAAGAACCTGGGCCTCGACCCGTCGGACCGCGACCTGAAGGGCTACCGCAACTGGTTCGCCGAGCAAGACCCGAGCGACCACATCGACCGGGTGATGGAGACCGCCGGCGTGTCGCGCATCACGATGACCAACGCGGTGTTCGACGACAACGAACGCGAACGCTGGCTCGCCGATCCCAAGGTCGGCGCCGACCCGCGGTTCGCCGGCGTGTTGCGTTTCGACCCGCTGCTGCGTGACTGGGCCGGGGCCGCGAAGCTGCTCACCGAATGGGGCTACGACGCCAACGCGGACCTCGACGCGTCGAGCGTTGAGAGCGCCCAACGTTTCGTCCGCGACTGGATCGACCGCGTCGGCGCCATCTACTGCGCCGTGAGCCTGCCGCCCGAGTTCCGCTACGGCGGCGCGGACGACAACAGCACCGGCAGCCGCGTGCTCCGCGAGGTGGTGCTGCCCGTGCTCGAAGAGCGCGGCCTGCCGTTCGCGATGATGATCGGCTCGCGCATGCAGGTGAACCCGTCGCTGGGCGACGCCGGCGACATGGGCGGTCTGTCCGACGTGGTGAGCGTCGTGACGCTCTGCCGCGAGTTCCCGGGCAACCGCTTCTTCTGCACGATGCTCGCCCGCGAGAACCAGCACGAGCTGGCGGTCGCCGCCCGCAAGTTCGGCAACCTGATGGTGTTCGGCTGCTGGTGGTTCCTCAACAACCCGTCGCTCGTGGACGAGATCACGCGGATGCGCATCGAGCTGCTGGGCCTGAGCTGCATCCCGCAGCACTCCGACGCCCGGGTGCTCGACCAGCTGATCTACAAGTGGGACCACAGCCGCGAGCTGATCGCCACGGTGCTCGTGGACAAGTACCAGGACGCAGAAAAGACCGGCTGGCGCGTGACCGACGACGAGATCCGCCGCGACGTGAAGCTGCTGTTCGAGGGCAACTTCGCAAGCTTCTTGAAGGGCTGAAACACCTCGGGTTGTGTTGTGGGAGGCGTCTCCGACGCCGCCAACGCGCTCATAGCGCATTTCGGCCGGTACGCCGTGATAGGGTTCTGAACAGATTGCTGCCGTGAATTCGGTAAATGCCCAGGATGACGCCTTCTGTGTCAGTTAGCGACCGTGATCCTGAGCACGATTCTCACGGCTGATCGGTGTTTCGAGTAGCTTGCTCTGGAAGCTCATGTTCGCTCTCGTTTTCGGCCTTAGGGACGCCGTTCTCGTCCACTAGGAACGGTCGCCATGGCCAAGCCGATTTGTCTTCTGCGATCAGGTCGCCCGTATTCGTGTTGAGGTAGATTGAAGTGTGTCTGGTCTCTTTGCCATCGATTATGAAATAGGCCCAGTGATTAAGGCTGTCTTCCTTCGGCCTCGCTCCACTTGTCTTCTCGATGAAATCGACTAACTCAGGTGTGTTCCAGTGCAATCGCCCCCCTTGCATGCGCAGCCGGATTCCAGTCGCATCGTCCGCGAATCGGTTCGTCACAAACGAGTGGGCGAATGCCTTTTCGATCGCCGCAGTGATTTGCGAGGGCGTCAGAGGAAACACAATCTGGCGACCCCCACGTATCTCACAGAGAACCGAAACGGATACATCGTGGGCATACGGTCGTTTCGGGAAGAGAGTCGCAGACCAAATCGGTCCTTCAAGGGGGCAACCGTAGAAGCTGCCTCGATTCAGTTCAACCTCTTCGGTCCTGAAGTGAAGAGCAAGGGTTTCTGAAAGATCGCTTGCCTGAAGAAGCTCTCGGCCTCTCTTGGCGTCAATCGCTCGCTCTTCTTCCAATGATTCGCCTTCACTCTTTGCCTGCTCGTCTCTTGCACGAACAGTGATTTTGCCAGTCTCGTAGTCAAATGTGTAAGCGGTCTTATCGATCATTACCAAGTGGAACGCCGCATCGTAGAATCCGTTTGGCTTCGATTGATTCCACGGACGCCAGGTGTAGTGGCTCACGGACATCTCCAGCAGCTCGGGCTGCTGGATAAGCTCGCGCACCTCGTACGACTTCAGAAGCTTTCCGTCTTTGTAGAACGCAATTGCTAAATCGGTGTGCTTCTCTTGATCGCTAGCCCAAGGGCCGACGCGGACGAAGTAGCGACCATCGTCGGAGAGATAACCCTCAAAGGCATACCAGCCCTCGGTTCGCCAAATCTCCTCGAAATCACCGTCTTCGGTAACTGAGTACGCAACGCCGAAAGCTACGCGATCAACAACACGCTTGTCACCGTCTTTCCGCCACTTGGCAGGCACCATCTTGAACAAGTAGTCTCCTTGGGACGATGTCTTTACCCAAGGTACTGGCAACGCTTCGAAATCAGCTCGAACCTCAACGTGACCGAGCGAGATGCAGACAAGTGCGGCAGCGAACGCGTTCTTCATCTGATTCCTACCTGGGTTGGCTCGGAGTTCCCAGCTACCAGTCTAGCAAACGCCACACGAGCACTTAGTGGGACACGGATACCGACGTAAAGTCAGCACTTCCCCGCATGTCGCTAAGTACAAAGGTGTCACCCTAATTTGCCGCGAACGTGTCGCCCTGATGCGGTCCCGTCTGCGCAAACTCTGATGGGAAAGACGCCTCCCACAGCAAAGCCTGGATAGCCGGGCCCCAGAAAATCCAACGCAACCTATTTCTGCGTCGTGCGGCGGTACTCGCGGGGGCTCATGCCGTATTCCTGTTGGAAGGCGGTCGTGAGCTGCTTGGCCGACGAGAAGCCGGTGCGGTGGGCGATCTGATAGATCTTGTCGTTGCGTTCTTTCACGAGCATCCGCTTGGCCCGCTCGAGCCGCTGCCGCCTGAGGTATTGGTAGGGGGTCTCGCCCAGGGCGTCGCGGAAGGCGTATTCGAGCCAGCGGCGCGAAACGCCGGCGTGGTCGGTGAGCTCGTCGATGGTGACCGGCTCGCCGAGGTGCGTGTGCAGGTAGTCGAGGGCGCTCCGCAGCCGGCTGTCGGTCACGGCGAACGTGGTGGTCGATTCTCGCTCGACGACCTGCATCGGCGGGATCACCTCGTCGGAGGCGGGGGCCGTCTCGCCCCGCATCATCTGGTCGAGGAGCGCCGCCGCCCGGTAGCCTTCCATTTGATCGTTGCGGGCCACGCTCGTGAGCGACGGGTGGGCGTGCTCGCAGATCACCTGCTCGTTGTCGACGCCGATCACCGCCACCGCCTCGGGCACCTTGAGCTCGGCCTGCCGGCAGGCGTCGAGCACTTGCCGCGCCCGGTAGTCCGACACCGCGAACAGCCCGCACGGCGTGGTGAGTTGCTTGAGCCAACCGGCGAGCGCTTGGTACTGCTTGAGCCAGGCGGCGCCCTGCGTGCCGAACGTCGGCTCGGCGAGGAACTCGACCGTGCTGCACTCGGACTCGGCCAGCCTTTCGGCGAATCCTTGCTTGCGCAGCCGCGAGTACTCGACCCGCTCGAGCCCGTAGAACGCGAAGTGGCGGAAGCCCTTGCTCACCAAGTGGTCGGCGGCCAGGCGGCCGATCGCCATGTTGTCCAGCGTGATCCGCGGGATGCCGGGAACCGCCAACGCGCTCGACATATTGACGATCGGCAGCTTCATCTCGTGGGCGCAGGCGGCCTCCTTCTCGGTGTTGATCGCCGCCAGGATGCCGTCGCCGGGCCAGCCGACCAGGTCGAGCACCGAGAAGGAGAGCGACTCCGGCGCGGTGATGTACGACCAGTTGCGGTCTTGCTCACGGGCGTAGCGGAGCACGCCCTCGATGAACAGCTCCTGGTGGGCGCCACGCGGGAACGCGAGGGCGATTTCTTTGATGCTTTCCACGAACGGCGGCCGGCGGCTAACGGGGAGACTGGGGCGAATCGCACATACAACCGGCAGCGTTGGTCGCGGCGTGTATCAGCCGCTGGGCGACTGACACACACGCCGTGGCTATCGGTCGTGTGTCCTCTGGAGGGGGCGATCAGGTGGCGGTGGCGGGCGAGATTGTGCCTTCACGAGTGCGATATATAGGAAACTATTGCAACCGAAAAGCGCCGGAGCAACCCGCTGGGGTGCAAAATTTAGGAATAGCGTTTGGCTTTTCCCCTAGGAGACGCATTTCTAGCGTTCCAGGCGGTCGAGCTGATTCTGCGCCCCCGAAGTGCAGCTCGCTCTATCGCGGGGCTCGCACGCGCCCACTTCCGATTGAGCCGTTGTTGACGGCGGCAAGGCGGGGAGAGGCGCCGTCTAGCGGCGAATCGCATGGAGAGTTACCGCAAACGGGTGAGATCGAAACGGCTTACCCCTTTGAGGCGAGACAGAGTTGCCAAGCACAAACCCGCCATGCGCTGATCCACGCCAACCGTCTTTGAGATTCATGCCGACCCGATCCCGACCCCATCAGACGCCCCGCGACACCGACGCCCCGAGCAGGCGGCGGTTCTTGGGCCATGCGCTGGGGGCGTCGCTCGGTGCGGTCGCCATGTCGCCCGGCCGGCTCATCGCCCAGGCGCCCGCGGCCCACATCCGCCGCCCGGTCACGCTGCGGGTGATGGGGACCGACGTGACCATGCGCGAAGACCTCCGTCGGCAAGCGGAGAAGGACCTCGGCTTCCGCATCGAGTTCCTGCCCAAGGGGAGCGCAGCCGTCCTGCAGAAGGCGTCGACCCGACACGACTCGTTCGATGTGTACGAGCAATGGTCCAACAGCATCAAGATCTTGTGGCAAGCCGGGGCGATCCAGCCGCTCGACAAGAGCCGCATCCGGCGGTGGGATGAGATCAACTCGCTCTCGAAGACCGGCACGCTCAGCGCGGGGGTGGCCGTTGGCGCGGGCGACGCGCCTCACCGGCTGCTGCACGTGCAGCCCGACGGCGGGCTGGGCGAGAACCCCACCGATCGGCTCAGCTTCCTGCCATACGTCCACAACGTCGACTCGTTCGGCTACAACACGAACGTGATACCCGAGGGACGGCCCTACGAGACAGAGAGCTGGGGGTGGTTGCTCGACGAGCGCAGCCGCGGCCGCGTGGCGCTGGTGAACGAGCCGACGATCGGCGTGTTCGACGCGGCGTTGGCGGCCCAGGCGAAGGGGCTCGTCGAGTTCGGCGACATCGGCGCGATCACCCGCGACGAGATGGACCGCCTCTTCGAGGTGCTGATCCGCTACAAGCGCAACGGCCACTTCAGCGGGCTTTGGAGTTCGGTGCCGCAGTCGATCGAGTTTATGCGGAGCGGCCGGGTGGCGATCGAGAGCATGTTCTCTCCCGCCGTGTCGACTCTCAACGGGCTCGGCGTGCCGGTCACCTACGCCGCCCCGCGCGAGGGCTACCGCGGGTGGCACGGCGTGATGTGCCTGTCGTCCAAGACAACCGGCCACACCCGCGACGCGGCCTACGACTACATGAATTGGTGGCTCGAGGGATGGGCCGGCGCCTACATGGCGCGGCAGGGCTATTACATCTCGGTCCCCGAGCGGACGCGCGAGCACCTCTCGGCCGACGAGTGGGACTACTGGTACCAAGGCGGGCGAGCGCGCGTCGACTTGCACGACGCCGACGGCCGCGTGGCGGTCCCGGTCGGCTCGCTGCGGCGGGGCGGGAGCTACGAGGAGCGTCTCAGCCGGATCGCGGTCTGGAACACGGTGATGGACTCCTACGAGTACAGCCTCGTCCGTTGGTACGAGCTGCTCAACGCGTGAAAGAGCCCATGAAACCCCCCACAGCCAGCCCGCCCGCACGCCACATCACCGTAGGGAGAAAGATCTCTCTCGGCTTCGCGATCGTGCTCGCGCTGCACGTGTCGATCGCCGTGCTCAGCCACCAAGGCCTCACCAAGGCCGACGGCGACCGGGCGCGGATCAACGCCCTGCGGGAGCAGGTCACGCTGTTCTACGAGATCAACCGCATCGTGGGCGAGGTGCGCCACAACGTGTCGTTGTTCGTCCACAACGGATTCGCGGGGCCCGAGCGTCGCGCGATGGAGCTCTTCGACCGGCTCGAGACGCTGCTGGCCGAGGCCGAGCAGGTGAACCTGTTCAATCGAGAGGCGGCTTCGCTCGTGGCCATGCGGAGCCACGTCGAGACCCACCGCGAGATCCTCGAGGCGGTGGTCGCGGACCGCGCCAACCGCGACCAGATCTTGCACGCCGGCCTCAAGTCGCAGAGAGACGAGCTGCTCGCCGGACTCGCCGCGCTCAGAGAGCTCCGTCCGGACGACACGCTGACGAACGCGGTGCGCGCGGAGCTGCGGCTAGCGGAGTTGTCCGTCATGCGCTTCGTGAACGACCCCGATTCGTCGCACGTGCGCGACGCGGTCACGCACCTGAAAGAGGCCCGCCGGCGGATCGCCGCCGCGGCGGCCGGAGCGAGCGGCGCGCAGGCCCGACTGCTCGACGAACTCATACGGGCGACACACGGTTACCGCGAGCGGATCATCCAGCTCGTGCAAGCGACGCGCGGCTACCTGCACCTGACGAACGTGGTGCTGGCGGGCGAGGAGCAGGAGTTCTTGTACCACGCTCGCAAGATCCAGACCGCCCACGCCGAGGGGGCCCGGGCGCTCTCCGAGAGCATGCTCTCGAGCAGCGTGCGTTACCAACGCGCCAGCAACTGGTTCTCGCTCGTGACGATCGTGCTGGGGGTGCTCGCCGCCTGGATGATCAAACGCGACATCGCCCCCACCCTGCAGTCGATCGCCGCCACCTTTGAACGGCTGACCCGCGGCGAAGAGTGCGGCGCGATCCCGGGCGCCGAACGCTCCGACGAGCTCGGCGAGTTGGCGGCGGCCGCCCAGGTGTTCAAGGAGAAGGCCGCCGAGACCACACGGCTGCTCCGCGAGTCCGAGACCGCCAAGGCCGAGCTCAACACGCTCAACGGCCAGCTGGCCGAGCAGACCGCCATCGCCGAGCAAATGGCGACCGAGGCGACCGCGGCCACCAGGAGCAAGAGCGAGTTCCTGGCCAACATGAGCCACGAGATCCGCACCCCGATGACCGCGATCCTGGGGTTCACCACGATCCTCGAGGAGTGCGACGACCCCGACCAGCACCGCGACGCCGTCGGCACGATCCGACGCAACGGCGAGCACCTGCTCGGCGTGATCAACGACATCCTCGACCTCTCGAAGGTAGAGGCGGGCAAGCTCACCGTCTCGCTCGCCCCGGTCGATCCCCGCACGCTGCTGCTCGAGGCGATCGGGCTGATGCAGGTCAAGGCCGACGGCGCCGGCGTGTCGCTGAGCATGACGATCGACTCGCCCCTGCCGCGCAAGATCGCGTCGGACGCGGTGCGCCTCCGCCAGGTGCTGCTGAACCTGATCGGCAACGCGATCAAATTCACCGAGGCGGGCGGGGTGAGCGTCAACGCGGGCTACGACGAGATCTCCGAGGGTTTCGGCACGCTGCGCGTCGACATCGTCGATTCCGGCATCGGCATCCATGAGGAGCAGCAGGCGTTGCTCTTCCAGCCTTTCTCGCAAGCCGACAACTCGATGCAACGCGACTTCGGCGGCACCGGTCTCGGTCTGGCGATCAGCAAAAGGCTTGCCGAGATGCTCGGCGGCGACGTGCGGCTCGTCTCTTCGTCGCCCGGCGAGGGGAGCCATTTCCGCCTCACGATCGACGCGACATGTGTCCCCGGTTCGGCCGACCAGGGCCCCTTGGCGCCGGTCGCCGCGACGCAGAACGCGGCGGTCTCGCTCGAGAGCACCGACGCCAATCCCGGCTCGCTGGTCAAAAAACGGGTGCTGATTGCCGAGGACGGCCCCGACAACCAGCGGTTCTTGCGTTTTGTCCTTGAGCGGGCTGGCGCCGAGGTCCGGATCGTGGAGAACGGCCTGATCGCCACCGAAACGCTGCTCGCCAGCGATGATCAGGAAGAGGCCTACGACTGTGTGCTGATGGACATGCAGATGCCCGTGTGCGACGGCTACGAGGCGACCCGGTTGCTGCGCGAGGCCGGCTACCGGCGCCCGATTGTCGCGCTGACCGCGCACGCGATGGACAGCGACCGCCAGAAGTGTTTAGACGCCGGTTGCGACGACTTCCAGACCAAGCCGGTCGATCCGGCAAAGCTCCTGTCGGTTGTCGCCGCATGGGCGCAGCGGGCCGAATCGCCGCTGCACATGCACGCCTGAGTCGCACGCCGTCTCTAAAGACTGGCGAGCCAATCGCCGACAAGCCAGTTGCCGATGAGCAGCCCAATGAGCCCCCAGCCGAACCAAGACGGCCACGTCGGCTCGGCGTCGCTCGCCTCGTATCGCAGCGAGAGCAGGCGGTAGGGCGGCTGCAACAGCACGGCGAGCGCGAGCACCCAGCCGACACGGTGGTAGGCGAGCGAACCGTGCAGGTCGCCGTGGGCCAGCGCGATGAAGCTGCGCGTCAGGCCGCAGCCGGGGCACTCGGCGCCCAGCATCAGCCGGCTGCCGCACAACTCGGGCAGCCGCGCGCCGGGCATGCCCTGCGGCCCCACGCCAAGACCGTCGGCGTCGACACGCAAGGCGAAGGCCGCCGCGATGACGCCCAGCGAGAGCCACAGCATGAACCGATGCCGCCTGACCCGCTCGGTGGGAATCAGCCGGGCGGGTTCGTCCGACGGGACGGGTGTGAGCTGAACGAGCCCCAGGGCCGGGTCGACGCAGTCGGCTTGATTGGGGGGATCGCTCATCGGTTGCGCCGGGGTTCGCGCTTGGGTTCGCGCTGGGGTTGGCGATCGTCCATGCTTGAGGCATGGGGCTTGGATCCGCGGGGGCGTTCAGGCCGCCGGCACAACGATGAGCCCTTCGCAGCTTTTGCACCGCACGCGTCGCCCACGGAGCCGCGGGTCGAGGTTGTAGCGGGCGTCGCACTTGGGGCATTTCACGGCGACCGGCTCGGCACTCTCGCCCGGGATCCCGGCAGCGGCGGTTTCGCCCTGGGGGGCGGCGCCCGCCGGCGGGCCCGGCGCGGCGGCTGGCGGTGGCGGCGCCATGGCTGCGGCGGCAACGGCTGGCGTCGGCGACGCCGCGGGCGTTTGCTCTTCGACGAGCATGCTCACCGGGTCGAGCGGCAGGCGGTGTTTGTTCTGGTCGACCCAGCGGGCCGCTTCGCCGTTGAGCGGGCTCTTGGTGTTGTAGCTCTGGTAGGCGAGCATCTCGCCGATGCGCATCACCAGCGATTGCAGCGACTCGCCCGCGCTCCAGTGGTCGCCCACGCAGATGGCGTGTGGCGCGATGTTCGGGTGGAACACCGGCGAGAGCATGCGGCACTGCGGCGGCGTGCGCGGGTAGTTCAGCGGCAAGTGGATCTCGACCAAGTGCGTGTCGGCCTCGCCCAACTCGCCGCCGTTCATCCGCAGGCTGCGCACGCGGTACTCCAGCTGGTAGCGCTCCGGCGGATCGCCTGCGGCCTGGATCAAACGCACGCGGGCGTGCCGGCGAGTGTACTCTTGGATTTGGGCGTGATCGGCTGTCAGCCGACGGAGTCGCACGGCGCTCATGGTTTCGTCTCGGTCTCGTTGGTCGTCGCGGTTGCTCTCGGCTTGCTGTCGGGGAGCCCGAAGCTGCGGGGGGCCAACTCGAGCAGCGTGGGCAACGCGATCGAGAACCCGAGCCCCTCGGCGAAGCGTTTGTCGCCCGTCATGGTGTTGATGCCGATCAGCCGCCCGTCGGCGTCGTACAGCCCGCCTCCGCTGTTGCCCGGGTTGATCGCGGCGGTGGTCTGGAAGATGCGGAACCGGTAGCCCTCTTTCTCTTGCCGCCTGACCTGCGAGATGTCGCCCGCCGAGTGGGTCCAACCAAAGCCGTGCGGGTTGCCAACGGCGAAGACGTTGTCGCCGATCCGGGGCGTGGCGGCGAGGTCCCAGCGGGCCGCCCGCACCTCCTCGCCGAACACCGGCGCGGAGACGATCGCCAAGTCGATGCCGTGCGGCGCCAGCCACTCGACCGTGCCGGGGACCGACTTGTGTTCGAGCGTGGTGATCTGGATCGACTTGCCGAGTGAGTCGGCGTCCTTGGGCGGGGCGTCGGGGCTGGAGGCGTAGCGGTGGTCGACCACGTGGCGGTTCGTGACGATGTAGGCCGATCCCTCGCTGATCGACAGCACGACGCCCGACCCCATGCCGCTCTGCCCGAGGTAGCCGACCGAGTGGACCATCACGTTGGCCAGCATGGCCCGCGCCAGGTGCTCCGGTAGGTCGTCGAACGAGGCGGCGTCGATGTCCAAGTCGTTGAGCGCCACGGCGCCGTGCGGAGTGTCGATGAAGTAGGCGAGCCCGACCGACCAGCCGACCACGTCGGCGAGCCCCAGCACGATGGCGAAGACGGCGAGGCCCGCGCCGCGGCGTCCGGAGACGTGGCCCACCAGCGCGATGCAAGCGACCACGATCGCGATCAAGCCGGTCACCAGCCCGAACAGCGGCACGCCCAGAAGGGCCACGACGAACGCCCAGATGGCGGTCCGGTTCCAGCCGTCGCGCGCCGAACGGGGCGACGCCTCGTCGCCCGCGGTCGAGGCCTGCGAGCGCGGCGGCAGCGGCTGGGCCGAGGCGAGGTCCTCGCTCGAGATCGAGATCACCGCGCCCGCTCCGCCGGCCACGGCGCCGCTCGGCGCCGCGCACTCGTAGGAGCCGCACTTGTGGCGCAACTGCCAGCAGGTGTCGTGGTGCACCTCGCCGCAGCTGTCGCACACCGCGACCGGTTCGTCCAGACGGACGGCCGTTCCGCAGTGGGGGCACACGGCCCCGGCTTCTCGTTGGCCGGCGTTGTAGGTGCGCGAGGTCATTCGGGTCGCTGTGCGGGGGAATTACATTTCGGCGAACAGGAAGGCGAGCATCAGCAGCGTGTAGACGGCCGACAAGACGACCGAGGCCCACCCCATGATAACGATCAACGGGTCGCAGCGGGCGAGATCGTCGCGGCGCCCCACGACAAAAATCAGGCTCACCAGCAGCATCAGCGGCGCCAAGCAACCCATCAACGACGCGATGAAGACCCCGATGATGGTCCGCCGAAAGGCGACGCCCTTCATGCTGCTGGCCGCTTGGCGTTTCAGGTCGCTGACCGACAGGGGGTCGACCGAACTGAACTCGGTGTGGCAGTAGCGGCACCTCAGGGCGATCGACTTGATCTGCTCACCGCACGCGGGGCACTTTTTCGTGTCGCCCCAGGCCGACTGCGGCTGGGCGGCGGCGTCCTCGCCCTCGTCGACGGCCGGCGCCTCGGCGCAGCCGTAGGTGCCGCAACCGCCGATCTCCGCCCAGCACTCCTGGTGGTGGGTCTGCTGGCAGCCGGGGCAGGCGAGCACCGGCTCGCCGGCCGCGACGGCCGTCTGGCAGATCGGGCAGACGGTCGAGACGCCCGCCGCGAGCGGCCGCGACTCGACCGCCGGCGGCGCCTTAGCAGGGTCGATCTTTGACTTGCACTTCGGGCAGCGTAGCGCGCGATCGTCCGCTCCTTCGGGGAGGCGGATCTTCACGCCACACGAGCAAGTGATGGTAGTCGGAGGTGTCATCGTCGACTTATGAGGCCCCTCGGCTGATGGGTATTCCCGGTTCAAGGGGCGTTCTGCACCTCTTGGAACACTCCAATAATGACGCCTATGATGAATGTGATCACGTACACGCAAGCGACCACCATCAACATCTTCTTGCCTTTCGGCTTGCCCTGAATGATGTAAACAATCGCGACGATACAGCCGATGTTGGAACATAAAATCGCAATAATCCACTCAAAAACGCCGAGTTGCTCGTCCTCGCCACTCGAGGAGATCCTCGCCTGCTTCTTGAGTTGCGGATCGAAGATCTCGCCGCAGAAGCGGCACTTGATCGCGTTGATCGAGATCTGCTCGCCGCACATCGGGCACGGCTTGCGGGGCTCATCGGTGCTGGGCGTTTCGACGGGGGCCTCGATCTCGAAGTCGTCGTCGTCGAACCCGCCTGCCGGGGCCATCTCGGCCTCGAAGACTTCTTCTTCTTTGGGCGGCGGGGTGGGGATCACGATGACCGAGCCGCAACTGGGGCACTTGGCCCGTTTGCCGCCGGTTCCGTCCGGCGCGTTGAAGTTGCTGTGGCACGAGTCGCAAGTTACATGGATTGGCACGCGTCGGTCTCCATTTGAGCGGAATAGCGAGGCATAAGGGCCCGGCGCGGGCCTGACTTGGTGGTGGGCTTCAGGTTTGTTTGGCTTCGGTCACCGAGAACTCGAGCAGCGTCTTGCCGAGCACGATCTGGTCGCCGTTCTGCAACACGTGGCGACGGACCATCACGCCGTTCACGTAGGTGCCGTCGGGCGTGTCGCAGTCCTCGATCTCGAACCGGCCGCCGCGGTTGATGATCTGGGCGTGGCGCGGCTCGATGGCGTCGTCTTTGAACAGGTAAACGTCCGCCTTGGGAGAGCTGCCCAGCACGGTGGTGTCTTTGAAGAGGATGAACTGCTTGCCGGCGAGCGGGCCCTTGCGCATCAAGAGCCAGGCGGTCTTGGTCCAGCCCTCGACCAACCCGACGAACAGCCCGACCGAGCCGCCGATCGCGGCGAAGCCGACCGCCCGGCTGTAGGTCGCTTGGCCGTCCTCGGTCAAGAGGATCAGGCTAATCGGGTCGAACAACAGGCCGCCGACCAAGCCCCCCAGCAAGGCGCCGACCACGCCGTTGATGATGACCTTGCGCTCCTTTAGCGCGATCCCTTGGCCCATGCCGCCCGGGATGGCGGCGATGGCCCACGCCACGGAGCGGCCCATCATCAGCACCAGCAACGCGATACCTGTTGGCATCGTGTTCTCGGCCGGGTTGTCCCAAAGGCTGACAGCCAACGTTGACGAGATGCCGAAAACGATCGAGGTCGGGATCAGCGCCACGAAGCCGCCGACAAAGCCGACACCCATCCCGACCACGCCGCACTTGAGCGCCCGGAACGGGTTGCGGCAGATGATCCCCTCGGCCGCCCCAAGAAACAGACCGACGAAGGCGGCGACCACCGGGAACAAAAGGATGCCGACGACATCGATCTCGGCCTCGGAGTTGTCGTCGTACCATGGCTCCAAGATGGCCCAGCCGGCCAGGGCGCCCGCCATCGAGCAGATCGCCAGGTAAAACCAGTTGGCGTAGACCAGCCGGATGATCCAGGGCTGATCATCGACCGCGCCGATGCTGCGTTGCAGGTAATTCTGGGTTTCGACGTACTCCTCCACCTCCGGCGTTTGCAGGTCGGTCGATTCGATGCGGATCGAGTCGGTCACGGCGTCACTCGGCGGTCGGAGGCGTGGGGGCGGCTGGCGCAGAGGTCGGCGCCGCGGTTTCCGTCTCGGCCTCGCCCTGATCGGCGTCGACTTCGGCGGCGGCGCTGTCGTTTTCGGCCGGCGGCGTCGGCTTTGCGGGGGCTTCGGCCGCCTCTTCTAGGCGGCGGGCGGCGAGCTTGCTGGTCATCAGGTGGGCGATCGCCTGCCGCTCGACGTTGGACAGCGAGTACTTCTTTTGGACGTACTGCAGGTCGTATTGGCTGCCGCGCAGCAGCTTGACGAGCCGATCTCGCTCGGCCCGGTGCGCGGCCGCTTCGTCGGGCGTTGCTTCGGGGCCGAGCTCGGGCAACGCGGCGATCGCCTTGCGCGCCGAACCGATCTGGGCCTGGATCAGGTCGAGGTCTTCTTGCAGTCCGATCCGCAGCAGACGGTTGACGCCGTAATGGGCCACCGTCCCCTCGACGAGCCGCTGCTGCTCCCAACGCGATCGCTGTCCGGCGAGCAAGTAGCCGAGCATCAGCGCGGTCAAGACGAGCAGCATCACCACCGTCAACGGCGTCGAAGCCGCGGGCCGCCCCGCGGGGGCCGGCTCGTGCCGGCCGGCGGGGTCGTCGGCCGGTCGCCGACTCGGCTGAGGGGCCTCGAGCGCGGCGTCGGTCTGGATCGCCTCGCCGACCCAGTAATGCGCCAGCGGCGTGGGCTTGCCGTCGCTCCAAGCGAACACACCCTCCGAGCCGCGCACCGGGTCGACCACCATCGCCACCTGGCCGGGGTTCGCGAAGAAGTGCTCGTGGATGAAAGTGTCGCGGTCCGACAGGAAGATGCCGAAGTCGGGGTGCGAGTGGTACCAGCCGACAATCCGCTCCTCGCTGAAGCGGTTGTCCATCTCGTTGTTGATCTGCTCCCACGACTCGTGGGTGAAGGTGACCTCGGCGAACCGGCTCGCGGCGTTCTCGCAGCGGATGCAGTCGACCACCTCGGCGAACGGCCCGTCGTCGTCGAGTCCCCAGCGGCCGACCAGCACGCCGCAGATCTCGACCGAGGTGTCCCGCTTGGCGTGCTCCCAAACGGCGCGGTGGGCTTCGGGCGCCAGGAACAGGCGGAACGGCTCCTGTCGGGGCGCCGGGAACGCCCGCGTCGGCAGGTCGTCGTCGGAGAGTTGTCGCACGTCGATGCCGCTCACGATCGCTCCTGTAGGTTTTCGTTCGCCGGCAGATCGACCAAGGGCCCCAGCACGTGGGGGCGATCGCCTGAAAGCTCGTAGCCGCGTCGCCGCAGGCCGGCCCGCGCCACGACCACGTCCCACGCCGGCACGCCCAGCTCGGCCAGGCTGTGTTCGAGCAGCGGCGAGCCATCGGCGATTGAATGGTACAGGTTCGGCGCGCGCATTTCACCACACTCGGGGCAGAGGGCGTCCGACTCTTTGACGGCGCCGAGCGAAGAGAGCTTGGGGGTCGTCGCGCCGCAGGGGCCGCAGCTGAGCGACTCCAGCAGCTCGTGGTTGAACTCGAGAACGGCCGTCGGGCCGAGCTCCTGGCGGGCGCGGTCGAGGAGCGCGCCGGCGGTCAGCTCCGCAACGCTCTCTTGGATCTCGACGACCTCTTCGATCGCCTCGTGGCTCGGGCAGCCCTCGAGTTGCGAGTAGCTCACCACGTAGCTCTGGTGCGACACGCCGTCGAACACAAAGCCTTGGCCCGACAGGGCGGGGAGGCCGTGCAGCAGCTTGACCGCTTCTTGCACCTGCACGCCCGCCACGACCGACGAGGTGGTCGGCGTGGTCGGCGTCTTGCCCTCGGCGATCTCGTCGCGCGAGAGCAACGCGCAGCTGCGCCGCGCCTCGAGCATCTTCCAGTCGACCTCGCTCATCGTGCACTCGTAGCACGGCCCCGAGGCCGGGTCGAACACCCTCGCCACGCCGTCCAGGCGTTCGATGGCGCCGTCGATCCACGGCTTGCCGACCTTGGCGGCGGCCTGGTTGATGGCGACCCGCGCCTCGCGGTTGTCGAGGCCGCCCAGGATCACGTCGGCCCAGCGGTAGACGCCCAGGCCGAGGTCGTAAACGGCGTTGGCGCGCAGGCTCTGGGCGCCCATGCCGGGGTAGAGGTCGCGGGCCCGCTCCGCCGCCACGGCCGCCTTCTCTCGGCCGCAGTCGTCCGCGCGGAACAGCACGGAGCGCGAGAGGTTCGACATCTCGATCTGGTCGAGGTCGACGATGAGCACCTGGCCCACGCCCAGCAGGGCGAGGTTCTTGACGATCTCGTTGCCGAGCGCGCCCGCCCCGATCACCAGCGCCCGCGCGCCGGCGAGCTTCTTCTGGTCCCACCAGCCGATCAGCTCGAAGCGCGCGAAGCGTCCGTCGCCGCCGTCGCCACGGAGTTCCTCATCGAGATGAATTGTTTCGGACATCCCCCCCCCGGGGCTTCTGGCTCAGTGGATCATGCGCCCAGAGCAATCATCACAATCAAGGCCAATGAAACAAACAACATCAAGCCTCCCATCACAATCCCAAACCACGCCCGCCCGCGGCCCACCAATGAGGGATCCTCATTGATCTTCTTCAGCGCGAGGATGCCGAGAACCAAAGCGGCCAAGGCAAAGGGGATCCCAAAAACCGGCACGATGGCAAACAGGGCGCAGTAGCCGGCGGCGATCGCGCTGCCGGGCCGTCCGACCGGCGTGAGCGATCGATCGATTCTGCTCGGGGCGTTCTGAGCCATGAGGAGGGGATCGAGGTACGCCTGGCAGTAGCGGCACTTCTTCGCCACGGCGAGGATCTCTTCGCCGCACCTCGGGCAGCTTTTCGTTTCGCTCGTCATTGGGCCCTCTTCGGGCCGGAGCCCGCGGTTATCTCGGGCTGGAGCCGCAGCACGTCGCCGCTGGCGACCTCGGCCGAGGTGAGCGTGTCGGTTTCGAGCAATTGACGGCCCGAGCGTTTGTGATGGAACTTGTAGCTCATCATCTGCCCGTCGGGGCTGTGCCGGGGCAGGTTCATTCGCTCGATGAGCACGGCGATCAGCCGGTTCACGGGGGCGTCGGCGGGCGCCTCGACGAGCTGCCGCTTGTTGCCCGTGGCGTCCCAAACTTCGATCGAAATGTCGCTCATTCGCTTTGCTTCCGTCCGCGATCCGTGGTTGATTCGACGACGAGGGCGCAGGGGGCGGCTCGGCGCCCCTTAGGGACGCACGAAGACCTTGCCGCCGTTCACTCGAAAGGCGTGGGTCTCGTATTGCTCGATCCGCATCGGCGTGTCGCTTCGCAACTCCTCGACGAGTGTCGAAGAGCGACCGAGCGTCCCATCAAAGCGGAGCGATCCGGACGTGCGCTCGACGGACGTCACGTTGATGACTAAGGGGTCGAGCGGCGGGTCGCCTGAAAAAACGCCCCACACCTCGAGCCGCGTTCCGGGCGTCTCTTCGAACCGGTGCGCGGCCTTACGCAATAACTGGTTGAACCGGCGGTTGGCGGCGATCTGGTCCGAGGGGGTGTTGTTGACCAACGCCACGGCCCGGTCTTTCAGCGGCGCCGTCTCGCCCGTCGACCGCCAGAGTGTAATCGACTCGGGCTCGGCGGGGAATGCGACGAAACCCCCAGAGTATTCTCCCGGCACGCACCATGCCCGTGTGTCGTCGGGAGCGAGTTCGGCGATCAAATGGCGGGCCGCCTCGAGGCCCTTCTCGTGATCGGGGCTTTGCCAGCTGGCGGTCCCGACCGCCAGCCAGGCGGAGGATTCGTCCAAAGCTTTCTCGACCTCGAGAGAATCGCTATCGGTCTCCCACCCCGGGCGGAAGGTCCCGCTTCCGCACGCGACCCACAGGTTGACGTCGACCATGCGGACGAGGAACGCGTTCTCCGTGCTTCCGGCAAAACGGAGCGGCGCCGTCGAGGCGAAGGGGTTCAGGCGATTGGCGGCGGCCGCCACCTTTTCTCGCTGCAACTCGATCGGACGGTCCATCAGCACGGCGGCCTGGAGCTGCACGAGCCTGTACGGCGCCTCGACCGGGTGCTCCTCGTGGAGTTCGCGGAAGGCGCCGCCCACGAACAGCCGGCCGAAGTAATCGTTCCAGTAATATTCGGTGGCGTTGCCGCCCTCGCTGATCAAATCTTGGATCTGCGACAGGGCCTTCGCCGGCTGGCCGGAAGAGGCGTGGAGCATGAGCTCGAGCTGCTTGCGGTGCGTCGAGTCTTCGACAACCGAGATCCAGCCGCGGGCCTTGTTGGGCTGATTGGTGCTGAGTTGGGCGGCCAGCGCGCGCTCGAGGAGATCCTCACGCTGGTACGCCGACAAGTCGAGCTCATCGCTGTTGACGGCGGAGAACGCGTACGACGGGAAGTCGTCGCGGCGGTTGCGGGCCCAGGCCGCTTCCGCTTCGAGCAGGTCGAGGCGCGCGTCGTAGCTGCTGCCCTGACGCTGCTGGGTGATCATCTTGTTGAACTCGCCCCACGCCTTGCGCTCGATCAGCTCGTCGGCGTAGTTCTCGAGCGCCTGGTCCTTGTTCTCTTGTGTCGCGAGATAAGACTCCCAGTCGCCCGCCTCGACACACAGCGTCAGCATCCGCCAGTTCCACTGCCACAAGTCGCCCGTCTCGCCCGAGGCCTCGAAGCCCCGCCGGAATGCCGCGACCGCTTCCGGCCAACGCTCGTCTTGCGCGGCGACCTCGCCCCGGATGAATTCGAGCGCCGGGTCGTCCGGGTGATCGCGTCGATGGGCTTCGAGGAGCCAGTCGACGTGGTCCATCCGCTTGTCCGCCAGCGCGAGCCGCGCCAGCTGCAGGAATCCCTGGGCCGGATCGTCGGCGGCGCGATACGCCTCGAGTGTCTTGCCTTGTTCAAACATCGTTCGGGTCAGCAGGTAGCCGAGCGAATCCGCCTGATACGAGGCCGTTTCGGCTTGCTCGTCCTCGCCCTCGGCCAAAGCCTGGGCCCGTTCACGCGCTGCGCGGGCCAACCGCTCGGCCTCGGCGTACCGCTCGTCGTCTACCAGCTGACTGATTTGTCGCGAGACGAGGTCGAGGTTCTTGGGGAAGCGGCGCCCAAACTCTTCGATCGCCTTGCGATACTCCTCGTCGGTGATATCGATTTCGCCGTCGTCGTACCTGTAAAGCAGCTCCTCGAAAGCTTTCTCGGTGCTGATCTGCCCGAGGGCGTCGGTTGCCTGATTGTTCTCGGCCATCACACGCACGAAGTTAACGACGCTGGTCGCCTGGGCGTCTGGGTCGCCTTCGGTCACGAACGCACGCCGCAGCAGGTCGGCGGCGCTGTCGTAGTCGCCCGCGATCTCGTCGACCACAGCCTGGGCCCTCAGGGCTTCGGGGGTTCCTGGCGTGCGGCGGTTGAGATAGTCGGTCAGGAAACGCAATGCGGCGAGGTCCTGGTAGCCGGCCGCCGCGACGAGCGTCGACGCGGTTTTGGCAGGATCTTCCAGGCGGTCGAGGTCGTCGCCGAAGCTCGTCTTGTCTTCTTGGGGCAGGGCGAACAGCACTTTCCGCAGCGCGGCGATCGATTCGGGCTCACGCTTCAGCAAACGCCGCCACTGCACGACCGCCTCTTGCTCACGCCCCATCCGAGACAGCAGCTGCGCCCGTTGCTCGATGGTGTCCGGCGTGGGGCCGACCGTGCTTTCGTACCGAATGAGGCTTTCGAGCGCAGCCCCGGGGTTGGACCACTGCTGGTGGAGCATCCGCTGGTAGTGGGCGCCGGGGATCTTGTCGGGCTTGGCGATTCGATCGCAGCAGCGCAGCACGTCGTCCGACTCGTTCAACGCCGACCAGCGGTAGGCGGTGAGCAACCACTGGTAGTCGCTCAGCCCCGGAGCCGGGGTCTGCCGCTCCGCTTCGCGGAGCTTCTCCTTGGCCGCTTCGAGCTCGCCTTCCTCCAATAAAGTATCGGATTCATCGACCAGATCGACCCACTTCTCAAACCCGGTGATGGCGGGCGTGCCGGTGTGTCTGCAGTAGGCGCTGTTCAGCCGCGACTCCGAAAAGCACAGGTCCAGGCGTTCCCAGTCGTAGATCTTCCAGCCCTCATCGGAGCGGTACAGCCAGAAGCGGATCTCTCCCTGATCGCCGTCGCTAGTCGTTCCCAGCACGTAAGCCACGCGCGTGTTGCCGCCGGGCTGCGGATTGACCAGGCCGACGACGCTGAGTTTGGTCCACAGGCTGACAGGATCGGCGTAGGAGCTCAGGTTGCGATGGAACTGGTTCTTCTCGAGCGTGGACCAGCCATTGAGGCCCCCGTGGTCGAGTGTCCTTTTCATCAAACGATCGTAGTCAATCAGCTCGACAAGCCGCCCGGTCTCGCCCGCCTCGATGTGCTCGCTGTAGGTGGTGAACAGCGCGGCGACCTCCGAGAGCTCGGTCAACTCGGTCTCGGTCATCGCCGCGTTGCCGGCCGCGACTTCGTACTCGGAGAAGACACGCACCGACTCTTTGCGCAGCTCGCTGTGAGACCGAATCGGCGCCACCTCCAACTCGGACAAGTCGACCGGCTTGTACGAGGCGATTTTCATCGCCACCAGCCCGAGCACCGAAACACTCAGCAAGACGCCCAGGCCCACCAGGGCGTAGACCCACGGCTGGCGCCCGCCGCGCTGCTCCAACTCGGCCCACCCCTCGGAGGCGGGCAGGCTGGCGGCGGCGCGGGGCGGCTTGGCGGCGGGCGTCGGTTCGATCGGCTCGAGCCGGATCGATGCGTCGTATTCGTGGGTCTCATCCGCCATGGAAAGATCGGCCGCTCCATGTTCTCAGGGTGTCAATCGATAAACCACGCGGCGCCCAAAAGAGTGGCGGCGTCACGGCCGGTGTTTTTCAACATCGAACAGCGATTCACAAGATAGCAGCCCCTCGAGAGAGGTCCCACCTTAATATCACGACCAAACGCCGCCGAAACGCTAAGGCGTTTCCGGTCCCGCCGCCTCGAGGTCAAAATGGTCGCTCGAAAGCGCTGGGTTTTTTTGCCCAATTCCGTTCCGCCGCGGACGCACTGAGGAGAGCAGGGGGAGAGCGCATAAGAGCGTATAGAGAGTGGCGGCGCCTGTTCTTGCGAGTCACGCCATCCTTTAGAATAGAAGCCTGCGGCAGGAGGGGCCGAGCGGCTCGCTAGATCGGGGATTAGCGATTGGCTGAGAGCTCAAGAAGTGTTACGCCTCTAGTTTGCGATTTCTCTTGAGCACCGTTGTCGACCTTGAGCACCGCTGGCGACGCACCGAATCCTCAGCCCTGACCCATGAACGGCCCCCTGTTTTCGGATTCTTGTGTAGGCAAGACCTGGTAAGGGAAACTCCGAGTAAGGAACCCGTGCGGCAGCCCAACGACCTGTTTCCAGCGAGTTACCAAGAATCGCGCGAGCTCTTTCGCGAGGCGACCGCGGCTGACGTGGCGTGGCGGGAATCGATGGCGATCGATGCGACGGGCCCCCAGGGCGAAGAGCTCGCCGTCGACGCCGCTCTGTTCGGCGCGCAGCGGCCGCGGAGAGTGGTTGTGGTGAGCTCCGGCTTGCACGGCGTCGAGGCCCCGCTCGGCGCCGCGATCCAGCGCGGCTGGGTCGAACGCTTCGCCGCCGGCGCCGAGTCGTTGCCCGAGGGGACCGCGGTGCTGCTGCTGCACGCGCTCAACCCTTACGGGTTCGCCTGGCGGCGGCGATTCAACGAAGACAACGTCGACCTGAACCGCAATTTCCTGCTCGCCGAGCAGGCGTACACGGGGGCGCCGCCGCTCGCCTCGGCGTTCCGCCGTGCGCTGGGAGGCGAGTCGCGCCGCCGCCGGGGGCTTACCGGCCTGCCGATGGTGCTGCTCGCGGCGCGTCACGGTGTGCGGTCGTTCTGGGAGACGTTGCCTCCCGGGCAGTACGAGCACGACGACTGGCTGTTCTACGGCGGCCGCCGGCTCTCGCAGTCGGGCGCGCGGCTCGCCGCGTTGTTGCCGAGCCTGCTCGGCGCCTGCGAGGAGACGATCTGGCTCGACATCCACACCGGGTTGGGACGCGGCGGCCGCTGCGACTTGCTGCTCTCCGAGGGCGAGCGGCCCGAGGAGGAGGCGTGGTGGCACAACGCCTATCCCCACGAGACGGTGGTCGCCGCCCACCGCCCCCGGCGATACCCGGTGCGCGGCGGCTTTGGCCCCTGGCTGCAGGAGCTGCTGCCGGGCAGCGCCGTGCATTACACCACCGCCGAGTTCGGCACTTACCCGGCGTTCCGTGTGCTGCGTGCGATGGTCGCCGAGAACCGCGCCACGCGGGCCGATCCCACGATCGGCCCACAGCACCCCGCCCGACGCCGGCTGGCCGAGGCGTTCGCCCCGCAGAGCCCGAAGTGGCGAGCGCGCACGTTGGCCAAGGGGCTGACGCTCGTCGAGCACGCGATCGGCTTGCTCTGAGGCCTTAGAGCGGTTTGCTCATAGGTGTAGACGCTCGGCTCGCGATCGGGGTCATGGCTTCGTCAGCCTGCATCGACAATGCACCGCATTGCCTGCTTCGGCTTCCTCGCCACGCCGCCAATCGCTTCCCCGCTCGTCCACACCAATTCGAAAAACGCTCTAGTCTTCGCTCGGCGGTTCGACGTTCAGCACGACGCGCTTGAACTTGCCGCCGTCTTCGGGGGCGAGCCGCTCGACCACCTCGACCGTCACGTCGAGTCCGTCGCCGACGCCCCCCGTCTCCAGGCTCTCGCGCACGGCCCGCTCGACCTCCGCCGTGTCGGGCTTGTTGCCGCCGATCGGTTCGACCTCGATGCGAACCTTGCCGAGCTCGTCCTGGGTCAGACGGTACTCGCGTACCGGGGCGCCCGAGCCGATCGCCTTCTCGATCAGCCCCGGGTGGAACGAGCGGAAGCCGTCGCCTTGGCGGGCGAATAGCAGGTCCGACGTGCGTCCCTCGACCCGCTCGATCAGCGGCAGCCGGCTGCCGCAACCGCACGACTCGTCGGGCGCCATCACCAGGATGTCGCTCACCTCGTAGCGGATGAACGGCTGCACGCGGTTGGCGAGGTTGGTCACGAGCACCTTCGCGCAGCGCTCACCGACGGGCACGGGGCGGTTCTCCTCGTCGACCGTCTCGACGATCGCCCAGTCGGCGTTCACGTGCATGCCGCCTGTCTTGGGGCAGCCGTTCGTCAAGAACAAGCACTCCCCCATGCCGTAGTCGTCGAGCATCGTGGCGCCGAACAGCTCGCCGTAGCGGCGCCGCATGTCGGGCAGCAGCACCTCGCTGATGTTGGTGATCTGTCGCAAGTTATCCTTGAGGTTGATCTCGCCCGCCTCCTCGCGACGCGCCAGGTCGTGCAGGATGCTGGCGTAAGTCGACAGGTGGGTCGGCCGGAACTCGGCGAGCTGCTCGGCGAAGTTGCAGTCGCTGAACGACAGCTGCTTCACGTCGATAAAGTTGCGCACCCCCTCGGGCATGTACTGGAACGCCGTGCCCGAGGGGTAAAACCCCGGCTGCATCGTCACCGCCGCCAGCCGCACCGGCTCGACCAGCCGCGAGAGCATCTGCGAGAGGTCGAGCTCCTCGCTGTTGCCGCGCGAGGCCTGCAGGGCGAACAGCAGCTCGAAGTCGCGACGCGATTTAACCAGCAGCAGCGGCTGCCCGGTGCTGCCCGAGGTGTGGCTCAGCACGAACTCGTCGCGGCAGAGCTTGCCGAGGTTGCCCTCGTCGTCCATGAACGCCTCGACCTCGTCGCGCTTCAGGTCGACGGTGAGGTACTCGTCGAAGTGCTCCATCACCTCACCCTTGCTCACCGTGGGCAGGTCTTCGAGCCGGGCCGTCTCGGGATCGTGGTCGGCGTACTTCTGTGCGAGGTAAGGCGAGTGCTCCTTGGCGTGGGCCAAGAGCCTACGCAACCGCCGCCGTTGCTTCTGCTCAATCCGCTCGCGCGGAGCGGTGGTGTCTGCCTTCAGCTCCAGAGCGCGGGCGCCGAACCGCACCGATTGCCAGAGCCCGTTCGCGACGTTCTCAAGACGCTCGGGCAGGGTAGGGGGGGACGCATCAAGCGGGGAGTTTTCAGTCACGCGGGCGGCGCTCGTCGTAGGGCAGGGAGAAGTAAAGTCGATCTCGTCACTGTACTTATGAGGCATGATCTCCAGTTTCCGTGCCAAACCGCACCGAAACCGCTCGAAAGAGCTATCCAGCCGTGGGAAGGTAACGAAGCACGCGAGCCGGACCTCCACCCACCTCGCCGCCCGCATGCACAGCGACCAGCCAGGCTGCCGGAGACGCCGGCCGACAGCAGGCCGATCAGGGGGCACGCCGCGAGCGTTTTGCCGATCGCCGCGGCTGCTGTGCATTACTCTCAGCGATCACCACCTGCTGTTGTTGACGCCTCCGGGCGACAGGTGCATTCTCCCTGGCTCTATTCATCAACCATGGCGCTGCAATGACTCCGCCAACAGCATATGCAGCAGGTTCTTAGGGGGCGCTAGAAAGCCATCCACAGAGGTTTACTGCGGGGCCGCGGTTAACCGCATAATTGCGGGTGGCTGATTATATTACCGCTGCGGCAGCGTTAGCATGACGTCGCGCTTGCGCGAGGGCCCAACGAGTTCGGTCCCTGCCGCAAGCCTACAGGCGATCCCCACGAAACCTTCCCCACTGGATTTCCCACCCTGATGGTAGGCGGCCCTTGCGGCCGCTTTTTCGACTTTGGTCGTGGCGGGGCGTGTCTGCCCCTGCTGGATTGCGATCGGACAGTCGAGGCAATTGTGGACTCTGGAGGACATGCCCCGAGCGCGGCAGCGCCGGCCGGCTGCTCCACCGTCGTTTTCGGTTTCTCGCTTTACGCCTGGAGATTAGACCTCATGATTCGATGCATCGCCGCGCGCCTGTGCGCAGTCACCGCGTTGTTGGCCGCCGCCTCGACGGCCTCGGCAGTCGACTACTACTACGTCGGCCTCACCGGTGGCGACTTCTTCGAGCAGAACAACTGGAACGACTCGCCGGACGGGCTGGGCTCGTTCCTCGCCACGCCGGTCATCGACCTCGGCACGGGCGACGTGGAGCACTCGCTCATCGTTGACGGCGACATGGTGGCGGCCGCGGCCGACATCGACTTCGGCATGGGCTCGCTGACGCTTGACAGCGGCTCTTCGCTGACGGTCAGCGGCAGCGAGATCACCTTCGGCTCGGGCAGCTCGCTGACGATGATTGGCTCGTCGCTCATGGTCGACGGCGGAAGCTCCGGCCAGATCGAGCTGAACAGCGGTTCGAGTGCTTCGTTCACGGGCGCCAATGTCGTGGCGACGGACGACATCTTCTTCCGCAGCAATGTCTCGATCGTCGACTCCTACTTCGAGAGCACCGTTTACATGGAAGACATATGTGCTCGTTTGGTGCTAGATTCCGAATGCGGAGAGAGCATGTTTGTTCAGGGGCCTTTTATTTCTACATCTACCACATAGTCGCCTCTTAAGTGATTGCGACCCAGCAGTAGTCTATGCTGCATGTCGCTGCGGTCTGTTAAGGTGACAAGGACTTTCTTCTCTTTGCCGGAAACGATGATGGGAATAATGATTTTGTACCTAACTTGGTCCCCGCCCAGCGTGCGAACGTAGGCATAAGCCATGATCTCGTGTGACATCAAGACAGGAGTTGTATTTCTGTCATATGTTGTGAAGGTGATCTTCCGTCCTACATTCTCTGAAGGGCGACGAGAAGCTCCGCTGAGCTTGACTTCTTCTGCGTGCAGGGAACACGTTTCTGCACCTGTATCGACTCTGGCGACCATGGGTACCGCGTCCTTACCAATAGAGGCGAGTGTCGTTCCACCAATAATAATCTTGCCTTGCGCATTGGCTGCGATTGAGTCACTTTCTGCTGCTGAATCTGAATTGTGACTGCTTTTACCCGTGCTGACGGCTGGCGTGCTGTCAGTGGGTGCCTTCTTTACACCCATCTTCTCCGCTGCTGGCTGAGCAAGTGCACTTCCGTCTAGTGCGAACAGAAGTAGAGTTAGAAAAGCAGTTGCAAACAGTCGTAGTAGACCGTTAATCCTTCGTTCTGCACTCTTGGTTTCGTAGATCACCGGAAGGCTTTGCAGCCCCCCCATGGTACGCACGCTATTCGGGTATCTATTTTCTTGACAATCTCTCAGGGGCTGTTCTAATGCGGCCACTGCGACTTCCTTTCTGGGGGGGGTGCTGTCTACTAAATTACTACTCTGTGGGGATACCATGCCTATTGCACATGAACGCTATGTCGGAGGGTTGCGAATTGCAGCTGCGCTGATGTTGTACAGCTCACTGAACTGCAGTGTAGTGGCAGAGCAAGAGAGGGGGCAAGTCGTGTGTACGCGTATTGCGTATGAGGGCCATCCTTCTAATGACATGAGATCCACGACTTCGAGTTCCAGTTACGCAGGCGATGAGGCTACGTTGGGGTACGAGTATGGGCCGTGTTTTGCGTCGCATGCGGAGTCGCCTGCATCGGTGTTCTCGGAGGTGCTCGCATTTAGTATTGCAGCGACAACAGCTAGTCGTGATGGGTCGCACGCTGATTCGCTTGCCATGTCGCAGGCGTCTTGTCCAGTCGCCGTAGGGCAGCAGTCCGCTGTCGCCTTTGCTACGTCAGTATCGCAGGCGGTGTTTAATTCAAATGGCCAAGCACGATGCAGTCATCCCCCGTGTGAATGCGAGGAGGAAGAGGAGGAGGAGGATGATGATGAGGAGGAGGAGGAGGAGGAGGAGGAGGAGGAGGAGTACGAAGTCCCATATTATGAGTATGAACAAGAGGAGGAGTTGTGTTTGGTGTATGGTGATGGCGAGTCATACGCTGATGCGTCATCTAACAGCAAGACATCCTGGATCTGCGATGTCCCCGACGCCGACTGCCGTCGTGAGTGCTTTATATATCTAAAGATATTATCTGAGGTGGATTTCTCGAGTGAAGGGAATGCAGACGCGCACGCTTATTGCACGTGCAGTTCTAAGGGCCATTGCTTCGGCTGGTCTGTAAGTGCTCTTGGCAATAGCAGTACGGGATTTCAAGTGCCCGCAAACAGGGATGGTACGGGGGGGCTCATTGCGGTTCCCAGTGTTAACACTGTGTATCACAAGGTCACGCCTTTGTCCCCCGGGCAAACGCAGGGGAACGTGCGGGCCTCCACCTCCATTTCTTGCAGCGGTGTGTCATTGAGTGGTACAACCGGTTGCCCAGCTGGGTTCTTGCCGCCCACCTACACTTGCTCCGACTGCGTTTCCATGGATGATGCAGACACGTCTGGATTGTCAGACGCAGTGGCTACATCAGCGGCGGAGTTTTTCTGCGAGGGCGGTGGAGAAGAGGAAGAGGAAGAGGAAGAGGAAGAGGAAGAGGAGTATGAATTCGGTTGCTTCGAGTTGGAAGAGGAGGAAGAAGAGGAGGAGGAAGAGGAGGAGGAAGAGGGTCCGTATGTTCACCAAGTATTGTTCCAGCGTGCTGCAGAGACACTAGGTTACCCCTCGCAGTATGGGGATGTATCAGTATCCACCGAGAACGGCGTCTGCGACAACGCCGCGTCATCTGACTCTTACTTTGCGTCTGACTCCGATACCTCTGTTTGGGTTATACCTGCCAGTCTGTCTTCACCCATGGAGTATGCTCAATCGCATGCGTCCTGCTATTCAGGCAACTGTGGCGTGCCGGTAGGCGCATCGCTTTTACTGCCAGTCGGCAGTTCTTCTTGCTACTCTACTTCTAGTACCGGGTCGCTTTCCGCAGGAGTGCTACGGCCAGAATGGGACGTTCATTGCTACTCTTACAATGAGTGGACTCCACTTCAGCCGGCGGGGACGAGTAATGGTTTAGCCACCATGAAAGGGTGCATACGCCTTGAGTCGCATGGTGATGCCTCTTTCGACCAGGGGTATACGGTAATGGCTTATGTTGGTGATAGTGTGGCGCAGGCGGTGTATCAGGGGGCGGCTGGCTGGGAAATTAGTCACACCCTAACCTCCTCTACTGAGGATGACGTTAATGCTGCAGCGGCGGTGTCTGGGCCTGTGTTCAAGCCATCATTGCGGGAGGAGCTTGTGTTTACGCAGGCTGTATTGGTAGGAGACGATTATGAGATGTATGCAGGGCAGTGGGGGGCTGGTGGGTATGGCATTACAACAGGGGATGCCTCTAGCGCGGTGGTGGGTGAAGTATCCATGAGTGCTACTCTAACTGAGTAGCGGCACGCTGTATTAATGTAATCAAATACTAGCGGAGGTGATCCTATGGGGGGTATGTTGCGTTATTTGTGCATCGTGCTGTGTGTCGCTTGCAACTCGGTGGGTGCCGCTGAGATTGAAGCGGGTAGCAATCGCAGTTCTGGCGTGCATGCAGCTGGTCAGTTAGACATGGCTAGCGTGTCGCCGCTTGCTGCTTACAATAGTGTACAGTCTCATTTTAAGCGTATTCCTGTTGATGGTCTAAGCGGTGCGGGCCTAGGTACCTTGGAGCATTCGTACCATGAGCAATTATCACGCATAGTGAATCGATTCGCTGATTCTGACCCATCAATACTTTCAGCGGATGACGCGATGGGTATAGCATTAAGTTACGAGATGCTTGGTGATTGGAAGCTAGCGCAGCCATTTGCAGAACGAGCATCTCTCGCCGGCGATGATGAAAGGTATAGCTTCTCGCTGCTCAGAGTGCTCTTAAATACTGGCCAACTGGTCGAGGTTGAGGAGCGGCTTGGCCGCATGTCCGAAAGTGGGGCACTTGGTAGCGACGGAGCGATATTTTACCTCTTCTTAGCTAGGAAGCACGCAAGCCTGGGAGACATGGGCAATGCTGTGAGGCATGCGAATGCGTATGTTGACTGCATGACAAAGAAACCCAACGCGAGCGCCATCGAGGCTCTTATACATGCAATCCCTAGTCTAGCTGATTTGCAGTTAACAGAGGGTGACGCGCAGCCGAGAGAAGGGGTGCTTGATCGTTTGTATCAGTATGCAGACTCTAGCAAGATGCGGAGCGTTCAAGAATGGGAGCGGGAGGACGCGGGCGGATACGATTTAGCAGTGGTTGCCCCACGCATTGACCTTCTTAGAGTCCTTGCTTCGTATGAGGTTCCACAGCTTCCAGTGGAGATGTGCATTCAGGCAGAAGAGAGGCTGTTGCTATCTGCGTCCAATGTATACTTGACTGTACCGACAAGTCCGCAGAAGATTGCGCGGATGAAAAGCATCTTCGATTACCTCAGCGAAAGAAGGCCGAATACGCTCGCGAAAGACGTTACCTTGCAACAGCTTAGAGTCTTGTCTGAAGATATTCAATTAATTGTGAAGTGGACGGAAGACGCAGTGGGGAGCAGTAGTAATAGTGATCCTGCTTCTGATCCTCTTCTTGGTGCGAGCACGGCCGCTCCTTCCGTGAGAGATTACATGAGATTCAGCGATCACGGGCCTCTTTATTGTCGTCAGGTAATAATGAATCTTAGATCTCTAGAGGAATCGCATACGCGTTTGGTCAATCAATTAAGCGTAAGTGATACTGAATGATGGATAGCCTGGCTGTAGAGCTCCAGCGAGATTCGACCAACAATTTAATGGGCACGCCCCTAGGCTTAAGCTACTTGTGCAAGTCGACCGATTTAGGTAAGCGACTCATTCGCCGGCGCCGAGTTCAACACCTGGGGCGGGCGCGTTTACTTCGACCTCAGCGACAGCTGGTACGCCGGCCAGCCGCCGGGCGTCGACCCGACCGACGACTACGGCGTGCAAGACGCGGACAAGACCCCCACGTTCGACACGCCGAGCGACAACTGGCGTTACTCGACCTCGTCGGACAGTTGGAAGGGCTTCGACCTCGAGTCGGTCGACCCTGTGGCCGACGGCCGACTCGACCTATACGCCACCGCGCTGCACGAGCTGATCCACGCGCTCGGGGCGACGACGAGCAACATGGCGGCCTACGTGGGGCTCGACGGCTCGGGCGACTTGGTCGGTGAGAACCTTGTCGCCACGTACGGCGGCCCCGTGCCGGCCGTGGGGGGGCACTTCGCTCAGAACGTGCAATCGATCGTGTGGGGCTCGGGCGACATCGTGTCCGAGGCGTCGCTCGATCCAAACGCGCTGCGCGGCGTGCGGAAGCACCTGACCGAGTTAGACGCGGCGCTGCTGCGCGACTTGGGGTACGGAGTCGCCTCGCAGTTCCCGGCGCCCGCACTCGCGGGCGACTACAACGGCAACGGCGTGGTCGACGCGGCCGACTTCACCGTGTGGCGTGATCTGCGCGGCTCGGCGGGCTTTGGGCTGGCCGCCGATGGCGACGGCGATGGCGTGGTGGACGACGACGACTATCAGCTGTGGATCGCCCACTTCGGCCAATCGCTCCCCCTCGGCGCAAACCCCACGCAGGCGCCCGAGCCGCGGGGGCTTTGGCTGGCGATCGTGGCGGCCGGCGCCGCGGGGCTGAGCAGGGCGCCAGCCGGGCGTCGCGGCTGCTGAGGCCGCGGGGCGATGGGTGGGGGCCGGTGGGTGGGAGCCGGTGGGGCCGGAGGCGGTGGGAACGCTGTGGTTTCCCCCAACACGACTGAGCCGCCGCGGATCCGTTGAGGTTGGGGCGGGGGGGAGTATACTGGCGCCAAACCGCTTAGATATTTTGCCGACTGGCGTTCGCGACCGCCGTGTTGGAATCGATCCTTTAGAGCCGCTGCCGAGAAGTTCTTAGCCGATGCCGAATGGCCGAAACGAGACGAAACGCAAGCAGGTCGCCTCGCAGGCGACGCCCGGGGACGCCGTTGCCGACCGTATCTTGAAGGCGATTCGGCGGGTGCTGCGACGCACGGCCGATCATTCGCGCCAGCTCGCCAAGGAGGCGGGGCTCTCGGCGACGCAGCTGATCTGCCTGCGGCTGATCGGCGAGGCGGGGGCGAAGGACCAGATCACCGCCGCCCAACTGACCGAGACCGTGCAGCTCAGCCCGGCGACGGTCTCGCGGATCCTCGACCGGCTCGACCACCTCGGCCTGATCACGCGTGAGCGGGCGACCGAGGATCGCAGGCGGGTGCTGCTGCGCGTGACGCCCGGCGGCCGCTCGAAGATACGCAAGCTCCCGATGCCGCTGCAGGAACGCTTCTTGACCCGGCTGAACGCGTTGTCGGACGCCGAGCGTCAGAATCTGCTCACGAGTCTCGAGACGATCGTGGAGATGATGGGCGCCGAAGAGCTCGACGTGGCGCCGGTTTTGGCGCCCGTCGTCGACGAGAAGCCGCTCGGTTAAAGCCCCGGGCCGCGGGGCTTGCGAGCGGCGGCGGCGAGGGCGCGAGACGCGATGGGCCGACTCCCCCCGGCCAGCGGCCCGGGGGGGAATCTAGAGCGGTTTGCTCATTGGTGTAGACGCTCGGCTCGCGATCGGCGTCATGGCTTCGTCAGCCTGCATCGGCAATGCACCGCATTGCCTGCTTCGGCTTCCTCGCCACGCCCCCAATCGCTTCCCCGCTCGTCCACACCAATTCGAAAACCGCTCTAGCCCATGGCGATTCGTCTTTAAGAGGCGGCGGTTTCGGCCGTCAGCAGCGGGTAGGCGCCGTTCTCGTCGTGCGACTCGGGGCCCACCAGCGGCGGGTTGAACACGCAGACCGTGCGCAGCTTGGTCTCGGCGACAAGGATGTGCTTGTCGTTCTGATCCAAGGCGTAAACCGTGCCGGGCTGCAGCGGGTGCTTCTCGCCGGTCGCCAGGTCCGTGATGTGGCCGGTCCCCTCGATGACGTAAACCGACTCCAGGTGGTTCTGGTAGTGCAACTCGAGCTTGGCGCCCTCGTCGATCTCGGTGTCGTGCACCGAGAAGCCCATGCCGTCATCGGCGAGCAGCAGGCGGCGGCTGGTCCAGCCGGTGTCGGACACGACCCGGCCGGCGTCTTTCAGTTCTTCCAGTGAGCGAACGATCATCTTCGGTTCTTTCCTCAGCGAATGGGTTGAATGAGATGCGGTGACGCGATCCACGGCGGCGGCCGCGTGGCCGCGCCCGTTTAGCTGGCGACGGCGACTTCGCGGTGGGCGTCGTGCACGCACTCCTCGAGCAGGCCCAGACCGCGGGCGAGCTCGTCCTCGTCGATCGTCAGCGGCGGGATCAGCTTGACGACCTGATCGTTGGCGCCGGCGGTCTCGACCAGCAGGCCGCGTTCGAACGCCGCCTGCGAGATGAGCGGGGCGACCTCGGGGGTCTCGAACTCGATGCCGTTGATCATGCCCCGGCCGCGGACCTGGGCGCCGTACTCGTCGGCGAGGCTGTGCAGGGTCTCCTGCACGGTGCTCGACTTGCGGCCGACGGCCTTGGTGAGCTCGTCGTCGCGCCAGTACTCGTTGAGCGCGGCGGTCGCGGTGACGAACGCCAGGTTGTGGCCGCGGAAGGTGCCGTTGTGCTTGCCGGGCTCCCACACGTCGAGCTCGCGGCGGAACATCGTCACGGAGAGGGGAACGCCGTAGCCCGAGAGCGACTTGGAGAGGCAAACGATGTCCGGGTCGAGGTTGGCGGCCTCGAAGCTGAAGAACTTGCCCGTGCGACCGCAGCCGACCTGGATGTCGTCGACGATCAGCAAGATCTCGTGCCGCTTGAGCAGATTCTGCAGCCGACGCAGCCAGGGGTTGGTGGCGATGTTGATGCCGCCCTCGGCCTGGACCGTTTCGAGGATCAGGGCCGCCGGCTTGTCGACGCCGCTGCTCGAGTCGTCGAGGTGCTGCTCGAGCAGATCGATCGTGTCGGTTTCGCCCAGGTAGCGGTGGAAGGGCATCCGGGTGACGTTGCTCAGCGGCACGCCGGCGCCGGCGCGCTTGCTGCCGTTGCCCGTCACGGCGAGCGAGCCGAGCGTCATGCCGTGGAAGGCGTTCGTGAACGCCAGCACGTTGGTGCGGCCGGTGACCAAACGGGCCAGCTTGAGGGCGGCCTCAACGGCGTTGGTGCCGGTTGGTCCCGGGAGCATGACCTTGTAGTCGAGCCCGCGCGGCGACAGCACGACGTCGTCGAGCGTCTGCAGGAACTCGCGCTTCGCCTCGGTCATCATGTCGAGCGAGTGCGTCACGCCGTCCTTCTGGATGTACTCGACGAGCTGCTCTTTGAGCTTCGGGTTGTTGTGCCCGTAGTTGAGCGCGCCGGCGCCGGCGAAGAAGTCGAGGTACTCGCGTCCGTCCTCGGCGGTGAGGGTGTGCCCCTGCGCCTTGGTGAAGACCGCCGGCCACATCCGGCAGTACGATCGCACTTCCGATTCGAGTTGGTCAAAAATCCGCGTGTCCGCCTGCGTGTCCATTAAAGCTCCTTGAATGGCGACCGGTCCGCGGGGAGCGGGCCGATCCGGTAGAGTTTTTCCGCCTCGTGCTCGCCGCCTAGGTCGGCGGTGGTGTAGCCCGTGTCGTTCCGCACCGAAGCTCCGATCTGCTCGGCGAAGGAAGTAAACAGGCGCCGCGAGGCGAGGTTGCTATCGGTGATGGTGGTTTCGAGGTATCGCGTTTCCGCCAGCTCGGGCAGCCCGATCAGGCGTCCCAGCAATCGCTTAGCGAGCCCCTGCTTGCGGGCCCAGTCGGCGACACCGACTTGCCAGACAAACGCGACTCCCGGCTTGGCCGGCGGCAGGTAAGAGGTCAAAAAGCCGGCCAGCCCGTCCGCCGCCCCTGGCTCGCCCGAAGCCCGCTCCGCGACAAGGCAGGTTTGCCCAAAGTGGTCGCAGAGCAGCAAGTAGGCGTAGAGTGAATTGACGTCGAGCACACCCGAATCGCGCACCAGCCGTTCGATCTCGCCGGCGTCGGCCTTGGCGGCGCAACGCAATGCGAGTGAGGGGGATTGCTGAGAGAGATGGGGCTGCTGTGCTATCGGTACGGGTCCGGAACGATCGGTCGACAACCCTCCCGCCAAGGCCTGAAGGGCCTGAAACGACAAGACAGCCAACTCCTGCCCAGACAAGGGAGGAAAGGGGAGGGCAAAGGCTAGAAGCCACCCGGGGATAATTGCAATGCTAATAGTTGCATATGCAACCAATCGGGAAATCATTGTAGCCGCCTTCACCCCGGTCGGCAAGTTTGGGCCGGACGCCCTCGCAAGCCGCAAAGTCTCTGCTAGCGAGCCTTTACTGCTCACGCCGCCCGGTTTGAGGGTGATCTTGCCTGCCGCGAATCCGATTGTGGAAAGTGATTGACACTTTGCCGACCAGAGTGGCTGCTTCACCAGCAGCTCAGTAGCACGCAGGCGTTGGAAAAAAATTTATAGATGATGAGCTGGGGACACCTCGGGCTCATGCAGGCCCTACGCTCAGACGAGATTGGCGGAGTTCGAACGCGCGTGCCGAGCGGCGCGGGTTTGCCGCGAGTCTCGAGGGTATGAGCCGGTTAGCGAACTCGAACGCCAAAGCTGGGTCATTCGCGTAGCAAACGCGTGCGATCGGGGCGTACCTTTCCTACCGGCGCCGTATCTGGGATAGTTGCTCGCGTAATGATTCGCTTGATCTCTACCTCCGCCGCTCTTCTCCAGAAGATCGAAGCGTTCGTCCTCTCGGCGGCGATCTTGGGGATCGCCGCGCTGACGATCGCGAACGTGATGAGCCGCAGCTTGCTCGGCGTGAGCCTCGCTTTGGCCGAAGAGCTATCGCAGTTCTTGATCATCGCCGTGACGTTTGTCGGTCTCGGCTACGCGGCCGGATTGCATCGGCACATCCGCATGACCGCCCTCACGGAGCAACTCCCCGCGGCCGCATGGGCGCGGTGGGAGCGGATCGTCTGCGGCGCAACCGCGCTGGCGATGCTCGCCCTGGCGGCTTACGCCGCGCGTTACGTTTATGCGGTCTACGAGATGGGCGGGGTCTATCCGGTCACGCGGGCGCCGTACTACTTGGTCGATTCGGTGGCGCCCCTCGGGTTCCTGCTCGCGGGTCTGCAGTACGCCGCCCGCGCCTTCGGCTCGGCAACCCCACCCGACATAGCCTCACCCGTGACGGGGACACCCGCTGCTGGGCTAGCTGAGGCAGCGAACGACGACCCCGCCTCTCCCTCAAACGTGGCGGGAGGCGAATAGCGTGCTCGGCATGACCTTGCTCATCGCGGCGGTGATGATCGTGTTGCTGCTCGTCGGCTTCCCGATGATGGTGCCGCTCGCAGTAGCCGCGCTCGCCGTGCTGGTGACCTACTACCCGGGCGACATCACCCCCGCGATCCTGATCCAGCAATGGATCGGCGGCGTCACTCCCGCGGCGCTGATCGCCGTGCCGATGTTCATCTTCGCCGCCGACATCATGACCCGCGGCCAGGCGGCCGATCGGCTGCTCGACATGGTGATGAGTTTCGTCGGGCACGTGCGCGGCGGATTGCCGATGACCACGGCGGTGAGTTGCACGCTGTTCGGCGCGATGTCCGGGTCGACGCAGGCGACGGTCGTCGCGATCGGCGGGCCGCTGCGTCCCCGTCTGCTGAAGGCGGGCTACTCCGACTCGTTCACGACCGCGCTGATCATCAACGCCAGCGACATCGCGCTGCTCATACCGCCGAGCATCGGCATGATCGTTTACGGCGTGGTGTCGGGCGCGTCGATCGGCGAGCTGTTCCTGGCCGGTGTGGGGCCGGGGCTGCTGATCCTGGCGATGTTCTGCCTGTACTGCTACTTCGCCTCGCCGGCGGGGCACGACCAGCGGCCCGCCAAGGCCGCCCCCGCGGCGCGCTGGCGGGCGACGCGCCGCAGCCTGCTGCCGCTCGGCTTCCCGTTGATCATCCTGGGCGGCATCTACTCGGGCGTGTTCAGCCCGACCGAGGCGGCCGCCGTGTCGGTCCTGTACGCGGCGTTTTTAGAGATCGTTGTCTTCCGCGAGCTCTCGCTGGCCGACCTGCCCAAGGTCGCCCTGTCGACCGGGCTCGTGACCGCCGTGGTGTTCGTGCTGGTCGGCGCCGGGGCGTCGTTCTCGTGGGTGATCTCGTTCGCCCAGCTGCCGCAGACGCTGCTCGCCGAGGTCGGCCTCAACGCCGGGTCGGGCTACTGGCCGATCATGCTCTCGATCTCCGCCGCCTTCTTCGTCGGCTGCATGTTCGTCGACCCGATCGTGGTGATCATGATCCTCACGCCGATCTTCCACCCGATCGCCGTGGCGGCCGGCATCGACCCGGTGCTCGTCGGCGTGGTCGTCACCCTGCAGGTGGCGATCGGCTCGGCGACGCCCCCCTTCGGGTGCGACATCTTCACGGCGATCGCGGTCTTCCGGCAGCCCTACTGGACGGTGGTCCGCGGCACGCCCCCCTTTATCGTGATCCTGCTCGTCGCGGCGCTGCTGGTCCTGGCGTTCCCCGCGCTGAGCCTGTGGCTGCGCGACCTGGCGTTTCCGACATAACCACCCCGCGAAGACTAGAACCTACAGCGACGACACCCGATGGATGAAACGTTTCTCGACGCGGTCGTGCTCATGGCGGTTTTATTCAACCCGTTCTTGATGAGCGCGTACCTCCACGAGGTGATGACCAGCCTCACGCTGCGGGTCTTCACCGGCGTGCTGCTCCGCGCGTTCATGATCAGCGGCGCCGCGTTCTTCCTGTTCGCCCTCTGCGGCGAGCGGTTCTTCTCGGACCTGCTGCAAGTCCGCTTCGAGGCCTTCCAGGTCTTCGGCGGGGTGCTGTTCTTGGTGATCGCACTGAAGTCGATCACCAGCGGGGCGATGCTCATCGTGTCGCTGCGCGGGACCCCCGGGCACATGGCCGGCGCGCTCGCCATGCCGTTCATGATCGGCCCCGGCACGGTCAGCGCGAGTGTGATCATCGGCAACCGCCTGCCGCCGGCGATGGCGTGCGGCGCTATCGCCACGTCGCTCGCCCTCAGTTGTGTCTTCCTGTTGCTCACCAAGGCGGTGTTCGACGCCGTGCGCAAACGCAACGAGCAGATCATCGAGCGCTACCTCGAGATCACCGGCCGCGTGGCGGCGTTGCTGATCGGCACGATCGCGGTCGACATGATCATGCGCGGCGTCGGCTCTTGGATCGCCGAAATCTCGACGGGAGGCGCGGCATGAAGCGTTGGCTCTTGCTGCTGCTGGTCGCCAGCCTAGGCTGCGGCGAAGCACGGACCGGGGGCGACGGCCCGCGGGTGTGGCGCTTCGCCATCGAGGAGTCGGAGGGGAGCGTGCAGCACGCGTACGCGCTCGAGTTCGAGCGGCGCGTCGAGCGGGCGTCGGGCGGCGAGATCGACGTGGTCGTCTACCCGTACGGCCCCCTCGGCACGTCGACCCAGATGACCGAGCAGCTCAACCTCGGCGCCATCGAGTTCGCGATGGCCTCGCCCGGCTCGATCGGCAAGTTCATCCCCGAGACCCAAGCCTTCCTGCTGCACTTCGTGCTGTCGCACGACGACGCGGTCAACCAGCGGGCGCTCGCCTCGCCCGAGCTGCTCGCGGCTTTCGACAAGCTCTACGCCGCGAAGGGGTGGAAGCTCCTGTCGATCTTCCCCGAGGGCGAGATGGTCTGGACCACCCAGAAGGAGATCCGCCGGCCCGACGACTTCCGCGGCGTGAAGATCCGGGTGATGACCTCGCCGATCCTGCTCCACGCCTACAACGCTTACGGCGCCAGCGCCACGCCGCTGCCCTATTCCGAGGTCTACAGCGCCCTGCAGCTCGGCATGGTCGACGCCCAGGTGAATCCGGTCTTCGCCATCGAGCGCCAGAAATTCTACGAGGTGACCGACTGGCTCATCTTCCCCGGCCACGCCCACTTCGTGACCACCGCGGCGGCGAACCGGGAGTTTTACGAGGGGCAGACCGAGTCCGACCGGCGGCTGATCGACGACACGATCGCGGCGCTCAACGGCTACATCTTCGACCGCCAAGTCGCCTTCCAGACCGACCGCCTGAAGACGATCATCGCCGCCAAAAAGGCCCGCGGCGCGCGGCTCGGCCTGTGCGGCGACTTCACCAACTTCCTCGCCGCGCTCACGCCCGAGGAGCGAGCCGAGCTCGTCGACTGCAACGAGCTGCTGACCATCACGCCGCCGCTCACCAGCGGCGAGCGGCAAGCCTTCGCCAGCGCCAGCGAGGCGGTGCAGCAAACCTACCTCGACACCGGTGGCCCCGATGCCGAGCGGATGCTCCGCTTGATCGAGGCGGCGGTGACCGAAGCCGAGTGAATTCGGCCGGCCATGTCTCGATACGGCGCGGCTCGCCAGCAGAGTCCGTTCTGGGTTCTGCGATCGGCAGAGCGAAGGGCCGCCGACGGCGATGACTTACCAGAGAAGATCAGTCGCAGTAGGCGGCGCGGACGACGGAGAGCGGGTTTGCCGCATTTTTCGCGTCCTAAGACTTGCGACATAAAAAGTACGCAATGCGATTGGCGTAATTCAGTTCGCGTATTATAGTTGACCAGAGCGGTTTTCGAATTGGTGTGGACGAGGGGGGAAGCGATTGGCGGCGTGGCGAGGAAGCCGAAGCAGGCAATGCGGTGCATTGTCGATGCAGGCTGACGAAGCCATGACGCCGATCGCGAGCCGAGCGTCTGCACCTATGAGCAAACCGCTCTAGAGTCCACGCGGGCCACTAGCGGCGCCGTTCGATGGAGTGGGGTTAACTGGCTAGGACCGCACCCCTCGCGCCGCAGGTCGCATTCCCGCCACTGAACATGACCGACGACACTCAGCCGCCTTGGACCTTCCTTTCCAACCACGCCCATGTGCTGATCCTTCTGCACAGCGAGGCGGACCTCGTGCTGCGCCAAGTCGCACAGCGGATCGGCATCACCGAGCGGGCGGTGCAGCGGATCGTTCGTGAGTTGGAAGAGGGGGGCTATCTCCGCCGTGAGCGGGTTGGTCGCCGCAACCGGTACCAGATCGCCAAGCGTATGCCCCTGCGGCACCCGATCGAATCGCACCGCACGGTCGATCAACTCCTTGAACTCGTCACCGGCCACGTGGGCAAGCAGCCGAAGCGAAGCCCGAAGAAATCGGAGACGCAGCGATGAGCATTGGCGTCGCCCCCTCGGCCTCAGCCCTTGCCGGTGTGCTGGTGAGGGTCAGCCGCGAGTGTCGCTCGCCGATCGAGCACCTCCGTGCCGAGCAACTCTTACGCGAGGCGCGCGACGCGTGGCCGGGGGCGGAATCCGATCAATGGCGCAAGTGGCTAGCCGAAGCTTGTCGCAGCTTGAACCTGCGCGCCCATGAGGCCCAACTCGGTCTGAAGGACGCTCGTGGCCTTGCTGAGAGTGGCGCCACGGTTCTCGGCCTTTGGGACGAGGGGCGTGGGCCATTGGTGATCGTGGGCGGTGGGTCGAGCGCAGAATTGGCCGTGGGCGAGATCGATGAGCGATCCATGATCATCGAAAGCGCATTGGCCAGCGGTGGCGGGGGGGCGTCCGCACCAAGCCAGTGGCTGGTGGTCGAGAGTAGCGAGTCGGTTGATTCGGCCCACAACTCGCGGTTCGTTCAACGCCCTGTTGCACGGCTGCAGAAGCTGCTCGCCCCGGAATGGAACGACATCTGGATCATCCTGGTGTTCGCGTTCTTCGCCGGGGTGCTGAACCTTTCGACCCCGATCGCGGTCGAGTCGCTCGTCAACACGGTCACCTTCGGCCGGCTGCTCCAACCCCTGCTGGTGCTGGCGCTGCTGCTGTTTGCTTTCTTGGGTTTCGCCGCCGTGATGCGAGCGATGCAGACCTACGTGGCGGAGGTGATCCAGCGGCGCCTCTTCGCGCGGGTCTCGGCCGACTTGGCGTACCGCCTGCCGCGGGTCGACACCGGCCGCCTCGGCGGCGCGTACGGCCCCGAACTCGCGAATCGCTTCTTCGACGTGGTGACGCTGCAGAAGGTCGTCGCGCAGCTGCTGCTGGACGGCGTGAGCCTGGTGCTCGCCACGCTGGTCGGCATGACGGTCCTGGCGTTTTACCACCCTTGGCTGCTGGGATTCGACGTGCTGCTGTTGCTGCTCGTGGTTGGTGGTTTGTTTGTCCTGGGGCGCGGGGCGATTCGCACAGGGATCGATGAGTCAAAATATAAGTACCGGTTGGCCGCTTGGTTCGAGGACCTGATACGCTGCGGCACGGCGTTCAAACCCTCCGGCGGCGCGGAGTTCGCCGCGGACCGAGCGAACCTGCTCACGACCAAGTACCTCAGCAGTCGGCGGACGCACTTCTCGGTCTTGTTCCGGCAGATCGTGTTCGTGCTCACCCTGCAGGCGGTCGCCGGCACGGTGCTGCTGGGCGGGGGAGGTTGGCTGGTGATCCAAGGGCAACTCTCGCTCGGCCAACTCGTGGCCGCCGAGCTGATCGTTTCGACCATCTTGGGCTCGCTCGCCAAGATCGGAAAACACCTAGAGGGCTTCTACGACCTCGTCGCCGCGATCGACAAGCTCGGCGTTCTTTTTGACCTGCCGGTCGAACGCCACGACGGAGCCTTGACGCTAGAGTCCGGTGACAAGGGCTTGTTGTTCTCGCTCAAGAACTTGCGCCTGTCGGGTGTTCGCGGGCGTTTCGAGTCGGGGGTCACGATCGAGGCGGCGCCCGGTGATCGCGTGGCGGTTTTTGGCGGGGCGAAATCCGGGAAGTCCGCACTCTGCCGTTTGCTCTACGGCGCCGCCGATCCCGCGGCGGGGAGGGTCACGATCGCCGGTCTCGACCCGCGGGATGCCCGCCCGGACATGCTGCGATCGTCGGTCGCTCTTGCGAGCGAGCCCGAGATCTTTGAGGGGAGCCTCGCCGACAACGTCCACTTGAGGCGACGGGAGGTCGGGACCAAGGAGAGTCGTGCGGCGCTCGAAGCGGTCGGCCTGCTGGAAGATTGCCTCGACCTGGTCGACGGCCTCGACACGCCGCTCACCCCCGCCGCCACCCCGTTGAGCGGAGGGCAGCAGAGGCTCTTGATGCTCGCCAGGGCGATCGCCGGCAAGCCCAAACTCCTGCTGGTCGATGGGGTCTTGGACGGCTTGCCGGATGAGCAGCTGGAGCGCGCCCTCTCCGCGTTGCTCGACCCCGAAGGCGGCTGGACGCTCCTGCTGACCACCGGGCGGCAAGACTTGGCGGACAGGTTCGAGCGTGTCTTGGAGTTGACGGCTCCGAACAACCGCGCGCTCCGAGCCCCGAAGGAGGCGAGCAATGCATAGCCAAGAGACGCCCCTCTCGACCAAGCACGAGGAAGAGAGATTCCCGGCGCTGCGATTGGCGCGGGTGGCCAGATCCGTCCGGCTGTTGGGGCGGTGGCTGCTTGTCTTGATCGTCGTGGTGACGCTGGCGATGTTGCTGGCGCCATGGCAACAATCGATCCGCGGGCAAGGAAGCGTCATCGCGTTCGACCCCTTCGAACGACCGCAATCGGTGCAGGCTCCGATCAAGGGCCGCATCGCCGACCGGGGCGAGGGGGTCGCCGAGAACGCCTACGTCTCCAAGGGGCAGCTGCTGTTCCGCATTGAGGACCAAGACCCGCTCTACCTGGCCCGTTTGGAGCAGCAGGTGGTGAACGCTCAAGCGGAGCTCACCGTCGCCAAGAACCGCCTCGAGCGGGCGCGTGAGCTGCGAGACAACAACCTGCGAATCGTCGAGATCACGACCGAGGAGCTCGAAGCGATGCGGAACGCGCGTGACGAGCTCGTGGGCGCTTACGACCGGTTCGTCGATCAGGCGGCCAACAAGCTCTCTTCCGAACAGAGCAAGCTGACCGCCGCCGAGGCGAAGCTGTGGCAGGCGGAGGCCGATTTCCAACGGAAACAAAAGCTGTTCGAAGAGGGAATCGAGTCGCAGCTCAAAGCCCAACAAAGCGAACAGAAGTACCGCGACGCGAAGGCTTACGCCAAGGTCGCCGAGCAAGAGGTCGAGAACGCCCGCAACGGCGTCGAGGGCAAGAAACGCGAGCGCGAGTCCAAGCGGCAGGAGTGGGAGGCAAAGATCAAGAAGGTCCTCTCGCAGCTCGAGAAAGCCAGCGCCGATGTCTCCAAGGCCGAGATCGACATCAACAAGACCAGCGAGGAGATCAATCAGAAGGAGTCGAAGCTGCTCGACCAGCAACGCAAGGTCGCTGTTCAGCAAACCCAAGACGTCCGAGCGCCGCGTGACGGCTACCTGATGAACCTGACGGTCTTCGACAGCTCGTCCATCGTGAAGCCGGGCGACCAGCTCTGCCGGATCGTCCCAAAGACCGCGAGTCCCGCCGTGCAGGTCTGGGTCGCCGGCAACGACGCGCCCCTCGTCGCACCTGGCCGGCACGTGCGGCTGCAGTTCGAGGGCTGGCCCGCGGTGCAGTTCTCCGGGTGGCCGAGCGTGGCGGTCGGCACATTCGGCGGCACGGTGGCTTTGGTTGACCCCACGGACAACGGCGCCGGCAAGTTTCGAGTCGTTATCGTTCCCGATCCGGAAGACGCGAGTTGGCCCGAGCACCCCTACCTGCGGCAAGGCGTGCGCGCGAACGCCTGGTTGCTGCTCGACCAAGTCCCCCTGGGCTACGAGGTGTGGAGGCGCATGAACGGCTTCCCGCCGGCGCTCGATTCGAAGCAGGACGCCAAGCCGTCCAAGCCGCCCAAGGTTAAAATCTAGTTAGACCCCCCAAGGCGCCACGGCGTGGGGGACCTTGCGGCCTCGTGGCGCCAGCATGGGACAGATGAGCCCTGGGGACCGATTGTAGGGGAGGCGCCGGTAATCCAGGCGTCGGTCTACTGGGCGACTTCTGTGGAGCTGGCATGCGGTGGCAATGGAAAGCCTTGGCAAAGGCGTCGGTCCTTGCTGCGTGCGCTGTCGGGTGCCGCTCGGGCATGAAACCCACCGCCGCGACGGCGCCCCATGCGCCCCCCGATCTGGCGGTCGAGAGGGTCCACCAGGTTGTCTACGACAAGCCCGAGAAGGCGCCCCCCGCTGACACGCCAGACAGCGAACCTCTTCGGTTGCCGGTTGATGTCGAAACGGCGGAGGTGATTGCCCCGCCCATGCCGATCGAAGCCCCCTCGCTGCCGGGCCTCGTCGCCTCGGTCCGCGCGCACTTCCCGCTCATCCAGCAGGCGCTCGCGTCGCGCGCGGTCGCCTCGGGAGAGACGCTCTCCGCGTGGGGCGCCTTCGACCACAAGCTCGAGGGCGCCAGCACCTCGCAGCCGCTCGACTTCTACAAGAACTACTGGCACAACATCGGGCTGAAGCGCGACACCTACTGGGGCGGCCAGACCTTCGCCGGCTACCGCGTCGGCCGCGGGCAGTTCGAGCCCTGGTACCTCGAGCGCGAGACGAACAAGGGGGGCGAGTTCAAGGCCGGCATCGTCGCCCCGCTCGCCCGCGACCGAAACATCGACGCCAACCGCGCCGAGCTCTGGCGATCGCAGCTCGAGCGCGGGCGGGTGGAGCCGGAGATCCGCGCCGTCCTCATCGGTTCGGTCCGCGATGCGACCGTCGCCTACTGGCAATGGGTCGCCGCAGCGGCCAACCACCGCATCGCCGAAGGCGTGCTCCAACTCGGGAACGACCGCAATGGCTACCTCGATCGCCAAGTCGAGCTGGGCGAGAAGGCCGAGATCGACTTGATCGACAATCAGCGGATCATCGTCTCACGCCGGGCGAAGCTCATCGACGCACGCAGGAAGCTCGAGCAATCGGCCGTGAAACTGTCGCTCTTCTTCCGCGACGACAGCGGCGCGCCGGTGGTGCTGCCTGTCGAGGCGGCGAACGTCGACTACCCCCCGACGCCGTCGCCAGACGAGTGGGGCTCCGTGGCGGACACCGCCACGGCGCGCGCCAACCGCCCCGAACTCGAAGAGTTGCGACTCGTCGAACGGCAGCTGAGCGTCTTGCTCCGCCAAGCGAACAACGAAACCCGCCCGCAAGTCGATGCGGGCCTGCTGGTCGCCCAGGACGTCGGCGAGCCGACCAGTTCGAAGGGCGACAAGTCGGAGTTCGAGTTGGAGGCGTCGCTGACTCTGACCGTGCCGCTGGAGCGCCGCAAGGCGCTCGGCAAAGCGAGGCAGCTGCGTGGCAAACTCGCCCAACTGCGCGCGAAGACCCGGTTCGCCGCCGACAAGATCGTCGCCGAAGCGCAGGCCTCCCACGCCGCCCTCTTAGCCGCCGCCGAGCGGGTCGAAGAAACGACCGAGGGGCTCACTCTTTCCCAGCAGATGGAGTCGGCCGAGAGACGGCTCTACGAACTGGGGCAGAGCACGCTGTTCAACCTCAACCTCCGTGAGCAGCAGACCGCCGAAGCCGCCGCAGCGCGAGTCGAGGCCCAGACCGACTACTTCGTCGCGCAAGCCGACTACGCCGCCGCGTTAGGACTGGAGTCCGCCCAGGGTTTCAGGCAGTAAGCGGCAACACCAACTCTTGGTAGGCACGCTTAAGAAGGGCTTGCCGGGGCGTGCCACGGGGCGGGCTCCGTTTCGTGCATCGTTTAGTGCATCCCGCACTTAAGATGCTTCGGTCCACGCCCAAAAAGCAAGCTTTTACGAGAGAGGAAAGTCGGGCTCACTGCCCGGACTTTAAACCTCTGGTGGCCGCACTTTTGATCGCGCCCAAGCCGAAGGCCGGATCACTCGGACGAGTCTCACCCAAGTTGCGTGTGGCGAATCCAGACGATATAAGACTGTTGGGGCGTATGCCCTACCAAGAGCCGATGGCTTGCGAACATTGCGTGTTTATTTCGGTGTGATTGAGAGGACCTGCAACCACATGCCGTCCAGAGAAGAAGTTGCTTCGCTCCGGGTAGGCGACAGGAGCTTCGCCGAGATCGCCGAGATCGTTAAGAACCAGCCGTCGCAATTTATGGGAGTCGGCAACTATCCGCCGGATAAAGACCAACGGTATTGCCGGTTTTTTGATCTGAGTGACTGCCTCAAGAGCGTGGTTTTCATGCACTGGGGCCTGTGGGAGGCGGGCGCCGAGGCTTCGTCGGTTCTGCAGGCGGGAACCGACATCGCCGTGGACTACTTCTACGGCGACTACGTGCGGTGGCCGGATTATGCGGAGTGCATGGAGCGTCGGCCCGACAACGACAATCTGGAATGGGCAGAGGTCTTCCGAGACGGCCTGTTCCTCGGCCTGCTGGCGGGAGACGATTCCGCATGCTCACGCCTTGCTGAGTGGGTTACGCCAGACCTTCCCTACGACGAAGCCTTCTATGACCTGACGCCCGCGGACAACGCTTGGCTCAAACTCGTGTCATTTCTGATCCGAGGGGTTTCGTTTGACCGAGCGGAATGCCAGCCGTTGATCGAGAGTATCGCCAAGGCCAGGACCAAGCGAGCGAAGCTGCTGCTGGAGCCCCTCGTGGCGATCGAGCAAGCGGACCAGGACTCGCTCTTGCCGGCAATGGCCGCCTGGATGCGTCACTATCTCAAGCGCGAGTTTGCCAAGGAGATGTTCCCCGACTACGTCACGATCGAAGGGTCGATTGTCACGGCGTTGGCGAAACGTAAGGGCATGTCACTCGAAGGCTTGCCCGGAGATTTATTGTCGGCGATCGTCACCCGCAAGAGCCTCGGCATCGAGGGCTGAAGCCATGTCTTACTGCGTGCACCTCTACGCCATCGACGGCGCCAAGCTCGCCGAGGCGGTCGGCGGCCGGAGCGAGGAGCTTTTGGCCGCGGCTCGCGAGAACCTGAGGGAGCTGTTTGAGCGGGACGAGGAGGAGCGGGACGGGGAGGGCTTCTCTCTGGAGAAGACGGTCGAGTTGCTCGTCATGGGGGACTTCGGCGAGGAGGAGGCGGACTACCTTCACGGCCTGGAGGCCCTCTGCCAGCACCTGGGGGAGCCGATCGACCTGCCCGCCCTGGAGGACGCGCACTGGAAATTCTTCGGCCTGATCGCCCCGCTGCGGGCCGGTTTCGAGACGCCCCTGCCGGTGAGCGTTCCACAGCAAGGCTCGCGTTACAAACCCCTGTTTTTCCCCCGCGACGGCGTCCAGGAGATCCTCGCCACGCAACCGACCGAGATCGCCGACGGCGAGGATCGTGTCGTCGGCGCCGCCCGGCTCGACCTGCTCGACGTGCTTGAGTCGGTGGCCGACGACGGCCTCGACGTCATCGGCTTTTACGGCTAGAGCGGGACGGACCGAACAAGACGCTGCATGGCGCGTGTCTCCCATGAGGGGAACGCTAAAACCGTATCTACGGTTTTGCGCTCGCGGGAAACGCCGCGCCGCCGACCGCCGGCGGGTAACAAAAGCGCTTGTTTCGGCGGTTTTTAGAGAAAGTCGGGCTGACAGGATTTGAACCTGCGACCTCTGCGTCCCGAAGTTAGTAGACGCGCCGAAAGGCGTTGACTGAAACCCGTTCTAACAAACAGCTTACGGCTGCCTAGCGGTCACTAGAATATCGCGCATCTCGGCGTTCTCGGTAGTCTCGATCGAATCCCGGGTACATCCCGGGTACTCGCCTACGGCTCGACCCAAACTGCAAATGTGGGTCACCCATTTGTACTTACGTGCGAGCTAGAGCGGTTTTCGAATTGGTGTGTACGAGCGGGGAAGCGATTGGCGGCGTGGCGAGGAAGCCGGAGCAGGCAATGCGGTGCATTGTCGATGCAGGCTGACGAAGCCATGACGCCGATCGCGAGCCGAGCGTCTACACCTATGAGCAAACCGCGCATAGCTGCGTTGTAGTTGGAAGAAGCTTCTGAGAATGGACTTCAAGGCATTCGTCCAACTCGATGATCGATACGAACACGAACGTGAAGCCGTCAATCTCTACGTGGAATGTTGGGTAGCCCTTTCCTGGAACTGGATCTGGAAGCGGCGGCTCGAGCTGCTCCGGAGCGTTCGACGTTCTCGTTCTTACTCTTCGATGCGCCGAGTGCGACATCGGCCCTCGTGTCAACTCGATCGCAACCGCCCGTCGCATGCCGCCCTCCGTGGGGCAGAACGCCGTGCGTTCTGCCTCAACCGACCGACCAGCGCAATACGTTCAGGGAATCGCGCCGCGGCACGCCAGCATGCTTGATGAAGGAACAGCCCCGCTCTGGGAGGTCGCCAGAGCCCCGGCGTGGTAACGACCGCCGGGGCTTGGGACTTGCATGCCGAGACAGCGGATGCGTCGCTCTGGGCGGCTTGGGATATCCCGGAGTGCGAGGGTGCAGCAGGTTCAGCGTCAGGCCGGAGTCCTGGCACTCGCAGGATCCTTAGGCGATAATGGCGGCTGCCTATTGATGGCGAAGGCGCCGACTCTTACGTCTCCTGCAAGACTTTTCTCAGCCCATGCAAATCGGACTCTCGGCCATTGTGCGGGCCATGTTGCTCGCCGGTCTTACCGCAAATCTCTCCAGCGCTACAGCGCCGGTCGAAGATGATCTGGCGGCATATCTGCTGGTCTACTTCAAGGACGAGACGCACAGCATCCACTTCGCCCTTAGCCCGGACGGCTATCGTTTTCGTGACGTGAACGGGGGGCGACCGGTCATCGACGGGGCCGAAATTTCTGAGCAGAAGGGGGTGCGAGACCCGCACCTCATGCGCGGGCCCGATGGCGCCTTCTACATGGCGGCCACCGACCTGCACATCTACGCGCAGGCCGCGGGCCATCGATCGTCCCGTTGGCAGCGCGACGCCAACCAGTTTGGTTGGGGCAATAACCGGGCGGTGGTGTTGATGAAGTCTGCCGACTTGATTACCTGGACGCACACGGTGGTCCGAATCGATCAAGCCTTCCCCGGTTTCGAAGGGATTGGCAGCGCCTGGGCGCCCGAGCTGATCTACGACCACGACAAGAAGAAGGTCATGCTCTACTTCTCGATGCGGTTTGGGAAAGCGCAAGACCGCCTCTACTATTCCTACCTCAACGACGAATTCACAGAGATGTCGGAACCGCCAAAGCTGCTGTTCGACTACCCGATCGATTGCAGTTACATCGACGGCGACATCACCCAAGTCGGCAACAAATTCCACCTGTTCTACGTGCCCCACGACGGCACGCCAGGCGTCAAGCAAGCGGTCTCAGACCGCTTGACCGAAGGGTACGCATACGACCCGGCGTGGTGCGATTCGGAGCGGCTCAAATGCGAGGCTCCGAACGTCTGGAAACGGATCGGCGAAGACAGATGGGTGCTCATGTACGACATCTATGGCCTCAAGCCGCCCAACTTCGGCTTCCGTGAGACGACCGACTTCAAGACCTTCACCGACCTGGGGCGTTTCAACGAGGGTCCGATGAAGGCCGGCAACTTCGAGCGTCCCAAGCACGGATCGGTCGTCCGCCTCACTCGTCGCGAGGCCGAGACGCTATCGAGACACTGGGGATTCACGCTGAGCTCTGACTGATCCTCAAAGGCAGCCCACTCTTGCACCTCTTCTCGTGAGACGAACTACAGAGATGAAACCGATGCTGATATTCGTGCTCCTGTTGCTCGCCTCCTCGTCGTTGGTCGCGGCGGAATACCCCAGGGCGATCCTCCCCGGTGATTTTCCGGACCCCACCATCATCCGGGATGGCGAGGAGTTCTACATGACTCACTCGCCCTTCGTTTATTCTCCCGGTTTTCTCATCTGGCGTTCTACCGATCTCGCCAACTGGGAACCGCTCGCCCGCACCCACACCGAGATCCGGGGCTCGGCTTACGCGCCGGACTTGGTAAAGCACGACGGCCGCTACTACATCTACTACCCCGCCTCGGGCTCCAACTGGGTCATCTGGGCCGACGACATCCGTGGCCCGTGGAGCCCGCCCATCGACCTCAAGACGCAGCGTATCGACCCCGGCCACGTGGTCGCCCAGGACGGCAAACGTTTTCTCCACCTCAGCGCTGGAACGATGATCCCCCTCGCAGACGACGGTCTCTCCACCGAGGGCGAATTGACGACCGTCTACAAGGGTTGGCGTTACCCACGCGAATGGAAAACCGAGGGCTTCTACCTCGAATCGCCCAAGCTCAACTACAAGGACGGCTACTACTACCTGACCAGCGCCCAGGGGGGAACGGCCGGCCCACCGACCAGCCATATGGTGGTCTCGGCCCGCTCAAAAAACGTAGACGGCCCGTGGGAAAACTCGCCCTACAACCCGATCGTCCGCACGCACTCAGCGGAAGAGCCTTGGTGGTCCAAAGGGCACGGGACCCTGGTGTGCGATACCCACAACGATTGGTGGATCGTCTACCACGGGTACAAGCGGGCCGCTCACACCCTCGGTCGCCACACCCTCATCGACCCGATCAAGTGGACTGACGACGGCTGGTTCACGCTCGACGAGGACCGTCCGCCATTGCCGGCGAGCCCCAAGGTCTCGCCGGTCGACCCGTCTGATGATTTCTCCGCTGACAAGCTCGGCCTGCTGTGGTCGTTCTGGGGCCGCTACCCTCGCAACGCCATCGAGCTCAAGGAGGGAAGCCTTTTCCTACGCGGCAGGGGAGAGTCCCCCGCCAACGGCCGCAAGATGCTCGTCACCATTCCCGACCACCACTACGAGGTCCAGGTAGAGGTCGACTTGGGGGAAGCGGGAGCGGGCGGTCTGATTCTCTACTACCGAGAGAGCGTGTTCGCGGGAGTGACCGCAGACGAATCGAGCCTCACCGTTCACAAGGACGCCACCGAGAGCGAGACCTTCGAGAACAAGCTCGGCAAGAACTTCTTCCTCAAGATCATCAACCAGGAAGACCTCTGCACCCTGCAGGTCAGCAAGGACGGCGGTGAGTGGGAGACCCTTGTCGATCACCTCGACGTCTCTGGCATGCACCACAACAACCATCGCAGCTTCTACGCGTTGCGTGCGGGGCTGGTGGCCACGGGGAGCGGGACGACCCGCTTCGATAACTTCCGCTACCAATCCGGCGCCCTCGCGCCTAAGCCCCTCTTCCGCGACCCGGTTTACGATGGAGCGGCCGACCCCTGCATCGTGTGGAACCCGATCGTCAAGAAGTGGTGGATGTTCTACACCAATCGCCGCTCCACCGAGACCGAGCTGCCCGGCGTCAGCTGGGTCTTTAAGACCAAGATCGGCATCGCGGAGTCAGAGGACGGCGCCCATTGGTCCTACGTCGGCACAGCCAACATCCCCCGCTTGCCGGAAGAGCTCGGCGGCGGCAACGCCACGTTGTGGGCGCCAGACATCGTCCGCGGTGACGACGGCGCCTGGCGCCTGTTCCTAAGCATCCAGGCTGGCGTGGCCGAGAGCTGGGGCAAGGTTCCTGGCTACATCGTTCAGCTGTCTAGCGATGACCTCCGCAATTGGAAAGTCGACCACACCTTCGACCTGCCTGTTGGCAGCTACGACGCGGAAGCTATTCGCACGCCACAGGGCGCGTGGCGGCTCTACTACAAGGACCCATCCAACCACGCCTCGACCTTCTACTTCCTCGAAAGCGACGACCTGAGGCGGTGGTCTGAGCCTCAAAGAGTGCTGTCGACCCAAGGCGAGGGCCCCGCCATGTTTCACTGGAAGGGCGCGGATTGGATGATTCTCTGCGACGGCCGGGGCTTCAAGACCTTTCGATCCGACGACGGCATCGATTGGATCCAACAGCCGGGCGGCCCGCTGATGCCCCACGGCAGCGGCGTTGGGACCGACGACACCACGACCGCCCGCCATGGCGACGTGATCGTTTCCAAGAATAGGGCCTATCTCTATTACTTCACGCACCCCGGCCGAGTCGGCGAAGACGCGACAAAGGACGGGTACGAGCAACGGCGGTCATCGATCCAGGTCGTCGAACTGAAGCTAAGAGACGACCGGATCGTTGCCGAACGCAACGATCCAACCTACGTGGACCTTGAACCGCGGTAGAGGAATGGCCCGCGTCTATCGAGGCGGACATGCCTCAGACTGCTGGGCGGATTGGCTTGCCCACAGGTAGCGAATCGCCGCTGGCGCCAATGGCTGAACTGCAAGAAGCCAGTCGAAGCCTCCTCACCACCGGCCTCCCGCCACTCGTGAAACCCCCAGCGGTTGCCTCACTCTCAGCGAGTTCGGCAAGGCCCGAAGTCGCAGCGGTTCCCCGAGTCGGACGGGACCTCCACAGATAGCCTGCCGCCAGTCCAGCGAACGGGTGGTCCACCTTCGGCAGGTTGCGGGAGCCACATCCTGTTGAGGTCACGCACCCCGACTCAGGATTCGGGTGGCACCCGGCGCGAGTCGGTCGGTCGCGGTGTCTGGGGTCCGATAAGATCGAAGAGACCGCAGACGGCGGCAACCAGAATAACGGGGGGGATCCGTTACCCAACCAACAAGGTTCGGTTCCTCCTCGCCGACAAGCCATAAGCTACCGTTGCCGAACTGCCGCCCCAACGATGGCTGCCGCAGACAACGCCATCGCCAAACCGAGTGGCTCGGGGATCGCGAGCAGGTTCGACACCATCAAGCTCGTGGTCTGATCCTGGCTGTTGTAGATGCCGAACATGACTTGACCGGTATCGCCAATGAATCGAATGTCACCCACATAGACGTCGGTCATGCCGGCTGAAAGCGGTGTGACGATCCCGGTCTCAACTTCGACGGCGAAAACGCCCATCGCCTCGCGTGGCGTGTCGCCGAAGTCGGGGAAGCGCGCGTCGTAGTCGGTTACCGTGAACACAGCCCAGCGACCGTCTGGAGAGACTTCAAGCTCACTAATGCGGAAGTCGTCGGGGAAGAAGGTCAGCTGACGCGACGCGGACGAGCCGTCGACGGGCACCGTGAATAGGTTCGTCGCCTCGTTGCTAAATCGGACGCCGTACAGTATGCCGAACAGCACCTGATTGTCCGCCACGAGTTCGAGCGGTCCGATCCTGGTATCTGATGAACTGGCGAGAAACGGGGCGGTGTCGCTGAGTTGCGTCGCCTCGCCGCCAAGGAGTGGCGCGGCGAATAGCTCGGCGCGTCGATCGGCGTTGAACTCGCCGACGAACAGGACGGTCTCGCCGTCGCCGGCCGAAGCGATGCGCCCCAGTGTAGTGGATTGATACTCGTCGAACTGCGGCGTGGTGGTGAACTGCCGCAGGTCGGTTCCCGCGAGATTCTGCGAGTACAGCTGCGTCCCCGAGGCGAAGGCAACGCGATCGCCAATAAGCACCTCAGCGTTGGGTCCTCCCACCGATCCGACGCCTTCGGTTAAGAGGACCAGCGTGTCATTCGCCAAGGTCTTTGCATACAAATCGACGGAGTTGTCAGGGAACACAACGGCTGTGCCGTCGCCCGAGATCTTTGGGATAGTACGTGCGTTGCCGAACATGTCGATCCGCTCGATCGAATCAGGGCGCGTTAGATCCGCTTGGTAGAGCTCTCCGCGACCGAAGGAGGCGTACCGACCGTCCGGCGTCACCTTTAGGAATGCCGCGTCGGCGGGCAGGTCGCCGATTTCGAGCTCCGCACCGCCGTCCGTTGGCTCGACCACCAGCTGGTTGCGTTTCACGTATACGACCGATTGGCCATCGGGCAGGAACTCACCGCCGCCGGTGTCGGCATCTGGCGGAGCGAGTAGCGTGAAGGCACCCGATCCATCGGTCGGCGCCGTGTAGATGCCGTAGTTCGCGGAGAAGAAGTTGCTGGAGTAGAGAACCCGTGAGCCATCGGGCGATAGCTCCCAAGAGAAGAAGTTGCCGCCCAGCGGCCTGGGCGAGATTGACACGGCACCGCTGCCGTCGACCGCCACGCTAAACAGCTGATTGCCCATCTGCGGGTTCACCGGATTAGCCGCTAGAACACGGTTGCTGTCTGGCAGCATCAGCAGTTCGTAGTTGCCCGGACGGGCCACGATCGACCGCGTGAAGTCTTCTGCCTCAAGGATCACGCGCGGCGGCTCAGAGCCGTCGATCGGCATGGCGAGCAAGTCGCCTCGCCGCTCGCCGGGCGGCCCAATCTCCCAAAATACAATGTGGCTTCCGTCCGGTGTAATCTCAATTCCGTTGGTCGATAGACGCCGATTTATTAGCAAACGCGTAATCGGCTCCGCCGCAACACTCGCGGCGGTATTCAACGCAAACACCGCGAGCAGAAGCCGCGTCATAGTCAACATGTCTCGATGCTGATCGCGTAGTGTGATACTATTCATCAGCTGTGCCATCTACGGTTGTCGAAGTTGCCCCATTTTGATCTGGTGCACGAGCCACCACGTCGGAGTCTGCAAGGCTGGGGAGAGTTTAAGCAATCTGGCTTGGACCCGCAAATTTCTCTTTCGAAGTGGCCTTCTGAGGAGCCCATGTTTTGGACCTGTGAGCAGGGCAGAACGACTCCCGAAGCAGGTCGTACACGCAACCCACCCTGATTTGACCAATCGCCGCACCAGCCTCAGCAACACGCGTCTCTAGCATGTGGCCAAACGGTCATCGGGCGCCTCATCTTCGCTGAGCTAGCGTCGAAGCGAACTCGTAGCGGTGTCCGCGGCCAAAGGGGACCTCTGCAGATAGCGGGAGCGCCCCCCAACGGTCGGGTGGTCCAACCGACGGCACTTCCGTTCAGCATGCCTACCGCTACTGCCGACTGCCAAAAGCCGCCTCAAACGCTATTGGTTCCAGTATGGCGTCTTCGGTCGTCACCGGCCTATCTCGTTGCTCGTCGCTGAAGTCCCATTGATTCGGCGAGGCTTCATCGTTTATCGCAACCACGGCGGCGTCGATCGCCAGCAGGAGATTACTATCACTAGACGGGGCTGGAACGAGCGCCTGCGCTAGTGGCGAACGAACTCTACCGCGATAACTCGACCGCCCCCCAGCCGACGTGACATCGGCTTGCGGCATACGCAAGGTTTCGTCGACCGATTCGGCCGTAAGGGTCGCTACGTCACGAGTCGGCTCCAGCGTCACTGAGTCGGCATCCGTGATTGTTTCGCTAAGCAAACTTGGTGAGCTAGCCGCCAGCAATCGGGCGGCGTCGGCATCCGCCCCCGGATTGTCGCCATACGAGGCACGCCACATCGCGTAGTCCGCGTCGTCAATCCAGCCATCGCCCGTGGCGTCGGCGTAGGTGTACGGGACCACAGCCGAGTCACGCATGTCACGAAATAAGGTGAAGTCTGCAGCATTGACCCAGCCGTCGCCGTTGAAGTCCCCGGTCCATGCATGGTGGTAACGTTCACGCGTCGTGATAAGGACAAAGTCTTCATCGCTCGCAATGCCATCGCTGACTATGAGTTGAACGAGGTGCGTGCCTTTAGTGGGGCGGAGCAGCTTGGCCGTCTCGCTGTCGGCGTCGTCTATGGTCGGCAGCGTCTCGGAAGAGCTGGCTACGATGGTCCAACTAAAGGCGAGTGGGTCGCCGTCCGGGTCAGCGCTGCGACGGGCGTCGAGTGTGGCGTGGTTCCCCTCGACAACAACGGTGTCCGATGCAGACGCATCAGCTGTCGGGGCTTGGTTCCCGATCACGTTCACAATGATGAAATCCGTATCTGAAGAGGCGCCGTCGCTGACCTGCAACTCAACCGCGTACTGCCCCGGTTCTACCGGGTGTAGGTAAGCAATCGACCGCGTCGAGGACGAGACCACTGGCAGCGAACCGTTGCTGCTGGCCACCACACGCCATGCGTACGAGATCGACAAGTCATCGGGATCGAAGCTTGCCGTGCCATCAAGACGTACAGAACCGCTGCCGAACACGACCTCGGTAACCGAAAGCGACGCGTCAGCCGTTGGCTTCTGGTTTTCGTCGATACGCACCTGGACGACGACGGACTCGCTTGCAAGCCCATCGTTGGCGGTCAATTGCACGTCGTAGACACCCGCGACGGTCGCGGCGAAGCTCGCGACAGTTGATGTCGCGCCGCTCAAGCTGGTGGCCGATAGGTCGGGGCCGTCGATGACCTCCCAGCTAAAAGTGAGAGGATCGCCCTCGGGATCTGTGCTCGCCCCCGCGTCGAGCCTCGCGGCATGTCGACCCGCGACCCCCGTAAGATCGCTAAGAGACGCGTCGGGCGTTGGGGCAGCGTTCTGCGCAAACGTCACGGTTAGCACTGAGCTGTCTCGTAGCACGCCGTCGCTCGCCGTCACTTGGACTTCGTAGTCGCCAGGCGTATCCGTGGCCAGAGACGCGATTGGCCCGGTCGAGGAACCGAGCGCCCACACCGCGTCGTTGGGAGCGTCAATCACGCTCCAGGTGTACGTGAGCGGGTCGTTGTTGGGGTCGGTCGTCATGGCTGCCGTGAGCGTCACTGCAGGCCGCTGCGCGACGCCGCTGAGAGCCGACCCGGTTGTATCGACGATCGGCGGTAGGTTGAGGCGGTAGGTGACCGCTACCGTATCCGTTGAGCTGTATTGCCCGTCGCTGACCGTCAGATCGACGTAGTAGACACCGGCCACTTCGGCGTTAAAGGATGTCTCAGCGGCCTCGTCGTCGCCGAATGTCGCTGGTCCGGGGCCTTCGGCAAGTGCCCACTGGTAGGTTAGCCCGCCTGGGCTGTTGTCCGGGTCGAACGACATCGACCCGTCGAGGGTGATCGACGATCCGAGATCGACGCGAACGTCCTCCCCCGCGATGGCTACCGGCGTTGGCTTGGGAACGACAGCAAGCGTCTCGTCCACGACTGTCATCTTGGGAACGCCATTCGGGTCGGTAGTGATCGCGAGGAGTCGGTTTTCTCCGACGGTGGTGAGGGAGACGGCGGCGCCGGAGAGCTGCGCGACGTTGCTTTCTCCCCAGTTGGTACCCGACCATGTTTGCAGCTGAGCAACTCCTCCGATGGTGCGGATCGTGTGCGTGTCGCTTCCCAGCCAAGCGATGTCGGTTACCGAGTTGCCCAATGCCTGCGGAAGGCGTGCGAGCGTTGAGCCGTCGTGAATCACCCCAGAGCCCAGAACAACCACTCCGCCGTCGGGCGAGACCCGAATCGGGAAAGTAAACCCCGCGCTGCTGTGCTGCGGCGCTTCACGCACCGCTCCGAACGAACCCGATCCTCCGATCTCGACATACTCAAGATCACGCGGCGACCATTGCGTGAAGTAATACATCCGGCGAGTCGCATCGCTCCAAACATACTCGGCCGATGCATGAGTCCACTCCTTATTCGCAAGAACAGCCCCATCAGATCCGATGACGTAGTGGCTTTCCCACGCGCCCGAAGGGTCTGCTGCGAATAAGAGATCACCCGCAGCGGAAATCCCGTGCGGCCGTGACGGAAGCGTGGCGAAGGGTTCCGCCGCTAGTAGTTCGCTATCGAGATCGATCTTACGAATCAAGCCCGTGTCGTAAGACAGATAGATTGCATTGAGATCCGATGAATAAGTCATATGAAGAGGCGAGCCAACTACCGGGATCGTCTCACCCCATACTTGCCCCGCAGCATCGTAGCGGAAAATGCTGGCGTGCTGCTTGCTGAACAAGAGCACCGTCCCATTAGCCGCGATCTCGATCTTGTCTGGTGTGAAGGGGAGCCCGATGGGCGACACTGGCTCGCCGGGCTCTGGTGCGCTAAGGGAGGTTAGTGGGACGACGGTTTCGCTCCAGCCGCCTGCGACCGCCTCAAACACGATCGCACTCGTGTCGTTCACGAACAAATCGCTCGGCGATCCGCCTACGCTTGCCGAACCGGTCGGTAGAATCCCGGCGGAGTACGCCGTGAGCGTCGAGCCGGACAGGACGATGGGAACCTGCCCACCGACGAAGTCGATGTCGGTCACACTGGATCCAAAGCTGTTCGCATACTGCAACGCCGTCGTGTAGATCGTTCCCGAACTATCAACAACCTTCGATTGGTCGTCGAATACCCAGGTCTGGCTCGCTCCGGGGTAGTCCCCGTGATAGGGACTGCCAGCGTTAGCCAACAGGTCACCAGAATCCGAGTAAGAGACGTACGTGATATCCGACGGACTAACTCCGCTGGTGCGGCCAAAGATCCGGTTCGATTCGGTATCGATCGAAGACCCGTAGATCGAATCGATGTAGCTGTCCATCGTGTCAATCACAGTGTTCGTTGCCTTGTCGAGGCTCACGACGCGGGCGTAGAGTCCGGTACTGTGATTTACGAACAAGAGGTCGCCGTCCGTGTGGATCCGTCGGACATCGTACTGTGTGTTAATGACCGGCGTTTGATCAGAGCCATCAAGGCCATACCGATACACCGACTTGCCATAGGCCACGTAAAGGCCCTCGTCGTCGGCGTGAGCCGCGGTCGGCAGGCCGCTAGCACTGGTCAAGTCGATCGGGGCGATCCACTGTTCAGAGGCAATATCGTAGCGGGCGAAGCCTGGATCGGATTGGTCCAAGAAATACGCGATGCCGTCGTGCTCGAAGACCGTCGCAGACAACAATTCGCGCCGCTCAAGATGTTCAATCCTCTTCGAAAGAGTGCGGCGGCGTGCCATGTGAGATTTCTCGTATTACTTATGCTAAAGAACGAATAAACCTGAGAAAAACGTCCGCAACGTCTGCACGCATCTTATTCTCCACTGCCGATATTAGCCGACGATGCTCAACTCGTCTATCTCGGACGGGTGCTCCACAGATAGCCTGCCGCCAGTCCAGCGAACGGGTGGTCCAACCGACGCAGGTAACGCCCCCGCTCCTTTACGCATTATTCACGCCATTTTTCTCGGCGGCGCTACCCACGGGGGGGGGGGGCGCTTGGTTATACTCTCGGGGACCATCAATCGGCTTGACCCCCCACCGCGAACGGGAGCATCGTCCCAATGATCCGCGCCTTGATTACCACCCTGCTGCTGGCCGCTACGGCGGCCCTGCCCGCTGCGGCCGGCACGGTCGCGTTCGACTTCGCCCACGTCGGCAACGCCGGCAATGCGGCCGACCCCGAGACCGGCTTCGGCGCGGTCTCGTACAACTACGCGGTCAGCAAGACCGAAGTCACCAACGCCCAGTACACGATGTTCCTCAACGCGGTCGCCGCGACCGACAGCTTCGGCGGCGCCGACCCCACGCTCTACAACCCGAACATGGGCAGATTCGCCCGCGGCGGGATCACCCGCAGCGGCGCGCCGGGGAGCTACACCTACGCCACCAAGCCCAACATGGACAACAAGCCGGTGAACTACGTGTCGTTCTTCGACGCGATGCGGTTCACCAACTGGCTGCACAACGGCCAAGGCGCCGGCAACACCGAGGCCGGCGCCTACACGATCGGCAGCGGCCTGGACGAGGTCCGCTCGGCGGACGCCAAGTTTTGGATTCCGAGCGAAGACGAGTGGTACAAGGCGGCCTACCACGACGCCACCGCCGGCACGGCGGGCGACTACTTCGACTACGCGACCGGCAGCGACAGCGTGCCGACGATCGCCACGGCCGACAGCGTGGGCGACATCAGCAACCCGGGCGTGGGCGTTGCGAACTACGATGAGGTCGCGGTTTGGAACGGCCAGAACGGTAACGTAACGACGGTCGGCTCAGCAGGTCTCGCTAGCGCGAGCCCCTACGGCACTTTCGACCAGAACGGTAACGTGTGGGAGTTGAACGAGGCGTTCATTAGTTCTTCTTTCCGCGGCTTGCGGGGTGGTTCGTGGGTCAGCAACTCGGGCAACCTGCGGGCCGACTTCGGGGGCGAGATCAACCCCTCGAGCGAGGGCATCCACGTCGGTTTTCGCGTGGCAACCGTCCCTGAGCCAAGTTCGTTGCTGATGGGGGCTTTGGCAGCCGTTGGGCTGATGAAGCGGAGGTGAGGTTAGGCTGCGTTTCTTAGTGAAGGGCCCTTGGTGCTCTAGCCCTCTTGCGCTTCACATTTTCGCCACGTAGAGTCGCGTTGCGAAACCGCTGAGGTGTCTCTGCGAAAAGACTTGTCGTGCAATTAGGCAGGTTCCTAACCCGCCGAGGTTGCCTCAACTTCGGCGCCCAAGCCGAATCGCTAAGTCGCAGCGGCCTAGACAACCGACGCGGTTTAATGCGTTTCGCAAACAGCGTTCGGAGTGAAACTTCTACGCTGGTCTGGCCGAACCGGTAAGTGCATATGAGGCGTCGTCCTGGGTCAATTGGCGACCAGCCTCCTTGTCGCGAATACGACCGTATCGGCGAAACGATTCCCACGACATAAAGCGCGGGCTCCTTGGTAAGGATGCCTATCCGACAAGTCGTTCGGGAACGCCGAGCTCGACGCCGCCGCCGAGGCGGGCATGGCGACTGGGCTCGTCGTGCGGCCGGGCAACGCATTGGTCGAGCCGGGGCGCTCTCATCAAGCGATCGAATCATTCGGTGAGATCGCACTGAGCGCCAAAGGCCCCGCAAGGCACTAAGGCCCTGTAGGGAACGCCCTCCGTGGCGTTCCGGCGCCGGGCACACGCTCTCCCGCCGGGGTCCGGAACGCCGCAGAGGGCGTTCCCTACAGGACGGCCACGCGTCGCCAAAAGTGGCCCGACGCCGAGCGGACGGTATAATCCCTCCCTCCCCCTGCCCCGCCCTGCCCCGCCACGACCCAGCCTCTTGCCACGCCCCGCCACCTCCCGCTCGCGCTTCCAAGAGTTCCGAGAGAAGTACCGCGCCGGCGACGCCCACGCCTACGCCCCCGAAAAGGGCCAAGACGGCACGAAGCCGCCCCGGCCCGACAAGGAAGTGCGCCGCCGCTACCTGCGGCACTACGCCTCGTGGGTCTGGCCGCACCGGCGGACGATCGCGTTGATGCTGCTCGCCGCGCTCGCCGTGGCCACGCTCGAAGTCGCCCAGCCGCTCTTCACGCGTTACGTCATCGACGACGTGCTTCTCAAGGAGGGACTCACCCGCGCCGAGCGGCTGACCAGGCTCCACCTGGCCGGCCTGGCGCTGTTGGGCGTGGTGCTGCTCGACCGCGTGATCGACATCGGGAAGAATTGCCAGCAGCGGCTGCTCAACGTGCGGATGGTGCTCGCCCTGCGCAAGCTGCTGTTCAACCGGCTGTTGCGGCTGCCGCTCGGCGAGCTGACCGACATGAAGACCGGCGGCGTGATCTCGCGCCTCAGCGGCGACATCGACCGCACCACCGGCCTGATGCAGCTGGCCGTGATCTCGCCGACCGTCTCAGCGATCCGGCTGCTCGTGGCGGTCGGTATCTTGTTCGCGGTGAACTGGCGGCTGGCGCTCACGGCGATGACGGTCATCCCGCCCGCGCTGCTGGTGAGCCTGTGGGTCACCCGGCGGATCCGGCCGATCTACCGCTCGATGCGGCGCGAGAACGCCGAGATCGACGCCCGGGTGAGCGAGACCTTCGGCGGCATCCGGGTGGTCCGCTCGTTCCAGCGCGAGACCCGCGAGCTGGCCGAGTTCCTCACCGGCCGGCACACGATCGCCCGCAAGGAGCTGTTCGCCCACACCCGCGAGATCGTGCTGTGGAGCAGCTGGGCGCTGATCCTGGCGGCGGTGAACGTGGTGATCATCTGGTACGGCGGCTTCTTGCAACTGGCGGGCGACGCCTCGATCGGCGACATCATGGCCTTCCAGTGGTACACGTTCATGCTGCTCAACCCGGTCTGGCAGATCGTCAACTCGTTCAGCGAGATGCAGCGTTCGCTGGCCGGCATGGAGCGGGTGTTCGAGGTCTTGGAGAGCCCCACCGACAAGCCCGACCGCCCCGACGCCCGCGAGGCGCCCCACCGCGTGGACGAGATCCGCTTCGAAGGGGTCACGTTCGAGTACAACCCCGGCGAGCCGGTGATCCATGGCTTCGACCTCACCGTTCCGGAGGGGAGCGTCGTGGCGCTGGTCGGCCGCAGCGGCGCCGGCAAGACGACGGTCACCGACCTGCTGGCCCGCTTCCACGACCCGACCGAGGGTCGCGTGCTGCTCAACGGCGTCGACCTGCGCGACATGAAGCTCGACTCTTACCGCCGCCTGCTCGGCGTGGTTCAGCAAGAGGTGTTCCTGTTCGACGGCTCGGTCCGCGACAACATCGCCTACGGCCGGCCCCACGCCAGCGACGACGAGGTCGAGGAGGCGGCCCGCCACGCCAACGCCCACGGCTTTATCAGCGAGCTGCCCGACGGCTACGCGTCGCGGATCGGCGAGCGCGGCGTGAAGCTCTCGGGGGGCCAGGCCCAGAGGCTGTCGATCGCACGGGCGCTCTTGGCCGACCCACGGATATTGATCCTCGACGAGGCCACGAGCAACCTCGACAGCGAGAGCGAGCAACTGATCCAGCAATCCTTGCAAGAGCTGATGCACACCCGCACGACGTTCGTCATCGCCCACCGGCTCTCGACCGTGGCGACGGCCGACGCGATCGTCGTGATGTCGGGGGGCCGCATCGCCGAACTGGGGACCCACGAAGAGCTGATGGCGCGGCCGGGTCCCTACCGCGAAATGGTCACACGCCAACGCGACGCGATGGAGGCGGGGGCGGCGCTGTAGATGACGACCCGGCGGGGTCGTCGCACTGCATTTCCGCCCATTCTCGGCAGCCGGCCGTGCATCTCATGGCGAAGAAACGGCTGTTTAGTGTGAAAATCGCATGAATATGCTTGCCACTGGGCGCCGTCCCCCCTTAAGTTGGCCCCTGCGGAGTGTCTCAGGCGATCCACTCTTACCAAGCTGCCCCCATGACGAAGCAAACTCTGACGGCTCCTCGTTTCACGCCCGTTGTTTTCGCCGCCCTGCTGGCGATGGCGTTCGCTGCGGTGGCGCAGGCGTCGATCGTGATCTCGGAGGTCATGTACGATCCTGCGAGCCCCGAAGACAATTGGGAGTGGGTTGAGTTATACAACTCCGGGCCGGCTGCCGTTGACCTGGCGGGTTCCGTCATCGACGACAACAACGGTACAGCCCATGGGTCCGCTAACATCGCAGCAGGTTTGATTCCGGTCAGCGGTTTTGCGGTGCTCTACAATGCCGACGATATCTCGGCATCCGATTTCACTGCGGCTTGGGGCGCCGGGATCAACTTGGTCGCGGTCACGCACTGGTCGGCGATGGGGCTCAACAACGGCGGCGACACGATCGGCCTGTGGGGCAGCTTCGCCGATTATTCAGGAGACCATGCTGCCCACGCCAATACGATCCTCAGTGTCGCTTACCCCGATCTTGCTTCGAGCGGTCCATCGGTCGCCTTGACCGACTTAGCAGACCAGGGCAGCTTCGCCGTTAGTCAGAGTGGCGTCGACGGGGCTTACGTGAGCACGCTAGATGCGGGGAATGTCGGCGACGATGTTGGCAGCCCGGGCGTCGGTCCCGCAACGGCCGCGATCCCCGAGCCTAGCTCCTTGATCGCCTGGGCCCTGCTGGTTTCGACCGGCGCCTTCGGCTTCGTCCGCACCCGCGGCTAAACGCTCGCGGCCATCGGTCATCGCGATACCGATCGTTCAGTCGCCGGCGCCACGCGAAGCCCGCTGTTCGTGAACGGGCCGACTCGGTCGGGGTTCTCGGGGTCGTAGATCCAGCGGTCGCCGTCGACGACGAGCTTGTACTCGTACACGCCGCGATCCAACTCGAGCGAGCCGCGGTAGTAGCCCTCGTCGTCGGGGCCCGCTAAGGGGTTCTTGTCGGCGCTCCAGCCGTTGAAGCTCCCGGCCACGGCGACCGTGTTGGCCTTCTGATGGGTCGGCTTGTAGCGGAACTCGACGGTGAACCGGCCGTCGCCCGCGGGCGTCACCTTGGGGTACTCGCCGGGGCCGATCCAATCGGGCTGACTCGTGACGAACGAGCCGAGCATCATCTCGTCCCACGACTGGTCGCCCCACCGCACTTCTTTGCTGGGATCGGGGTTGGCGGGGTTGTCCGCCGAGTTGTCGAACACGCCCCGGCAGATCAGTTCGGCGCCCTCGGGCATCAACTTCGGCTCGACCAGTTCATAAGCGTTCTGCCAATTGAAGTCGTAACGCGGCACGTCGAGCAGCACCTCTTTCTTGCCGTCGGGGTAGTGGGCCGTGAACCGGAACGCCTTGCCGCGGAAGTGCATGTGCGGGATCAGCGCGTGAACGAGCGTGTCTTGGGTGAAGCCGTAACCGGCGTGCACGACGTGGTCGGCCGCGTGCGGCGGGATGCGGAGGTCGGTGTTCACGGCGATGCCGAACCGGATCTCCTTGAGGCGTTCCGACGGGTCGGCCAGCACGAGGCCGACCTCGGTCTGGTCGGTCTGCGGGCTGCCGGTGGGGGTGTAGTGCATCTGGAAGAAGAGCCGCGAGCCGGCGGGGATCAGCCGGGCGTGCCCCTCGGGCCAGAGGGTGGCCGGCATGCCGGGCGCGAAGCCGGCGATGGCGTTGATCAGCGGGTCCTCGTCGTGCGGATCGTCCTGGCCCGGCGGCAGGTAATAGACAAACGCGTGATGAACCACCGACGGGTTGCCGGGACGGATCTCCGACGCCTTCACCCACACGTCCTTCTCGAACGGCTCGTGCGCCTCGAAGTACTGGTAGTCAACAACCCCTTTAGCCGGCACGTCGAACGACTCGGGCATCGCGAGCACGAGGTCGGGCTCGCCGATCCGCCATTCGGACGGATACTCGGGCGGCTCGGGCAGGTCGGCCGGGTCGCCCTCGGGCATGCCGTTCTCCACCCAGCGGGTCAGCGTCTGCTTGTCCGCGGCGGGCATGTGCGTGTCGTTGACGAACTCGCCGTGGGCCGGGTTGGCGTGCCACGGCGGCATGCGCCCCTCGTTGACGGTCTCGAGCATCGTCGCCGACCAGGCGACGGCGTCGTCGTAAGTCGAGAGCTCAAATGGCGCGATCTGCCCCGCGCGATGGCATCGCACGCAATGCTGGTTGAGCACCCGCGAGACGTGCTTAGCGAAAGTGATGTCGCCCGTCGGCGCGTGGCGCGACGCCCTCCCGATGACGCAGCCGATGGCCGCAGTCTCGGGCGTGGCGATCGGCTCGCCTGCGAGCAGTTGGTCGATCGCGTCGGCCAGATAATGCACCGTCGGCTCGGGCCGGGAGGAACCGACGCCGTATTGGTCGTCGATGCGGCCCCGGTAGCGGACGCGGCGTTTCGAGTCGAGCAGGTACGCCGCCGGGGTGCGCACGGCGCCGAACAGGTCGGCCGCCCGCTGGTCGGGGTCCTTGAGCACCGGGAAATCGATCCCGTGCTGGGTGACGTAGCGGCCGATCTCGCGGAGCGTGTCTTGATCGTTCGAGTTGACGCCGACAAACACGACGCCCCGCTCACGGTATCGCCGCTGGAGATCCACCAGCCGCTCGGCGTAGAGCTTCGCCAGCGGGCACTCGGTCCCGAGGAACACGACCACCACGGCCGGGCTGGCCGACCAGTCCTCCAGCGAGTGCAGGGCGCCGCGCGAGTCGTGCAGCGCGAACGGCTCGATGACCGTGGGTTGGGCGCGGGCGACGCCACAGCTCGTAAGCAGCAGCAACGCCGTCAGCACGTGTCTTGTCCGTTGAGAAAGATTCCTCACCGCTGCCTCCTGTTCCGAGAGGTCATATCTTCAGAGGTTTGATTGTAGCCGGCGCCCGTTGCGGCTGTCGATCAAGGCTTGTTGTCGCTCTGCGCAGGAAGTTGGTCTGCACTGTTTACTGTGGGTACTAGAGCCGCCGGGAAAGATTTGGGCTCGTGATCGGATTGCGGTAGAATACAGGCATGGCTTCCGCACCGTTTCCCACCGACATCTCCTCCGCCGCGACAGGCCTCGTGGGCCGGCTCGAGGGTGTGCAGCCTAAGCGGTGGACCCGCGAGGAGTATCACCTGCTGGCCGAGCAGGGATGGTTCGTGGACAAGCGGGTCGAACTCATCGACGGGGAGATCATCGAACTGTCGCCACAGAGCGAGGAGCACTTCTTCGGCATTGACAACCTGAGAAGCTTGCTTGAGAAAGCCTTTGGAGAGGCTTACTGGGTCCGGAGCCAAGCTTCTGTGGCGGCGAGTGAGCACTCGGAGCCCGAGCCCGATGTCGCCGTGATCGAAGGCCCTCGGCGCGTCATGGATGACCACCCCACAACTGCCTTACTCGCCGTTGAGGTTAGTAAGACGACGCAGTCGTACGACAAAGGGGCGAAGGCCGACCTCTACGCTTCGACGGGGACCCACGATTACTGGGTCCTCGACCTGGTCCGACGCGAGCTCGTCGTCCATCGCCAGCCCACTCAGAACGGCGAGAGCCGGTTCGGCTGGCGTTATGCGCAGTTGACCGTGATACCCGAGACGGGCGAGGTGAGCCCGCTCGCCTTGCCGGGGGCGACGCTCCGCGTCGCCGAGATGCTGCCGCCTTCTCAGGCGGGCGACAATTCTTAGGGTTGGTCGTGGGCTTCCCATCGCGGCTCTTCAGCCCGTGTCATCTGTTGAACCGCCTTTTCAACGAGCTCGTCGTAATTGCTGCTTTCATAGGAGGGCCGGAACTCTTTGTGCAGTTCCTTGAGCGAATCGATGACTCGCTCTTGATTGCCCGCCTCGAGCTGCGAGATCGTGGCGTCGATCAGCTCGGACGAGGCCCCGCTGTACCACGCGCTGGCAGTAAGCATCTGAAGGGCGCCTACCACCGCCGCGATCAGATAACAAAACCCGATCGCGAGGAATCCGAAGAGAAGTCGCAGTCCCCTGCGTGGCTGGAACTCCGTGCAGACCCAAGCTACAACCAACGAGACAGCGATCAATAAGATTAAGATGAATGTGGGGTCCATGGTTGTTAGCCTACGCGATTCCCTTAATCTCCTCTGGCCCAATCGGTCGTCGGGCGCCATGGCGAACCGTGAGCACGTTGACCACGTCTGAGCGGACTTCGTAGAGGATGCGGTACACGCCGAAGAAAGTCTGTCGCACTTCGCGGCCCGCTTGTTCCACGGTGTAGAGCACCGCGTGGCTTTCCGGGAAATCCGCGAGTGCCATCGCAGCACGGTGGAAACGTTCGATCCATGCCAACGCGGATTCGGGAGAATCTACGGCGATATAGTCGCCGATCGTTTCGATCTGCCTGAGCGACTCGTCCGTGAATCGGACCGGCTTACGTGGCATAACGCCGCTTCAAGCGTGCAAGTGCCTCGTTGGCGTCTTGGGTGCGTCCGGCATCGACATCGGCCAGTCCACGTCGCACCGAAGCGAGCGTTTCCGCTTCGTCGTCCTCGCCCAGGCCGAGCATGGCGTTGTAGACGTCACGACGCATCACGACGTAGTCGCCTAGCTGGCCCGCAAGATTCAGCGGTCCGCCGTTGCTTTGCAGTAGAGATTCGGTCTGCTCGTTGAAGGACTCCATGTCTCAATTTTAACTCTTTTGCCTAGGCGAGTCCATCAATTCCCCCAACACAAAACGGGCCCCGCGAAACCAATGCTCGCGGGGCCCGTGTCGTTATTAAGGGCGACTCGACGCTTGGCGGCGGCAGCGTCTAATGCGCCCCCGCCCCAAGGTTGAACGTCGCCCGATGAATTGGAGAGGCGGGAGGTGAGAGGTCGGAGGTCAGGGATGATGATTCAATCCTGCCCTCTTCGTTCTTCTCTTTTCTGACCTCTCGCCTCTGACCTCGAATCTCTGTCGGCTACGCCGACTTCTTCTCCGGGGCGTCGCCGAACAGCTTCTCGGCGCCGCTGACAACACCCTCGGTCACGTTGTATCGATTGCCGCGCGGCTGGTCGGGCAGGTCGAACATGATGTCGAGCATCACGGTCTCGATGATCGACCGCAGGCCGCGGGCGCCGGTCTCGCGTTCGTGCGCCCGGCGGGCGATCGCGTCGAGCGCCCCCGGGGTGAACTGCAGCTCGGCCTCTTCCATGCTGAAGAGGCGTTGGTACTGCTTGGTAAGAGCATTGTTCGGCTCGGTGAGCACCCGAACGAGAGCCGATTCGTCCAAGGGACGCAAACTGCTCACAACCGGCAAGCGACCGACCAGCTCGGGGATCATGCCGTACTCGATCAGGTCGTCGGCCGTCACCTGCGAGATCGCCTCGGCGAAGCTCACCTCTTCGGTCTGCTCGACGTCTTGGCTGAAGCCGATCGACCGTTTGCCGAGCCGCTTGCGGACCACGTCTTCGACGCCGGCGAAGGTGCCGCCGCAGATGAACAGGATGTTCGTCGTGTCGAGCTGGATGTACTGCTGCTCGGGGTGCTTGCGGCCGCCCTGCGGGGGCACGTTGGCGGTGGTGCCTTCGAGCATCTTCAAGAGCGCCTGCTGGACGCCCTCGCCCGACACGTCGCGGGTGATCGAGACGTTCTGGCTCGTCTTGCCGATCTTGTCGATCTCGTCGATGTAGAGGATGCCTCGCTGGGCGGACTCGACGTCGAAGTCGGCGGCGTGCAGCAGCTTGAGCAGCAGGTTCTCAACGTCCTCGCCCACGTAGCCCGCCTCGGTCAGCGTGGTGGCGTCGCCGATGGCGAACGGCACGTTGAGGCTGCGGGCCAGGGTCTTGGCGAGCAGGGTCTTGCCGCAGCCGGTGGGGCCGACCAGCAAGATGTTGGACTTGTCGATATCGACGTCGCCCTCGTCCTCGGCCGCCACGAGCCGCTTGTAGTGGCTGTGCACGGCGACGGCGAGCACCCGCTTGGCGGAGTCTTGGCCGATGACGTAGTTGTCGAGTTCGGCGACAATCTCACGCGGCGTGGGGATCTTGGTGAACAGCTGCTTGCTCGAGCCGCGACGCTTGCGCTCTTGGTCGAGGATCGACTGGCAGAGCTCGATGCACTCGCCGCAGATGTACACGTCGCCGGGGCCCTCAACGAGCGGGCCGACGTCGCGGTAGCTCTTGCGACAGAAAGAACAGAAGGCGTTCTTCTTGGACGTGCTGCCTCGCCGCGAGGCGCCGATGTCTTTGGTTGTGGCCATGTAGAGTTTTGTTCCCCGTTCCGCGGGAGGCGCCTGGGTGGGTCTCTCAAGAGACCCGGCGTCTCGCCACTGGTGCGTCCTTTGGTGTCGCTCGGTGCTTGCGAACCTGTAACCGGGCCCACCCGTTTGACGGGATCAGCCAGGCTTGATCGTAAAGCTCAGAGGAAGGGTCTGCCGCACGTCCCGTCGGCGTCCCCGGTCGATTCCCTCAAGCCTCAGCGGATCGGTTCGCTCGCCTCCACGCAGTGCGGGGCTTCCTTGTCCACGCTCTCTTCGAGCAGCGTTGTGTCACGATACGCATCGCCTACGGGTTCCGTTCATCGGCGGGAAGAATAAGAAACCGCTAGCGTGCTGTCTGCTAGCCGCACATCTTTCCCAACCGCCACCCCGCTCGACTCTCGAGCGGAAAAACCCCTTAACGATCCAACTTGGCCTCTCCCCCCCGCGTCGTGTGGGCGTCGGCCGTCGCCGGCAATCCGTAGCTCGCCGCTCCGCTATCGCCCGTCTCTCGGCTCGTCTTCGTGGTCCACGTGGCCGTGGTCCCCATCGAGCGGAGGGTCGGGCTCGGCGGGGGTGGGCGTTCCTGACTTCTCAGGAAGACCCTCGGCCCCAAGCTCCGGTGCTAGCTTCGTTTTTATTGTTCGGAACTCGTCGTCGCTCAGCCCACCCCGAGAGTGGACTTCCCGGAACTTCGTGAGCAGCTCGCTCGCCTCGGGCCCGTCTTCGGCGTCGCGACCCGTCCAACTTCTCACGAGCCAAAATGCGCCCGCCGCTAAGGCCAGGATCAACGCGAACAACAACGCCGCTTGGGCCATCGGAGGAATCGTCAGCATCGGCTCACTGGGGTGCGTCGCGGGCGCGGGCGCCGGGCGGCGCTGCTCAGCCTTCTATTATGGGGGTCTCGTGGATGGGCGTCCAGCAATGTTCGCCAAACCCGCAAAGCCTCCCGAGCACGGCGACCTGGGGGCTCCTGCCGATCGTGGGGCCTGAGGGCCGACAGAACCACGCTTTTCGTCCCAGGGCCGCGTGGCGTGGCTTATCGCTTCCGCCCGGCCTGCCGATCCTCCTAGATAGCCCAAGGGCCTAGACCGCGAGGTCGGCCCCATTCCCCGCCGCCCCATTCCCCATCGTCCCTGCCGCCACGATCGCCACGATTCGAGGCAGCCGCCACTCCATGTCGAGCCCCCGCCGACAACCGAACCTCGCCCGCTCAGCGGCCGCCGTATTGATGGCGGGAGGCTTGGTCTGCGCGCTGGCGGGCGATGCGCGAGGGCAATCGGCCTATGGCTACCCGGCGAGCGGCGGCTACCCGGCGAACAGCACTCCGGCGAACGGCCACAGCGGCAACACCGCCGCCGGCCCCAGGCCCGCCCGTTCGCCCATCGCTTCATCTCCTTACGCATCATCGCCGTACGCCATGGCGCCCGGGAGCGCGTCGCCCTACGCCGCCGCTTCGGCCCCGGCCCCGGCCCCGGTTGCGGCGCCGGCTGTGGCCGCTGCGCCGCTTTACTGGCGGCAGCACAGCTTGGCGATCCCCTACCGCTGGTCAACCGCCGCGCACCCCTCGACCGCCTCGCAGGTGGCTCTTTACGCGTCGACCGACGGCGGCGCCACCTGGCGCGAAGCGGGCCGCGCCCAGCCGCACGTGCGCTCGTTCGTCTACCAAGCCGAGGGAGACGGCGAATACTGCTTCGCGATTCGCACCTACGACCGGGCCGGCCGAGCCAACCCCGCCGGCGAGCTCACGCCCGAGTTGCGGGTGGTGGTCGACACGCGGCTGCCGGTGTTCACCGCGCTCGAGGGCCGGCTGAACGACCGCGGCGAAGTTGAGATCGACTGCGCCGTGCGCGACACGACGCTCGACCTGTCGAAGCTGCGACTATACGCCCGCGGCGACGGCCAGCCCGATTGGGCGCCGGTCGAACCGCGCCCCGTGGCCTCGGCCTCTTACGGCGGCGAAGAGGGCCGCACCGCGGCCGCCTGGCGCCCGCCCGTCGGCTGCAGCCGGGTCGAGTTGCGGGCCGCGATCGAGGACCGCGCGGGCAACCGTTCCGAGGCGGGCGCAGTGGTGGCGCTCCAAGCGGCGCCGATCGCCGGCCCGCCGAGCGACTGGCCACGGGCGCCCGATTGGCCCCAAGACTCCGAACAAAGAGTGACCGGCCAGAGCGAGCCCGGTCCCTACCAAGCCCCGGGTCTCCAGGCCGAAGGCCCGCAGCTCGGCGCCGCCGGCGCTGGCGTGCCGCGCAACCCGTTTGGGCCGTACGAGCGTCAACCGTCGTTGTTTGACCAGGTCGCCACGCAAACGCCGAACGCCCCAGCCCGCCCCGCGGTTCAGCCGAGGCGCCCGATGGGCTCCCAGGCCGGCGCGCTGGCCTCGACGACGTCGTCCACCTCCGGGTGGCGGGCCCTCGACAGCCCGGCGCCGACGGCATTGGCCCCGCCGCCACCGCAGTCGCAGCCGTGGCCCGCCCCGGCGCCGACCTACCGGCCGCCGGTCGCTTCGGCCCCGCCGAGCAACCAGGGTCTCTATCACCAGGCGAGCAACAGCCACTCGGCAAGCGGATCGGCGCCAACGGGGCGCGCGACCCACGCGGACAACGGCGCCCGCCCGCACGGCGCCCTGCGGGCGAGTCAGCCGATCGACATGCGGTGCGTCAATCGGACCGACTTTGAAGTCGAGTACGAGCTGGCCGACGTGGGCCAATGGGGCGTCGCCAAGGTCGAACTCTGGGGCACCGCCGACGGCGGCCGCTCGTGGCGCCGCTTCGCGATCGACTCCGACAACCAGAGCCCGATCCACGTCACCGCGCCGGGCGAAGGAGAATACGGCTTCCGGGTGATCGTCGAGAGCGTGGGCGGGCTGGAGCCCGAAACGCCTCAGCCCGGCGACCGGCCCGAATTGTCGGTGGTGGTCGATTTACGCCAGCCGAACGCCGAGGTGCTGCGCGTGCGGCAAGGCGAGGGCTACTTCGCCGACCACTTGGTGATCGACTGGCGAGTCGACGACCAGCGCTTGAGCCCCGATCCGATCAATCTCTATTACAGCGACCGGCCGACCGGCCCTTGGATCCCGATCGCCACGCGGCTGGCGAACAGCGGCTCGCACTCGTGGCGGCTGCAACGCCACCTGCCGGGGCGGCTGTTCCTCAGGCTCGAAGCGAGCGACCTGGCGGGCAACACCACCACGGTGGACGTGCCCGAGCCGGTGACGCTCGACCTGCCACGCCCGGCGGGGGTGATCCGCGGCGTGCGGTGAGGGTGGAGTGACCGTGGTTCTCCCCCCACCCTAGCGGGCCGGAGTTCCTAACAAACACGCCGATCGAAGCGCTAAAGGCGAGCCCCGCCCGTAAGGGCGGGGAGGGCGCCCCCATCAACGCCCCCCAGCGTCCCCCCCGTCTGTCGGCGCCGTCGGCGCCGGCTCAGGCCCGGTCACGAGCGACGCCCCCATCAGCTTGAGCGCGTCGCGGTACTCACTCGACTCCTCGTCGGGATTGCTGCGCGCGTCTTGCACGATCAGGGCGAACACCCCCTGGCGGTTGGCGAACGTGAACACGTTCTGCAGCACGCGCGTCTTGTAGTCGCCGTCGGCGGCCGCTCCGCCGGGCGCCTCGATCTGGATCCCCTCGTAGCTGCGTTCTTGGCCGCGGAGCTTCACCGTGCGGCGCTCGACGCGTTTCTCGCCATAGCGCTCCACGATGTTGCCCACAAGCACGTCGCGCAGCGCGAACGGGTCGAGCTCGGACGAATAGCGTTGCAGCATGACGGCCGACGTTTTTCCCTGGAACGTCCAGATCGTGACGGCTTGGTCGGCGTCGTTCTTATCCGACTGGTAGGCGCCGGGGAAGTTGAAAGAAACGCCCGCCTCGTCGAAGGTGCGGAACGCCTCGGGGTCGAGCCGCATGGCGACCCGCCGGCCATCGATCCGCACCGCGAACGCCTCGCCCACCGGCACGTCGTAAACTTGGCTGTCGATCGTCAACTTGTACTTGGGCGCGGCGCCATCGGGCGACCCTGTCGCGCCGTCCTGGGCCTGGGCGGGGCGCGCCGCAACGGCGAGCCCGACAGCCGCGACCAACAAGAACGTGATCGCTTGCGTGGAACGCTGCGTGAAGAGTGGTTTTGGCATCGGCACGGGAGCGCGGAGGCGATTGAAAACCTTAGCGCGAAAGAGGGGTTGGGCGATCTGCGGCAATAGGGTGATTCTACGCCCTAAGTCGTCGCTGTCGCAACGCCGTCGGCCTTGGCGGCCTCGTCCTCGCAGCCCGTTTCGTCGGCGTCGAACGCGTCGACGCCCTCATCGGCGCCGCTCTGAGCGGGGGGCTCGCTGGCTGCGGCGTCTTCCGACATCGAATCGACCTCGTCGAGCACGCGGTCGACCTCTTCGAGCATGGTCTCAACGGCGGCGCCGGCGTCGGCGGGCTCCTCGGGGGTCGCGTCGGGCGTCCCCTCTTGCGTCTCTTCCCGTGATTCTTTGGCGTCGTCAGTCAACTCGGCGTCGTCTGACAGATCGGCGTCGGTCACCAGACGGAGCAGCGTCGGGCCGTCGTCCTGCGGCCAATCGTCCTCGGGCCAAGCGCCGTCGGCTTGCTGCGTCGAGGCGCCGCCGATCGGCGACTCGGTCGCGGGCGGCGGCGTTTTGCTGACGGCGGCGCGGATGGTTTGCCCCGTGTGCAGGTAGGTCGCCGCGCCGCCGGCGGCGCGGGCGCTGTAGAGCGCCGAATCGCCACGGCTCAGCAGGCTCTTGGCGGCGTCGGCCGGCAGCGACTCGGTCAGCCCGATGCAGACCGACAGCCCGCACCGTTCGAGCACCGCGTTGCGCAGCCGGTCGGCGAACACGCACCCCCCGGCGAGCCGGGTTTGCGGCATGACGACCACCAGCTCGTCGGCGCCGTAGCGGGCGACAAAGTCGCGGTGCCGCAGTTGGCGACGCACCACTTCAGACGCCTCGCGCAGGCGTTGGGTCGATTCGGCCGAGTCGCAGCCTCCGGCGGGGGTGTCGACGCTGACCACGGCGATCGTCAGGCAGCCGCGGCCCGACTCGTTGCCTTGCAGTTCCACCTCGAGCCGCTCGTGCAACGCGCGGCTGTTGTGCAGGCCGGTGAGCGGATCGGTGCGGCCGCCGCTAAAATTGGTGAGCGCTTGGGTCTGCTTGCGGATGCTGTCGTACGCGTTCGACAGCTGGCCGACGAGCTTGAGCGTGGGGACGAGCATCTCCTCCGCCTCGCTGCGCAGCGCCTTCAAGGAACCCATGTCGCCCCGCTCTTCGACGCGGCGCAACTCGTGCTTGAACCGCTCGACACGCGCCCGGTGCGAGGCGAGGTCTTTGCGCAACGAATCGGCGATTGCCTCGAGTCGGCGGGCGATCTCGGTCGCCACGACCAGCTCCTCGCTCTGAGGCACGTGGGCCGCGTGGCGCCGCTGGCTGCGGCCCCACAGATAGCCGATCAGCGCCACGGCGGCCAAGCCGGCCGTCTCTGGGATTCCGGTGAGATAATACATCGGCATGGTGGGGGGAGTGGGCGCTCGGGCCTTGGCGGCGCGCGAGGCGGCTCAGTATTCCTTGCGGTTGCCCATGCCCCGCATGAACAAGAACCCGCAAGCCGAGGTGAACGCGAGCACGATCATCCATTCCTCACGGGTCAGGCCGTTGAACCACCGCCACGAGTCGGCGTAAGCGTCGGTGAGCAGGTTGCGGATAAAATCGCTGGCTTGATCCATGGCTGCCGGGCCCGTTCGTTGCAAGGATGGGGACGATTCGAGGTGTTGGTGGGGCGCTTGCGCTACTCAAACCTAGGCCACACCCCTCCGCAGCGGAGGCCCGCCGAGCGGAACCGCGGGTTGCGGCGAGCCCCTCGGGCGTCGCCAGCCGGCCCGGGCCCCTAGGACCGGCATTACCGGAGCCCCGCGCTGGCTTTCCCCCGGCCTAGTTAGCTGTCTTGGCCCCGGTCGCGGCCGAAAAAATCTGGCGCCCAAAGCGGCTGGAGCCGCGACCCGCGCCCGGCCGAAGTAAAGAAGCCTGGGGGAAAAACCCCGCGGCCTGCGGCGATAACTGACTTAGGCCAATCGGCCCCGGCCGGGCGTTGACGCCCCCGGGCGTGCGACCTAAACTGTGGGACTCGCCGACGGAATGGTCTCCCGAATGGGGGGCCACAAGCGAAAGCCAACCGCCGACGAGTCGCCCACCAAGGCGCGGTAGCTCAATTGGTTAGAGCCCCGGACTGTCGATCCGGAGGTTGCGGGTTCGAGTCCCGTCCGCGTCGCTCCAAGACCCTGTCTGGTCGGTTTCGCCGATCGGGCAGGGTTTTTTTGTACCCAGGGCGTCATGCGGAGTGCGGATTTCGGATTGCGGAATCACGCGCCGACGCGTCGACACGCCCCTCCCCCTGCTTTCATTCCGCATTCCGAATCCCGCACTCCGCATTCCCCCATGCCCCTCGTCACGCTCGACAACTTGACCATCGGCTTCCGCGGACCGGCGCTGCTGGACGGCGTGTCGTGCGTTGTCGAGCCGCGCGAACGCATCGGCCTGTTAGGCCGCAACGGCGCAGGCAAGAGCACCCTCATGCGGCTGCTCACCGGTGAGCAGACCCCCGACCACGGCAAGCTCGTGCTCTCGGCCGGCGCCCGCGTGGCCGAGCTGCCACAGGACGTGCCGCGTGGCGTCGAGGGAACGGTCTCCGACATCATCCGCCAAGGCTGGCCCGAGGGGCGCGAGGCGTGGCAGGTCGAGGCCGCCGTCGACCGCATCCTCGACCAAGTCGGGCTCGACGCCGACACCGAGTTCGACTCGCTCTCGAGCGGCATGAAGCGGCGGGCGCTCTTGGCCCGGGCCATCGTCGGCGAGCCCGACCTCTTGCTGCTCGACGAGCCGACCAACCACCTGGACATCGACTCGATCACGTGGCTCGAAGATTTCCTCAGCCGCTGGCCCAAAGCGCTGCTGTTCGTCACTCACGACCGGGCGTTCCTGCGGCGCCTCGCGAGCCGCATCCTCGAGATCGACCGCGGCAAGCTCTTCGACTGGACCTGCGACTACGACACGTTCCTCAAACGCAAAGAGCAGCAGCTCGCCGCCGAGGAGAAGCAGAACGCGTTGTTCGACAAACGGCTGGCCGAGGAAGAACGCTGGATCCGCCAAGGCATCAAGGCCCGCCGCACACGCAACGAGGGCCGCGTGCGGGCGCTCAAGGAGATGCGCGTCGAACGCAGCGAGCGACGCGACAAGGTCGGCAAGGCCGACCTCAAGATCCAAGAGGCCCAGCGCAGCGGCCGCCTGGTGGCCAAGGCCGAGGGCGTGTCGTTCGCCTACGACGAGCGGGTGATCCTCGGTGACTTCTCGACCGAGATCATGCGCGGCGACAAGATCGGCATCGTCGGCCCCAACGGCGCCGGCAAGACCACGCTGCTCCGCGTGCTGCTCGGCCAGCTCGCGCCGCAGGCGGGCGAGGTGCGCATGGGAACCAACGTCGAGATCGCCTACTTCGACCAGCTCCGCGGCCAGCTCGACGACGACCAAACCGTGCAAGAGAACGTCGGCCAGGGGAGCGACTCGGTCGTGATCGGCGGCCAGACGAAGCACATCCTCGGCTACCTGCAAGATTTCTTGTTTACCCCCGAGCGCGCCCGCACCCAGGTCAAGTTCCTCTCGGGCGGCGAGCGCAACCGCATCCTCTTGGCCAAGCTGTTCGCCAAGCCGGCCAACGTCATTGTGCTCGACGAACCGACCAACGACCTCGACGCCGAGACGCTCGAGATGCTCGAGGAGCGGCTGGTCGAGTTCACCGGCACGCTGCTCACGGTGAGCCACGACCGCGAGTTCCTCAACAACGTGGTGACCAGCACCATCGTGTTCGAGCCGGGCGGCGTGAAGGAATACGTGGGCGGCTACGACGACTGGCTGCGCCAGCGGAAGGAAGAAGGGGGAACCGCCAAGGCCGCCAAGGCCGCCAAGGACACGAAGAAGGAGGCGAAGGACGAGGGCAAGCCGGCGCCGAAGGCCGACCAACCAAAACTCGGGTACAACGAGCAGCGCGAGCTCAAGTCGCTGCCGGCGAAGATCGAGAAGCTGGAGTCGCAGATCGCCGAGCTGCACACCGAGATGGCCGACCCGGCGTTCTACCAGCAAGACGCGAAACGGATCGCCGATCGCCAGAAGGCCGCCGCCGACCGCCAGGCGGAGCTCGACTCGGCCTACGCGCGCTGGGAGGTGCTGGAGGGGACGGCGTAGTAGAATCGAACCAAGCCGATTCACAAGGAACACGCCATGCGCCGAAGCATCTTCACCGCGGTCGCCCTGCTCTTGTCCACTGCCGCCTGCGCGGAATGGGATGCGGAGGGATTCCGTGCTCAGAAGGTTTCGCTTATCGCTGAAAACGTTACTGTTAAAGAAGCTTACCATCACCTTCTGGGCGACAAGGGGCTGAAAGTCTCGCCTCGCAGCTACGGGACCGCAGTTCCTGACAAATACCTCCAAGCTCGCATCGACGTGATGATCTCCAAGATGCCGATGGAGCACGCCTTGCGTACGATCGCTCAGTTGGGCGGAGGCTATTGCGAGCCAGACATCGACGCCGCCGACGGCAAGGTCTTCTTGCTTTTGTCGAAACAAGGAGCAGCCGTTGAACAGGCCCGCTGGCGCGCTAGGGAGACGCAAGAGTTTTGGCACCGCAAACGTCTCGCCGACGACATCGAGGAATCAACTACCGCTACGATGCATTTGCTCGACATCGAGTCTTTGACTCCGCGCAAAAAACAAGACGACTTGCCGGCCGGAGCCGGGTTCGAGATTTCCCCTTACGGGCGTGAAGCTCGGATCTTGCAGTCCAAGGAGCTGAACGGCGAGGAGAATGCGCGGCTGATCGCCGCGCTCGCGCAACTGCTGCGGACCGAGGAGAGGAAGTTTGGCGCCTTGTGCCACTTTCCAATTTACGGAGTCGAGATCAAGCGCGGCGATGAAGTTCTGTTCCGTAGTTCGTTTTGCTGGGCGTGTACGAATTACTTCGTGGAGTACCCCGTCGGTCAAGCGGGGTGGCTTGGCCTGCCAGACGCCGGTCTCCGTAAGCTCTTTGAGGAGCTGATGCCGATATCCGACGAAATCCGTGAGCAACATGAATCGTTCGTAGAATCGCTCTCCCAATAAGTGGGCGGCGCACGAAAACGCTCTGCACGGATGGGGACAGCGTAAAAGCCTAACGGTCACGGCGTCTCTGCGGCGTTCGACCGCACGCGGATTGTGAAGTTTTTGCGGCGGCGCCCGCTTTTCGGCGAACCGTTGCGGGCCCGCTTGCGACTAGCAGTGGGGCGGATTGGATCCGCCCTATGCCCCGCCCCCTGCCCCGCTAGGGACAGACTGCCCCGCAAGGAACCGCCGCGATGCCCACGCCCGAAGATCGGCGCGAAGAGATACGCCAGTTTCAAGAGCACTACGGCTACGACACGAGCTACCTCGAAGACCTGCTCGACCGCTCGCCGGCGGCCTTTGAAGTCTTCGCCGCCGCCAGGCCGATGACGGTGTTCCGCGACCGCCTGCCGGTCGAGGCCTACAGCGCGGCCGCCATTGGCGTGATGCGTGAGACCGACTGCGGCGCCTGCCTGCAGCTGAACCTGAAGATTGCGATCGAGGCGGGCGTCGACCGCCAACTGCTCGACCGCCTGCTCGTCGCCCCGGACGAGGCGCCGCCCATCCTGCAAGACGTTCTCGGCTACGCCCGCGCGGTCCACCGCGGCGAGACGCCCGACGCCGAAGCCGCCGCCCGCATCGAGGCCGAGTACGGCCCCGAGGCCTTCGCCGAGCTGGCGCTGTCGACCGCCGGCATGTCGATCTACCCGAACCTCAAGCGCGCGCTGCTCAAAGAGGCCGCCTGCCAGGCGGGACCGATCGACTACTAACGCCGCCCGCCCGCCTCGGCAACCGCGACGCCGTGACTCCGAAGGACTCCGCCCGAACGCTATTGTGCGTTGAATCCCACGGCGGATCCACGGGCACTCCTTCCGGCAGGCTCGCGGATCCGCTAGCAAGGGAGCAGCCGGCCGCGTCGCCACTGGAGCGGCCGCCACAGCCTTTCACCCCCGCAGACGCCATGTTCCCCCGCACGTTCTCTCACATCGGCGTCTCGGTCACCGACCTGGATCGGGCCGTCGCGTTCTACACCGAAACGCTCGGCTGGTACGTCATCATGCCGCCGACCGAAGTGACCGAAGACGAATCCGCCATCGGGGTGATGTGCACCGATGTCTTCGGCGCAGGCTGGGAGCGTTTCCGGATCGCTCACCTGGCGACGGGCGACCGGGTCGGCGTCGAGCTGTTCGAGTTCAAGAACGCCGAGCGGCCGGAGAACAACTTCGAGTATTGGAAGTCGGGCGTCTTCCACTTCTGCGTCCAGGACCCCGACGTGGAGGGACTCGCCAAGCGGATCGTCGAGAACGGCGGCAAGCAGCGGATGCCGATCCGCGAGTACTACCCCGGCGACAAGCCGTACCGGATGGTCTACTGCGAAGACCCGTTCGGCAACCTGATCGAGATCTACTCGCACAGCTACGAGCTAACCTACTCGGCCGGCGCGTACCAGAAGGGCGATGGCTGAACGCCGCCCTGTTTGCGATCTCGCCGGCGAGACTGCCTCGCAAACAGGTCACCCACAGCGCCGGGTGCCCGGGGTCGTAGCGAAGCGGAGCCCCCGGGGAATCACCAAGGGGGCGTCTGCTTGCAAAAGCTGGGGGCTACGCCTGGCGGCTGCGAACCCAGCCACCCTAACATTCTGCTAGTCGCGTGGGACCTTCTTCGCGCTGCGGCGCGCTATCCTGCGATCGTCGGCGTCGTTGCTTCGCTGTCCGCCGTAGGCGGATGGTTCCCCGCTCGGCGGAGCGCTCAAAAAAGCGAGCCGGTAAAATCCCGCCCGGAGCGGCCGGTTTGGCGAGGCCCGCGGCGCGGAGCTAAGCGTCGCCAAGGAAACGACTTCCGACAAACCGGCGCGCGGCCAAGAATCGCTGCTGCGCGCTGGCCCAAAAGCGATTGTCGAAATTAGGTGAAACGCCTGCTACAAAGATAATTGGGCGCCGCAGGGGTCTGTTTCGGCCGCCGGCCGCTGCGTTCTTCCGGCCAAACGCGTCAACCGAAGCCGTCACGCTGCGTTTTGAGGGGCGTGTCGCGCGCAAGAAAAGCGCCGGGCAACTCGCCCGACGCGCTATCTCGTTTATTCTTGGCCGCTCCCAATTTGTGATCGGCAAGCGAGCGGCTAAGCCGCCAGCTTGGCCGCCGGCGCGGCGGCCGGCGACGTGAGCCGCGGCACGATCTCGCCCAGCAGCTCGCGGACCTCGGTGGGCGACTCGTTGCAAACCGCTTCGAGCCGGCCGATGTCGTGGATCACCCGCAGCAGCGGCTGGGTGACGCTCTCGGCGGCCATGATCTTCTCGTGCGACGTGCGGAGATGGTTCTCCTCTTCGCCGTAGAGCTCTTCGTAAAGCTTTTCGCCGGGCCGCAGGCCGGTGATCTCGATCTCTATGTCCTCGCCCTCTTCGAGACCGGAGAGGCGGATCATGTCTCGGGCCAGGTCGACAATGCGGACCGGTTCGCCCATGTCGAGCACAAAGATCTCGCCGCCCACGCCCATCACGCCCGCCTGGATCACCAGCTGGGCCGCCTCGGGGATCATCATGAAGAAGCGGTTGATGTCCGGGTGCGTGACCGTGATCGGCCCGCCCTGGGCGATCTGCTCGCGGAAGATCGGGATCACACTGCCGGCCGAGTCGAGCACGTTGCCGAACCGCACGGTGATGAACCGACACGCCGAGCCAACGCTCTTGGCCTGCACGTAGCGTTCGGCCATCTGCTTGCACGAGCCCATCACGCTGGTCGGCCGCACGGCCTTGTCCGTGGAGACCATCACGAAGCTGCCAACGCCGTGTTCCTCGGCCGCGTCGGCCAGGTTGCGGGTGGCGAGCACGATGTTCTTGACGCCTTCGCCAGGGTGCTGCTCCATGAGCGGCACGTGCTTGTAGGCGGCGGCGTGGAACACGACGTCGGGCCGCGTGTCGGCGAAGACCCGGTCGAGCCGCTCCCGGTCGGTGGCGTCGGCCAGCACGACCTCGATCGCGGCCTCGGGCGCGATGCGTCGCAGCTCGCGTTCGAGGAAAAACTGCCCGGTCTCGCTGCGGTCGAGCACCACCAGGTTGCCAGGATCGTGTTTGAGTAGTTGGCGGCAGATCTCCGAGCCGATGCTGCCGCTGCTGCCGGTGACCAGCACCGTCTTACCCGAGATCAGACGCCCGATAGCCTCCTGGTCGAGCGCCACGGGCGGCCGCCGCAGCAGGTCTTCGATCGCCACAGGCCGCGGCTGCACCGCCAGGCGGCCGCTGAGCAGTTGGTCGTAGCTCGGCAGCACTCGGACCGAGAACCCACGCACCTGCGACTCGGCCACCAGGCCGCGAACGGCGGGGCCGGGCACGGCGCTGGTGATGAGGACCTCGTCGACCCGATGGTTCGCGACCAACCGCGACACGTCGTCCGGGGCGCCGAGCACCGCGATGCCGCCGATCTGCTGCCCCAGCCGCTTCGGATCGGGATCGATGAACCCGATCGGCTTGTACTTGAGTCGCGAATCGGTCCGCAGCATCCGCAGGAGCGACTCGCCCTCGTCGTCGGCGCCGACGATGAGCACGCGGGTTTGATCGGTCGCGTCGCGCCAATGGCTGCGCAAGTCGCGGGCAAGCCTCGGCGCCGAGCGGACCAGTCCGATGGCGAGCAGCGTGGCTCCCCAGTCGATCAGAACAACCCCGCGGGGGATCGACGCGTGAGGAATGAGAAAGGCGTCGGCGAGCGTCAGGCCGATCGAACCCCAGGTGGTCGCCTTGGCGAAGGTCACGACGTCGTGGAAACCGACGTAACGATTGGCGCCCCGGTCGAGCCGGTGCCAACAGAACGAGACCAGCTTGACGACAACCGCCACGCCCATCGTGGCGAGCAGCAGCCCGCCGTGGCCGGGGGGCACATCGCCGCCGAAGCGTAAGGCATAAGCCGCCGCGTACGAGACGGCGGCCAGCAACATAAACAGAGCGATCCTCGCGGTGCGACCGAGTTGCTTACTCATCGACGACCTCCATGACGCCCGGGGCTGTTTCGGGAGGCGTGTCGCTCTCCTCCTGCGGCGTTTCCGTGAGCAACGCCACGCGATCGAAAGTGCTCTTCCTCAGGCGGCGGTTCTTGTCGACCTGGGTCTGCCGCTTGGTGGACTGTACAAGCCAGTTCTTCAGGCAACGGATGTCTGGTCGCCGAGCCAGGCACCATCGCAAGTGAGGGTCGGCGTCGGCGAACCGCTCGCTCTTGTACAACGCGGTGGCGAGCGCCAGGCGAGCATGAAAATCACTCGGCGTTAGTTCGTGGGCCGTTTCGGCGCTGAACACGGCGCCTTCCAAGTCTTCCCTTGCGAGCTGGATCGAGCTGAGTTGCCGCCAGTAAAGGGCGACCCGCTCGGGCGACTCGTCGCCTTCGAGTCGGTCGATCGCACTCTTGGCGTGTTCAGCGAGCGCGTCGAGATCGGCCTCATCGCCTACGATCTGGTAGCGAGCGAACGCCAGTTGGCAGGTTTGCCAGTCGGGGTCGAGACGGTCGATCAAGAACGAGGCAGGCAGGTGGCTGGCGATGAGCGAAACAAGATTGAGACGGTGCGCGCCGGGGCGGCGGGCGCTCTCGCGCCACAGGTCGATTGCTCCCTGTTCGTCTCCCGCAAGCATGCGGATCTTACCCGTCTCGTAGAGCACCTCACCATCGTAGGGCCTCACGGCGAGCGCCCGATCGACCATCCGCAGCACGTCTCGCTGATCGGGGGGCGACAGGAACCTGAGCGCCGCCAAGTAGGTGTAAGCCTCGCCCTGCAAAGGGCACAGCTCCACGGCCCGGCGTGCGCTGTCGTGCGAACCGATGAGCAGATCGGCCCGTGGTCCGAAGGCGCGGCTCAGCCACGCCACGGTCTCATCTTTGGATGAGAACTCCGACGCGATTGCCGCGTCGCAGATCGAGTGCAGCGGCATGTCGTTCGGCTCGCTGGCGCCCAGCAAGTCGAACAGCTGGAGCCTCCGGGCCGCCAAGCGGAGCTGAGCGCGAGCGTTATGGGGGTCATGCTCGACAACGCTCTCAAGCTTAGCAATCATCGCCTCGACATTGTGCCGAAGAGTCTCCTCGTAGTAGGGGTCCTCACTGGCGGTGGCGGACGCCTGCCGGGCCACCAGGGCGTTGAAGGCCACTGAACGCCTCAAGTATTCGTCCCACGTCAGCGAGCCGCTCGCCGGCCCAACCAACATCGCCAGCGAAGCCATCGCTACGGCAGCAGCGGCCCAAGGCCTTGTCGCGATCAGCGTTATTTCGCCGCGGCGTGAGACGCTCTGAGGCTCCTCAGCCACAACTCCTTGGCTGAGCCGCATCGCACACGCGGCCAAAGCCACTACCATCGCCATGCAGGCCGGGATGAACCAAACGAAATCGACAACCGAGTGGGCCAGGCTTGCCGCTATCCCTGCGGCGGCTACCGCCACGAGCACTCGGCTCTCCCCGTCTTCGGTTTGGCGCCAAGCTGACACGAGCCAATACAAACAGCAACCGATCGCACTAACGAGCAGCAGGATGCCGGCCAGTCCGGCTTCGGTGGCTACCTGAAGGTATCCCGATTCGGCGTGCGTGTATTCGTTTCTAAAGGGCTTGGGAAAGTGCGTGGGGTAAATCTCCCGATGACTTCCGATGCCGTACCCGAACCAGGGGTTCGCTTGGAATGCGTCGACGTTGGCTTGCCAAATCAATCGACGGCCTTGACTCTTATCGAGTTGCTCGATCGATCCCGAGGCGAAGTCATCGAGGCGGCGAGAAACGGCGTCGTCGTTGTACAACGACGCGGCGCCAACGATCGCTGTTCCCAGCAATGCCACGGGCAGCAGCTGCGCAGGGGTGATCCAGCCAACACGCCATAGAAGTGTGCACAGGACCGCTGCGGAAACTCCCATCGCTATAGCGCCGCCACGCGACAAGCTCAACAGCACGGCGAACACCACCACAAGTACAGCCGCGATCCGAAAGAATCGTCCCGCACCTCTCAGCAAGCCGGCCGAGAATGGATCGCCGCTCACCGACGCGGCCGGCGGCTTGGTCTTCTCACGGGGTCGCAAAGCCAGCCAAACAAGCGGAGCAAGGCCGAGCGTTGCGAACTGCGCAAAGTGGTTTTTATTTGCGAAAACGCCTTGAACGGTAGCGCCGATCTTTCGGTACGGGTGCGAATAAATCCAGAGCAGCTTGCCATTCGAGGTGAGGTGCTGGAACAGGGCGAGAAACGCCATCGAAGCGGCGGCGATCGCTACGAGTGTGAGAAGACGCTCGACATCCTGCCGGCTGCGCAATCGCTCCGCGACTACAAAGAACAACATGGCGTGCCCGGCAAGCACAGCGAGGCCTATGCGTGTGGCGCCCGGGGTAAGCGACAAGGTGCGCCATTCAGGCCCCATTTCGCTGTACGGCAACAAAGATTCCAGCGCCGGAGAAAAAGCCGGAAGCCACGAAGGCGGGAGGGGGATGAGTTGCAACAGCCCCATCAGAACAGCGACGCCAAGCAACCCCAGCACGACGGGAGGGGTGACTACCTGTCGCTGCTTCAAGAGGGTGTGGGCAGCCCACGCGACTACCGCCAAGGCGATGCATCCCACGTAAACGGCTCGCCCAAGATCGTGGCGGCCTCCGAGAAACAGAGGCGCCACGAGCAGCGTAGCGGCGATCCCTAAGTCGGCAGCGCGCAAGGTCATCGCGCTGAGCTGCGAGCGGCTCGTGAAAAGTTCAACCAGTCTTCGAAAGGCGCCGTTCATCGATTCCGTTCGTAGCCGCTCGCTGCGTCCCGCGCGAGCCAAGGGGCGTCAGGCCGCTTTGCCCGGGGCGTTGTTCTCAAGAATCTCATCGTTTGTTTCGGTGTGCCCGTAGCCATAACCGTACCCGTAGCCGTAGCCGTATCCCTTGCCGGCTTGTTCAGAGATTCGGTTGGCGACCACGCCCACCATGTTCACTCCCGCCGTGAGGAAGCTGTTGTAGGCGCGGGCGACGAGCCGGCGGTGATTCTTCTCGGGCGATACGACGAGCACTACGCCGTCGACCATCCGGCCGACGATCTGGGCGTCGCTCACCGCCAGAACCGGCGGGCAGTCGATGAGCACTTGGTCGTAGTTGGCGTCCGCCCAAGCCAGCAACTCGCTGAAGTTCGGTCCGAGCAAGAGTTCGGCCGGATCGGGACGCCGCGGCCCGGCGGGGATCACGTCGAGGTTCGGCTGCTCTGTCTTGAGCAGGCACCTCCGAGCTTCAGCGGCAACGTCCCCGCTGGTCGTGAGGATGTCGGTTACGCCCGACTTGCCCTTGAGGTCCATCAGGGCCGTCATCCCCGGCTTACGCAGGTCGGCGTCGATCAGCAGCGTGCGTTTGCCCACCTGGGCGTACGAAACCGCGAGATTCGATGAGATGGTCGTTTTGCCGTCGCTCGGTTCGGCGCTGGAGATCACCAGCCGGTCGGGCGCATCGGCGCCGAGGGCGATCGCCGTGCGAAGCGTGCGGAACGCCTCACTGTCGACCGCCTGTGGCTTGGCGAACATCTGCACGGATTGGATGCCGGATCCCGCGATCGGTTGCAGCTGACGCACCAACGCGAGAACCTGACAGCCAAGCTGGAGGGCCATCTCGTCGGGCGAGCCGTAACGGTCGTCCATCAGGTCTTGCACGTAGATCAGGCCCAACCCGATCGCCAGCCCCGACAGCAATGAAGCAACCAGCACAAGTTTGAGCTGCGGCGACGAGGGGCGGTCGCTTGGCAACGGCTCCTGCACGATCGTCGCCCGGATCGGCGCCTGAACCTGACGGATGTCCACTGTGGCGATCTTATTGAACAACAGATCATGCAGCTTCTCCAAACGTTCGACCTCGCGGCTGAGCATCTCTAGCTTGACGAAGTCGCCACTCTGTCGCGCCGCCTCGTCGCGCGCAAGTTCGAACGAATGATCGAGCTGACGTTCGCGTTCGCCTGCTTGGGCAAGGGCTTGATTGAGCATCGTTGAGAGCATGCTGCCTAGCTCTTCCTGGCCGAGAAAATCGGCCCGGCCCGATGCTCCGTTACGGTATTCAGCCAAGTACTTCTTGATGGCTTGTGCCTGAGTGGACAGGGCAACCACCTCAGGATGAGCCGGTCCGTAAAACGGCTCAAGACGGCTCAGCTGCGCCTCCACGTCGAACAGCCGTGTTTGCTGATCGGCCATGGCCCGCACATCGTTCTCTCCCATGCCGAGCGCCGACAGCAGCATTTGCTCGCCGACCGCTTCCTGGACCAGCGACAAGTACTGCCTGAGGTCCTCGCCTTGGCTCATGGCGCGACGCACCGTGGCTAACGAGGCCTGCATTCCGATCCGCTCCTGCTGCGCCTCCATCAAGGCTGTGTTGAGTTGGAGCGCTCGCCCGATGATCGGGTCGACTACCTCGTTGTCCTTGGGGAGCGCGAGGTGACCAATCCGCTGTCGGAACTCTTGCAGCAATTGCTGCTTGACTATTAGGTCCTGCTCGATCTGGTCACGCTCGACCGTGAGCACGTTGAGCACGTCCGCCGCAGTGCCCCGGTGCGTTTCCTCAACGAACTCCAAGTAGGAGTTAATCACCGCGTTGACAACCGCCGCGGCCGCCTCAGGATGGAGTGACTCGTAAGCGACACTCACGAAATTCGTTTTCCGCGTCGCCGAGGCTGACAGTCGATCCGAGATCGAATCTACCCACTTGTGGGGCGGCGACTCGACTAGGTCGATTCGGTGCTCGGGTTTGAGTTGCTCGATAGCATTACGAACCACGACGGGGCTGCGGACCAAGTCTTTGTGCGTGGTCATCAAGTTGTCGCTGCCGATCTGATCGCTCATCGAAGAGAGCTCGTCGGCCACCTGCTGAATGACCATCAGCTTGGCTTCGGATCGATAGTAACGTGGCGCAAAACCGTAGTAGAGCGCGCCAATCCCCAAGCAACCGGCTACGATCCAAAGCAAGGTCTGATGCCTCTGCTCGGCGAGCCGCACAAGCCGTAGCACCCCTTGCAGCGCCTCGTTAGGACCTGCGCTGGAGACCGTGATTTCCGGCTCGTGAAAATGTTCTTGGTTCTGTGTCATCTTGCGGAGTCTCGTAGGGGCGTCTGCGGGTCAGAACGCCGTCAGCTGGCTGCTCACGCCCATCGTGATACGGAAGAAGTCTTTCATCACGCCTGTCACGGTCGTCGCAACGGTCGACTCGACACTCACCAAGTCACCCGAGCGAAGAACTAAGTTTTCGCGGCCGTCGCGCTTCGCCCTGGCCATGCTCACGCCGATCGTGATCGGCTCGCTATGCGCATCGATGTGGCGGATGACCAGCACCTTGTCGGCCACGGGGGTCGTGATCCCACCGGCCATCGCGATCGCGTCAAGAACACGCAGCGGCTGGTCTCGCGGCAGCTCGAACTGGTCCGGTCTGGTCACCAGCCCAGTGACGTGGACGGTTTCTTTTTCACGCGGCAGGACCATCACGACATCGCTGTCGCTGAGTCGCTGTTTGGTTCTTTGCTGAGGCGACGCCATCGCCAAGTCGATCCGCTCCACGACTGGGCCGGATGGCTCTTGATAGGCCACCTGCTGAACACCCCCTTCGGCGGCGCCGGCGAACAACGTGCCGCCAGGCGTCGACGCGTGTTTGACTTCGACGACCGTCCCCGCTTCTTCGGTCGTGCCGCCGGCCGAGGCGATCGCCGTGATCACGTCGCAGTTGCCGCGTGGGATCTCGTGAACGCCCGGCTCGGCTACGGCGCCGAGGACCGTCACGCGATGCGTCGCTTGCTCTTCGACGGCTACAGTGACGTTGGGCGAGCGGTAGACCCGACGATCGACGGCGGCGGCGGCGATGCGTCGTCCCGCCTCGCTCGTGTCGACGCCGACCACCGGGACGGCGCCCACGACAGGCACGTTAACGCGGCCATCGGCTTCCACCCGGACCAGAAACGGCTCGGAGGGCTCTTCACGGGCGCCGGTCACGACCCGGATCGCCAGCAGGTCATCGGCAACGATCTTGTTGCTCGACGAGGCGGCTTCGCTCGATCCCGCCAATTGGATCTGATGCGACCCGGGCTTGGCGTCGGCTAGGTACTCAGCGGGCAAGGAGCCTGCCGCGTATCGGGCCGACTGGCAACCGGTCAGAACCAACGCCAGCAACGACAGCAGGATCAGCCATCGCGATATATGGGATGTTTGGAGCATTCTGTGTTGTAGGCTCGTCGGGCGTCGAGGCGCAGATTCGGCGACATCGATCGGCAGAATCTGCCGACAGGGAGCGTAAGTACCGGATCGCCGCACGGGGCACAATAGGATTCTGGCCACCTGCCAGCTCGGTCGACGAAGCCACCGGCAAAATGGGGTTTGTGTCTCGCAGAAAGCAACTTACACTTCCTCTCCGCCAAGCTGCATAACTGCCTCGCGGTTTGGTCACTTACACGGTGAACGGCGTAATACGCTTGCGGCAAGGATTGCCGGAGCGAACGGTAACTTCCCCACTACTCACGCATGGATGCGACGAGAATGTTCGAAGACAAGACACTTCTCGTGACAGGCGGCACCGGCTCGTTCGGCAATAATTTCATCAGGCTCGCCCTCGCCGAGCACAGCCCGAGCCGTGTAATCGTCTTCAGTCGTGACGAGAAAAAGCAGCACGACATGCGGCTCGCGCTCGCCGACGAACGGCTCTCGTTCGTTATCGGCGACGTTCGCGACGCGCAGCGGGTCGACTCGGCGATGCGGGGCGTCGACTTCGTGTTCCACGCCGCGGCGCTCAAGCAGGTACCCTCCTGCGAGTTCTTCCCGATCGAGGCGGTGCGGACCAACGTGCTCGGCACGCACAACGTGCTCGAGGCGGCCGACCGCTGCGGCGTTGAGAAGCTCGTCGTTTTGAGCACCGACAAGGCGGTCTACCCGATCAACGCCATGGGCCAGTCGAAGGCCCTGATGGAGAAGCTCACCTACGCCAAGGCCCGCGAGACGGGCGCCCGCACCAAGTACTGCGCGGTTCGCTACGGCAACGTGATGTACTCGCGCGGGTCGGTCATCCCGCTGTTCATCTCGCAGATCAAGGCGGGCAAGCCGCTCACGGTCACCGCGCCCAAGATGACCCGCCTGCTGCTGCCGCTGGCCGAGGCGGTGCGGCTGGTCACATTCGCTATGGAGCACGGACAGCAGGGCGACCTGTTCGTTCGTAAAGCTGTCTCGGCCACGGTGGAAGACCTGGCCACAGCGTTGCTCAAGCTCTTCGCGACCGACAACCCGGTCGACGTGGTCGGCGTTCGCGAAGGGGAGAAGATGCACGAGGTGCTGGTCACCGCCGAGGAGATCGGCCGCAGCCAAGAGTACGAGGAGTACTACCGCGTGCCGACCGAGGGCTCGCACAACTACGAGTCGTTCTTCACCCAGGGCAAGTTGTCGGCGGCGTTCGCCAAAGACGGCTACACATCGGCCAACGCCCGGCTGCTGTCCGTTGACGAAATCCAAGACCTGCTGCTCGAACTCCCCGAGGTTCGTGCCGAGCTCGACAGCTGGGCCGCAGATAAGGGCGGCGATCAGAAAGTGAGGCTCGCCGCTTGAGTACTCTCCGCATCGGGGTGACCGGCCCGCAAGGTTTCATCGCCCGCCGCTTGATCGACCGGCTCTCGCACACCGAGGGCTTTGAGGCCCTGCCCTTGCCGCGTGAGGAGTGGGACGACCCGGCCGCGCTCATCGAGTTCGTCCAGGCGTGCGACGCCGTCGTCCACCTCGCCGGCGTGAACCGCGGCAAAGAACACGAGATCGCTACGGTCAACCGCTCGCTCGCCGAGCGGCTCACCGACGCCTGCCGCGAAGCGAACGCACGTCCGCACGTGGTGTATGCATCGACCACCCAGCGCGACAATGACAATCCTTACGGCCGCTCTAAACGCGACGCCGAAAAGGTGCTCGCCGCCTGGGCCAACGAGTGCGACGCCCCGCTCACGACGCTCGTGATCCCCAATGTCTACGGCGCCGGATGTAAGCCGTTCTACAACTCGGTTGTCGCCACGTTCTGCCATCAGCTCACGCACGGCGAGACGCCCCAGCTGATCGAAGACCGCGAAGTCGAGTTCCTGTGGGTCGAGGACCTCGTAGCACAGCTTGCCGACATCGCCACTGAACGCCCCGATGCGCCGGCCCTTAGCCACGCCACGGGGGGTCAACGAGTGCGGATTAGCGAGTTGCTTGTGACACTCACCGAATACCGCGATGCGTACTTCGGCGGCGGCGTGGTGCCAATGCTCACCTCTTCGCTACGGGCCAATCTGTACGCCACGTTCCTCTGGCACGTCGAACTGACCGATCACCGCCACCGCCCCCAGGTCCACGCCGACCAGCGCGGCGACCTGTGCGAGGTGATCAAGACGGCCGCCGGCGGGCAAGTCTTTTTCTCCACCACCCGGCCAGGCGTCACCCGCGGCGACCATTACCACACCCGCAAGTTCGAGTGGTTCTGCGTGCTGCGCGGCGAGGCGTCGATCCGCCTGCGGCCGGTGGGGGGCGACGCGATCCACGAGTACCGGGTTTCCGGCTCTCGGCCCGAGTTCATCTCGATCCCCGTGCTGCACACACACCACATCGAGAACACCGGTTCGGAGGAGCTACTCACCATGTTCTGGAGCAACGAGCTGTTCGACGCGGCCGACCCCGACACGTACTACGAGAAGGTATTCCTGGAACAGGAAACAAAGACAACACAAGCCGCGGCGTGAGCCGCGATAAATTCCCCTCCCCCCTTAGGGGAGGGCCAGGGTGGGGGCGCCCCGGGTACCCGACGCCCCCCCAACCCTCTCCCCCACGGGGGGAGGAAGAAAGTAGCAAGGACGCACATATCGTGAGCAAACCCCTCAAGATCATGACCGTGCTAGGCACGCGGCCGGAGATCATCCGGCTGTCGCGCGTCATGGCCCTGTTGGATCAGCACGTCGAGCACGTGATCGTCCACACCGGGCAGAACTCCGATTACGAGCTGAACGAGGTCTTCTTCGACGACCTCCGTGTCCGCCAGCCCGACCACTTCCTGGGCATCCGCCGCGACTCGCTCGGCGTGATCCTGGGCGACGTGATGGTGGGCGCCGAGCGCGTGCTCAAAGAAGAAAAGCCCGACGCGGTGCTGATCCTCGGCGACACGAACAGCGCGTTCGCCGCCGTGATCGCCCGGCGGATGAAGGTTCCGGTCTACCACATGGAAGCCGGCAACCGCTGCTTCGACTTCAACGTGCCCGAAGAGATCAACCGGCGGATCGTCGATCACATCAGCGATTTTAATCTCGTTTACACCGAACATGCCCGCCGAAACCTGCTCGCCGAAGGGGTCCACCCGCGACGGGTCTACCTGACCGGCTCACCGATGCGCGAGGTGCTCGACGACAACGCCGAGGGCATCGAGACGTCAGACGCCACGACCCGGCTGGGGCTTGAAGAAAAGCGGTTCATCGTCGTCAGCCTGCACCGGGCCGAGAACGTCGACCGCGAGGAGAACCTCCGCAAGCTGCTTGGCATCCTCAACTCGCTAGCCGAGCGGCACGGCATGCCGGTGATCGTGAGCACCCACCCGCGCACCCAGGCCCGGCTCGACGAGCTGGCCTCGTCGCAGGAGGGCAGCGCGACGGCCGACGAGCGAGTGCGGTTCCTCAAGCCGTTCGGCTACCACGACTACGTCCGCCTGCAGCGCGACGCCTTCTGCACGGTGAGCGATAGTGGCACGATCAGCGAGGAGAGCTCGATCCTCGGTTTCCCGGCTGTCACCACACGCACGGCGATCGAGCGTCCCGAGGCGATGGACTCGGGGCATATCGTGCTGACGGGTCTCGATGTCGGCACGGTGCTCGAGTCGGTCGAGTTCGTCACGAAGAACCGCGACCACGCAGCGGGGCAGCCGATCGCCGCCGAGTACCAGGTGACCAACGTGTCGCACCGCGTGGTGAAGCTAATCCTCGGCACCGCGAAACTCGGCCACCTGTGGGACGGCATCGTCGCCGCCTGAGCACCAAGCGCAACCTTGCGTCGCCATGAGAATCCTCGCCATCTACCGTCACTATTGGCCCGACACGACCCCCTACGCCCGGATCCTGCGTTTGATCCTGGAGCGTCAGCGGGAGCGCGGAGCCGAGGTGTGCGCCTACTCCGGTCAGCCGAGCTACAACGGCAATCAGGTCGGCCGCCAACAATGGGTCGAGACGGTCGGCGGCGTCGAGATCCGGCGTTTGGCGATGTTCCCAGAAAAGAAGCACTGGCGCGTGGTGCGAGCCATCAATAGTCTCTATTTTCTTCTACGAGCAGTCGCCCACGCGACGCTCCGTCGTCGGTACGACCTCGTGATCGCAAACAGTCACCCTCCGGTGGCGATCGGGGTCGCTCTCAGGTTGATCCGTTGGTTGACCGGGGCCCAAACGATCTTACACGTACAAGACATCCACCCCGAAGGGCTGCTGGAGATCGGCGACCTCGACAATGGCGCTATCTACCGCATGGCTCTTGCCATCGAGCGTGCGAATCGACGCGGCGCAAACGCTCTGGTTACTCTAAGTTCCGACATGGCCGATTCGCTCCTTGCGCAAGGAGCCGGTCCCGACCAGATAGCGATTATCAACAACTGCCCTATCGCCTCCTCCCCCGAGTCCGGGGACGCTCGATTGCCAGACTGCCTCACTGACCGCTCAGCGACGAGGTTCTTGTTTGCGGGCAATCTGGGGCGATTCCAGCACCTTGATCCTCTGATCGATGCCGCACATCGTCTCGGTGAGCGAGACGACTGGCGGTTGATTTTCATGGGCTCGGGAGCCGCTCGTCTCGAGTTGGAAGAGCGCGCAGCGGGGTTGATTGGTGAGCGTGTCTTCTTCCTCGACCAACAGTCGCCAGAGGTTGCAGCGGCAGCGATGGCGTCCTGCGATTACAGCGTAGTTTCGCTGGCTCCCGGCGTGCGACGCTATGCCTTCCCCAGCAAAACCATGACTTGCCTCCGTGCCGGCAGTCCGTTGGCGGTGGTTGTCGAGCCCGATTCGGACCTCGCTCGCATCGTGGCCGAACACCAGCTGGGTTTGGTCTCCCTGGGCCACCAAGCGGAAGACATCGTGGAGATGCTGTCGGAGGCAATCGACCGCCGCCACGAATTCACGGCAAACGAAAGGCTGCGAATCGCACGCACCGCCGAGCAACTGTATGGAACCGAACGGATGCTCAAAGAGTGGGATTCGCTCGTTGACAAGATAGCCTCTCGAGCTCTGGACTCCTCCGCCAGAGCCCATACCCCCCCCGAACATCGAGCAGCGGCCTGAGCCGCATCGTGCGATGCCCAACGATAAATATAAGTCATTCGACTTCCAACCGGTGGTGATCATCGGCGCTGCTCGTTCCGGCACGAACATGCTGCGCGACGCGCTCTGCCGACTGGATGGCTTCGCCACTTGGCCGTGCGACGAGATCAACTACGTGTGGCGTCATCGAAACGCCGCTCATCCGGACGATGAATTGCGAGCCGAGCATGCTTCACCACGGACCATATCGAGTGTGCGTCGTTGCTTTGCCAAGCAAGCGGCTCGAACCGGCGCCAGGTTTCTAGTGGAGAAAACCTGTGCAAACAGCCTCAGAGTCCCTTTCGTCAATCGAATAGTCCCCGAGGCAAAGTACCTCCTGATCGTCCGAGACGGGCGCGACGTGGTCGCTTCGGCGCTCAAACGCTGGAGCGCGACGCTCGACTGGGCGTACGTGCTGGCTAAGACTCGCTACGTGCCCAAAGCCGATCTTGCGTACTACGCCACGCGCTACGCGCTCAACCGCCTGCACCGCTTCGGGGGCAGGGACCGCCGACTAAAAGAGTGGGGGCCTCGCTACAGCGGGATGCCCGAATCTCTGATTAGGCACTCCTTGGACCTCGTTTGCGCAGAACAGTGGGAACGTTGCCTGACAAAATCCGAGAACGACCTCGCCTTGTTCAGCTCGGACCGGGTCGAGGTGGTTACCTACGAAGACTACGTGACGAGGCCCGCTATGGAACTCACAAAGATAGCGTCCTTCCTCGGCGTCAAACTCTCCGAGAACGCGGCGCAGCGGTTCACGGCAGACGTAACGCCGCGGAGCATCGGCGCCTGGCGCCGTGGACTCGACCCCGAGTGCCGCGACCGCGTCGGCAGGCGTCTCGAGACGGCTTTGATCGAGCATGGGTACTCGGTCGATGGCCAATACTGTGCGACACCACAACAACCGGCAGCCTGAGACAGCATGAGAACGCCTGTTTGGAAACGTGTAATCGATCTCAGTGTCGCTGCGATGGCGCTGCTGGTGCTGGGGCCCGTGTTAGCCGTAGCGGCCCTGTGGGTGCTCGCGATCTCACCCGGCCCGGTTCTGTTCCGCCAGCAACGCGTCGGACTAGGCGGCGAGCCCTTCGCGATCCTCAAGCTCCGCACGATGACTATCCCAGCTCCCGACGAAGAGCGTAGCACTGTTTCTGTCCGAAACGACCCTCGCCTAATACGTGGTGCTCCCCTGATAAGGAAGCTCAAAATCGACGAGATCCCTCAGTTGCTCAATGTGCTCCTGGGGGACATGTCGCTTGTTGGGCCTCGTCCCACGGTGCAGGAAGATTATGACAAAATGACCCCGCGTCAGAGGCGTCGCTGCGAGACACCGCCGGGCATGACTGGCCTCGCACAGGTCCGCGGTAACACGTCGCTCAGCTGGCCACAGCGAATCGAATTCGATTTGAAATACCTAGCTCGCCGAAGCTTTTGGCTCGATACGAGGGTGCTGTCACGCACGGCGTGGCTTGTGCTGCGTGGCGCGGCGCACACCGATCCACCAAGCGAAAACGAATGGGAGGCCGCAGCGTGACACGACCTCGTATTATCGCCATCGGATCGAACCTCGAGAGTGAGATCGCGCTCGAGGGTTTGCTCGCCGCAGGTGCGAACGTCGTCGCGTTGGTGACGCGGCCTCCGGGCGACTGCGGTGGACTCTCGGACTACGTCGACCTGCACCCACTCTGCGAACGCCACGGAGTGGCGACCATTGGCGCCATCGACATCAACGCGTCGGAGACAGTCCATGCAATCCGAGACATGGCTCCCGACTACCTTTACACTCTTGGTTGGAGCCAAATCTTTCGTGACGAAGTCCTGGCCAGTCCTTCGCGCAGCGTGATCGGAAGCCACCCCTCGCCACTGCCATTGGGCCGTGGCCGCGCTCCCGCCCCTTGGACGATTCTTGAGGGGCGCGAACAATCGGCCGTTTCGTTATTCCGTATGGACCGCGGCGTCGACAGTGGCGTGCTGCTGCTGCAACGCCCGTTCGAGGTGCCGGCGGGCGCATACGTCGGTGAGCTCTATCGATTAATCGCCGAGAACCTCCGTGACGCCTATCTCGAACTCCACGAGATGCACCGCCGGGGGGTCTCGCCTCCTGAGATCGCGCAGGACGAGAATCTGGCCACCCACCGCGCCAAGCGAATCCCCGCCGATGGCTGGATCGACTTCAGTCAACCAGCCTCGGATGTTGAACGGCTCGTGCGGGCAGTGTCGCACCCCTACCCCGGCGCCTACGCCTACCATCGCGACAGGCGCGTTACGGTTTGGCGTGCCGACCTATCTTTTGCGCCATCCCACTGCGGTCGCCCCGGGCAGGTGCTCATCACAGAGCCAGACCGCCTTTTGGTCGCCGCAGCGGACCGTCCGCTTTGGCTCAGCCAACTCTCGGTCGAAGGCCGGCCGCTCCGGAGCGATTCATTAAGCGTTGGTTCTTCGTTCGGCTATCGGGTCGAAGATGAGATCGGTTCACTGCGTCGGCAAACGGCTCAACTGCGTCAAGAGATCGACGAACTGCGTAGTCTACTGCGTGAGGGGAACGCAGCGGCATGAAGTTCATGAACACCTTGATAGTCGCTGCCCACCCCGACGATGAGGTGCTCGGCGTGGGAGGCACGATCCCGCTAATCCGTCGGAGCGGCGGAAAAGTGAGCGTGTTAATCGTGACCGATGGCAGCAGCGCTCAGTACGAGTCGGACCGGGAGATTCTTGTCCGCAAGCAAGGGCAAGCCGCCGAGGCGAACCGGTTACTTGGCGTCGAGGAGTTGATCCATTGGGATTTTCCCGACATGAAGCTCGACACGGTGCCTCACATCGATCTGAATCGCGCCTTCGAGCGTCTTTTCGCAGACAACAAGTACGACTCCGTGTTTGTGCAGAGTGTCGGCGATATCAATCTCGATCACCGGCTGATCAATCACTCGGTCATGGTCGCCGCCCGGCCCACCCCGGGGCAGCCGGTGCGGGCGTTGTTGAGCTACTTCGTCAACTCATCAAGCGAGTGGGGCGCCCGAGCGCCGCACACGACTTTCTGCCCTAATTACTACATCGACATTGGCGAGACGATTGAGACCAAACTCCAGGCGATGGCCGCCTACGCGGACGAACTCCGGGACGCACCCCACCCGCGAAGCCTTGAGGCGATTCGCCAACGCGCCGCCGTGATGGGGCAGGAAGTCGGCTACCACTACGCCGAAGCGTTTCACTTGATCTGCTACCGCGGCCCCCTCGATGATTCACGGGAGAGTTGAAACGACCATGCAATCCCACCTCCACCAACCCTGGCCCGTCTGCGACGAAGAGCAGCAGGAAGCCGCGCTGCGCGTCCTTCGGAGCGGCAAGTTGAACTACTGGACCGGAGAAGAGGGGAAGCTGTTTGAGCGAGAGTACGCCCAATCGCTCGGGCGCCATCACGCGATCACCCTGGCGAACGGAACATTGGCGCTGGAGCTTGCGTTGCACGCCTTCGGTGTCGGCCCCGGCGACGAAGTGGTGGTCCCCGCTCGCACCTTCATCGCAACGGCCAGCGCCGTGGTCGCTCGTGGCGCCAAGCCTGTCGTGGCCGACGTCGATTACGATTCGCAGAACGTCACGGCCGAGACGATCGAGGCCGTGCTCACCACACGCACCAAAGCGGTCATCCCGGTCCACCTGGCCGGCTGGCCTTGCGAGATGGGGCCGATCCTCGATCTGGCGGAACAGCGTGGGCTGATCGTGATCGAAGACTGTGCTCAAGCCCACGGCGCCGAACTGAACGGGAGGCCGGTTGGCTCGTTTGGTCACGCCGCTGCGTTCTCGTTCTGCCAAGATAAGATCCTCACCACCGCGGGCGAAGGGGGAATGCTGGTTCTCGATGACGAGGCTGCATGGAAACGGGCCTGGAGCTTCAAGGACCACGGCAAGGGCTACGACGCGGTTTTCAATCGCGATCACCCGCCGGGGTTCCGCTGGTTGCACGAGAGCTTCGGCAGCAACTACCGCATGACCGAGGTGCAGTCGGCGATCGGCCGCGTGGCTTTACGCCGACTGCCCGAGTGGCTCGAAACTCGGCGTCGAAACGCCAAGGCCATCGATCGGATTTTGTCAGAGGCCCCGAGTCTCCGAGTTCCCGTACCACCGGCTGGCGTGAGTCACGCCCACTACAAGCACTACGTATTCGTGCGCCCCGAGAGGCTCTTGAAGGGCTGGGATCGCGACCGGGTGATGGACGAAATCAACGCACGCGGTGTGCCATGTTTCAGTGGTTCTTGCTCGGAGATCTACCTCGAAAAGGCGTTCCCCTCCGAATGGCGCCCGCGGCATAGGCTCCCCGTGGCTAAAGAGCTCGGCGAGACCAGTCTGATGTTGCTTGTCGACCCAACGCACACCGCAGAAGAGTGCGGAAACTTTGCCAGAACCGTTTACTCCGTGATAGACGAAGCAAGCTCCAGACAAAGAATTGCTGCGTGAGCTAAGCAATCCTCCATCAGCCTTACACCTCCACAGTATTACGCGGACCGCTGCGGAGAGTATCGACTATCGCGCCCCCCCATGGACAGGACAACCCCCACCAGACGGCGACAGCCGAGCACGCCCGAGCAACGCGACAGCCCCGCCCGCAGTGGCAGCGCAGTCGATTCTCCAGAGACGAACAAGCGTGGCACTTCGGCTGTTCGAGGAACTCTCGTAGCAAATGTGTTACTCATTCTATGTACGGTGCTGCGATCCTGCTCCGCCTTACTACTAATGCCGCTGATGCTTGCGAAACTAGGCCCCGAGCGTTACGGGCTCTGGATCGCGATCAGCACGACCACGATGTACCTAAGCCTCACCGAATCGGGGCTTGGGCAGTCCGTTGTCAACCAGATAGGCCGAGCATACACAAGAGGAAATTACCGCCGCGTGTCGCAAATCATGGCGACAGCGCATGTTCTGTACTGGCTGATCGTCTTGCCCGTTGGGGCGGTCGCCGTTGCGGTAATCTTGACCCAGCCGATCGGCTCTTGGCTTCTTGCCCCAGAAGACGCCCAGTTCGAGCCGTTGCTGCGAGAGTGCTTGGCGGCTTCGACCGTCTTAGCCCTCATAAGAATCCCGATGCTGGTGTTTCCCGGTCTGCTGATCGGAGCCCGCAAAATGCCTTCCCGCGTCGCCTGGGAGATTCTCGCTACGGTCTTCACGCTGGTCTCAACCGCCTTAGCATTGCTGTCAGGGATGGGATTGCTGGGGGTTTCGATCGTGGCAAACACCGCGATGCTGGTGTCGAACACAGCGGTTTGTTTGTCTTCATCACGTTGCGGAGAATGGGCACGGCTTCGGATAAAACACTTCCGCCCGCGGTTGATTGGCAAACTAGCTGGGAATTCCGTTTTTTTCTTTCTCATCAATGCCGCTACGGTGGTCGACCGTAGCGCCACCGTCTTGCTGACACCCCGTCTTGCAGCCCTCAGTGCTACAGCCCCGTTCTTCCTACTGGTCAGCGTCTATAGGATCGCGGCGTACTCGGCGATCGCGACCCTGCCGAGAGCGATCCAGCCTTACGTGGTGATGTGGTCCTCAACGGGTAGCTCATCGCAGCTAGCAGCCACAGCAAAATTACTTACCAAGGCGACCTCGGTTCTCGCAGCAGTCTTTGTGGCCTTCTCGGCGCCCTTTATCTCAAACGTTGTCGACGCCTGGGTGGGCCCAGGAGCCTACCCGGGCGATGCTGTCTTATTCTTAGTCGCAGGCGCTTTTGTCATCGACGCATCGACATGTGCGCCAATCCAGTACCTGATGGCAATGAACCTGCACCGGAAACTCTCGCTCCTCATGGCGGCCAAAGCGGCCCTAACCATTGTGCTAGCAGTTGTGCTGAGCTCAGTGACCAGTGATCCGTTGCTCGGAATCGCGGCCGGGGCGTTCGTCGCATCGCTCTTGGCCGTCCTGGGAATTCCATGTCTAATTCGCCCGGCTTTGGGCATGAGATGGTCCGATTGCCTTGAGCATTTGTTCGCGCGGCCGCTGATTTTTGCAGTTGCGGCTCCGCTTGCAGTCCATATGGCCGTCTCGATGACACCCGACGCGGCAAGGCCTTTCGTGATAGTCGTGCTGCCGCCATTGTGCCTCGCATCGGCGTGGCGTTTGGTGCTCGACAAAGACGATCGCTCTATCGCCTGCAACGCCATGTGCTCGCTATTGAAGAAACGCACACCCACGACAGAGCGCGTTCTTTCCTATCGGCACGTCAGCGACGAGTACCTTCAAACCAAGAACGCAGGGATGCATCCGATGTCGCACAAATCAGACAGGGCGTGGCGCAAGTTTGGCGAAAGCGACCCCTACTTTGGCGTCCTCGCCCAGCCCCGCTTCCGCAAGGAATCGTTAGGCCGTGAAGAACTAGACAGCTTCTTCGAGTCGGGTCATGACTACGTTCAATCAATGCTCGACGTGGCGCGTAGTCGTGTCGATGCCCCCCAACGTTTCCTCCGCGCTCTGGACTACGGGTGTGGTGTGGGGCGGCTTACGATCCCCCTAGCCGCTCACGCGGACGAGGTGATCGGTGTCGACATCTCGGAAGCGATGATCGACGAAGCCCGCAAGAACTGCAAATCGCATAGCATATCGAACGCAGCTTTTCTTGAGGCCGACAGCTGGAGTTCCGACGAATCGAGGTCCTTCGACTTGGTCCACAGTTTCATCGTGCTCCAGCACATCCCGCCACGCAGAGGCTTGGCGATCGTTGACAAGATGATCGCCAACCTAGCCCCGGGAGGTGTCGGCGTGATCCACGTAACTTACGCGAAGAACCGTGAGTCGATCCGCTGGATCACATGGGCAAAGAACAACGTCCCTCTTGCTAACAATGTTGTCAACCTTTTGCGCCGCCGTGCATGGGGCGCACCTTGCATGCAGATGAACAACTACAACCTGAATCACCTGATGCTGCGGCTGCAGAACTCCTCAATGGACGGCGTGCACGCGCAGTTCACCGATCACGGGGGGTACCTAGGGGTAGCGTTCTACTTCAAAAAGCCCTTCTGCAACGCCGCTGCGGCCTGACCGCAAGCACGGCCAACATTCGCGAGCCAGCCGGCAAATCAGAATGCTCTACTTAGGTTGCACGCTCACCCTCTCCCTCTGCGCCGCCCTCGTAGCGGTGCGAGCGAAGGATCTGCAAGGCCGTTTTGGTGAGGTCGTTTTTTTCCTCTCCTACGGGCTGGTCTTCGGTCTAGCTCCGATGATGCAATCGGAAAGCGCCTACGTCAATGTGTTCAGCTACTCTTCCCGCGTCGAGGCGGCATGGTATGCGTTTGCGGGGGTGGTGGCGCTGGCGATCGGCTTCAGTGCCTACCGTACGCCCACGCCATTGCTTGCCGCCCGAAGAAAGCATCTCTTACGGCAGATAGCCGACAGCCGAACCCAGCGGATGTTGGAGAAACTATTTTGGGCCTCGATTGCAGCTACTGCAGGGGCTCAGCTGCTGATGATGTACTCCAAGGGAATATCCCTGTCGGACATCCTCAACGCAGGCAGGTTTGCTTACCGCTTTGAGAACCAGGGAGTACTCTCTGTTCTCTCACTCCACCTATCGAGCTTTGCTTACGTTCCCGCATTTATCGGCGTGTTCCTAAACCGCCGCTACCAGCTACTGACTCTCGCTTACATACCCTTGGCGAGCCTGGCCTTTTTTCTTGTTTTCTCGAAGGGGACTCGCTCGATCCCACTGGCGATGGTCGCCACACTGCTTGTCGCGTCCAGCATCCGGTATCGGTTCTCGGCGAAGCGGGCCGCTCAAATCGCATTGCTAGGATTCGTCTCTTTGGCCTTAGCGATCGGGTTATTTGAGCTGAGGCACTACCCGGGAGCGAGTTTCACTAAGTCGGTTGCGATCTTGCTTACGCCCAGCACATACGACGGCATGTGGGACCGCGACCCCCTAAGTTACAGTGCGAACATCGTGGGCGCTATCGACACGTTCCCCGACAGCTACCCATACTTGAATGGGGCGTCCTACCGCCGCATGCCTGTTTTCTTCCTAAAAGAGTCGCGATTCCCCGATATCAAACCACCGGACACTAATATCGTTTTCGGATTGGTTGTCCACAGCCGCCCTGAGGACCTGCAGGTCACGGTCCCGCCATCGATCCTGGGTGACGTGTTCATCAACTTCTGGGGGTGGTTTGGGATTCCGGTCTTGGTTCTCCATGGCATGTTGTACTGCTGGCTTCTGCAGAGCATGCAGTGTCGCTTCTGGGCTGCAATGTGGGTCGGCCCTCTGAGCGGCCGTTTCTTGGTGCTTGTTCACCGAGGCGAGCCGTACGAGATGTTCGTGCTGTTCATCATGTTTTTCTTCGAGATGGCTTTCTTACGCTCTGTCTGCCAGGCGTTCAGCCCGGCGATCCGAACGCACCTCGTGAAAGCCGCCCCCCCTGCGCCGCACCAAGGCTCGGCGTCCAGAAAGCCCAAGCGACGCTCTTCCATTGCATAGCAGTCGCGGCCCCCTTAACGGCTCCCTAACGAATAACGCAAGACAAACATGCATATTGCATTCCTCGCCTACCGGGTGGCCCGTGACAGGCTCACCAGCACCGAGTTCTACCGCCAGGACATCGAGATCCTCAAATCCTTGGGTCACCGTGTCACAGTAGCCACTTCGTTACGAGAGTTGCCACGCGACGCCGATATAGTTTTCCTCTGGTGGTGGAATTGGCTGTGGCTTGTTGGCCCGGTAATCAAAATGCGTGGCACACCTATTTGCGTCACCGGATCGCTGGAGCCAGACATCTACGAACAGAGGTCGTGGGTCTACCGATTCCTCGTCCGCAATGGGATGCGATTTGCCGACCGTAGTGTCTTCGTTAGCCGCTACATGATCGAACGGCTGTCTGAATTGATGCCACTGAAAGACCCATTGCTCTGCCCACACATCGTGATGGACGAGTACCGTTTAGCGACCCCGCAGAACACTCGGACGGAGCAATCCGTGATCTTCAACGTGGCCTGGAAGAAGCTCCGCAATACGCACCGAAAGATGCTCCCGGAGTTAATAGAAGCTTTCGCCATTGTCCAGCAGACACGCCCGGACTCACGCTTAGTACTGGCAGGCGAGCCGATGGACGGCGAAGGACCGCTTCGCCGTCGCGCAGAAGAACTCGGCATTGCCAATCAAGTAGAGTTCCTTGGCAAGATAAGCAAGGAAGAGAAAATCAGTTGGATGCAACGTTGCGGAGCGTATTATCAGTGCTCCCGGCACGAGGGTTTTGGCCTGGCCATCGCTGAAGCAATGGCGTGCGGAGCCCCGGTGGTCGTCAACCGGAAAACGGCCATCCCCGAGGTGGTCGGGCCGCACGGCTACTATGTGCAGAACGAATCCCCCGAATCGATCGCCTTGTCGCTGCTGGAGGCGCTTGACAACGCGGAGGATTCACGCGAACTCGGCCTGCTCGCATCGCGGCGAATTGACTCAGAGTTCCGATTCGAACGTCGACAAAAGTTCCTAGGGGAACTGTTGGACAACATGCTCTCCACGCTTCCGAAGCGGAACACAAGGCGGGAATGGAGTGCCGACGCGGCTTGAATATATCACCGCACACTCACGTACTTTTTACACCCAGTTCCCGACACGCTCGAAGTAGTAGTCGACAGCCGTCTCATCTACTGCGTTGCTCCCCCCCGTTCCATGGATGTACACCTCTTCGAAGTCCTGCGATTCAAGCCGACGCCCCGATCCGAGCGCAAAACTAACGGCTTCGTCGCGAACCGTGGCTAGATCGTCACCGGATTCGTCGTACATCCAAGCGGTATCGGCACCGCCTTCACCCGATCCCACAACGATATCGAACCCCGTCGCACGGCTGTAGTAACCGGCGCCTGACAATATCGAGCGATCGGTATAAGCACGGAAGGAGTCGGATGCTTCTGTTCCGTAAAGTTCGGCGCGGTCCCCAGCCCCATTCGCATAGCCATAGGTGCTTGCGAAATCAGACGCGGTGTTCGAGTAAGACACGCTCGACATTCTCACGTAGTCAGCATAGGCAACGTAAGTGTCGGCAGCCTCAGATCCGTACATCCAGGCCTGATCGCCACCGCCGCCGCCATGTCCGAACGTGCTTGAAAAGTAAGCCGCGGTGTTAATATAGCCAGTTCCGCTCATCACCGCGTGTGTTGCTGAGGTGCGGTATTCCTCGTCTTCTGGTGTCCCATGCAACTGCGCTATATCACCGGCACTGTCTCCATAGGCCCATGTTTGGTCGAAAGAATAGGCACGATTGAGGTAGTCTGCGCCTGACATCACCACGCGATCTGAATAGGCTCGGTAAAGATCGTCTCCGTCCGAGCCCCTCATATACACACGATCGTTTTCCCCATTTGCGTAGCCGACTGTCGCCCCGAAGCCGCTCGCTGTATTCGCGTAGCCAGCCCCCTGCATCACCACCCGCTCAGCGGAAGTGGAGTAGACATCGTCCCCCGATGAGCCGTACATCCAAGCCATGTCGCTAGGACCGCTTGCGAACCCGTACGTAGCGCCAAACCTCACGGCCGTATTGTGGTACCCCTGACCGGCCATAATGGCATGAGTTTCCGATGTGCGATACTCGTCTGCCCCAGCCGAGTCGAACATCTGAGCGATGTCATTAGCGGAGTCGCCATACCCCACGGTGCTGCTGAACCCGAAGGCGCGATTGACAAAACCGGCCCCCGACATCACGACCCGATCGGAATAGCTTCGGTATAAGTCATCCCCCGATGAACCATACATGTACGCGATGTCTTCAGCACCATTCGCGAACCCCGTAGTCGAATCGAACCCTGACGCCCGGTTGTAATAGCCTGATCCAGACATGACTGCGCGGTCCCCGTACGACCGATAAGTATCGGCGCCGGATGAGCCGTACATGTAAGCAGTATCGTTCCCACCGCCTCCCACCAAGACGTTCTCCTCGACGCCGCGAACATGAAGACCGTATCCCGAGGAAGTGAGACTAACGCTATTGACTCCTACTAGTGCGGTTTCGCTTGCTGCCGATCCGTGAGCTAGCAGCGAGTCGGAGCCCGCGCCGCCGTTGATCTGGATGCTCGTGGCGGACACGTTGTAGCTCACGCCGTTCAGGCTCACCGTGTGCGTCGTGTCGCCGGCGGTGAAGGTGAGGGCGTCGTCGCCGCTGGTGCCGGTGACGGTCGCCACGCCGCCGCTCATGCTCACGGCGTTGGTCAGCCGCACGTCGAGCGTGGCGGCGCCGGTCACGCGGATGTAGATCTCGTCGCCTTGCTGGGCGTACGTTTCGGAGCGGGCGCCGTCGTCGTCCAGCGATTGCAGGTTGGCGTCGTATAGCTCGACCGTGGCCGCGCCGCTCGTCACGAGCGCTTGGGCCGTGACGTAGCCCGCCTGGCCGGCGGTCACGCGGAACCACTGCTCGCCGTCGACGGCGACGCCGGCGTGCGTATCCTGGCGGCCGGTGGCGCCCCAGTCGACGAACTCGAACGTGCTCTCCACGTCGATCGTGAAGTCGTAGTAGCCCAGCCCGTCCGCCGTGGCCAGGGCCACGGTGTAAGTTTGCCCCTGCTGGACCTGGAGGGTGTAGCTGGCGCCGTTGTCGCCGACCGCTCCGTCGCCCACGGCGCCGGAGCCGTCCCAGCCCTGCCAGGCGGCTTGCAACTCGTGCGACGCGGCGCCGACGGTGAAGGTCACCTCGCCGGTCACCCCGGCGGTGAACGTGAAGTAGTCGGAGTCGTCGAGCGCCGTGATGGCGCCGTCCATCGTTCCGGCGTTGGCTTGCAGGCCGTCGCTCAGCACGCCGAGGCTGTAGGCGGTGTCGATGCTCGAACCGTAGTCGTCGGCCGGCATCAGGGCGTCGATGGCCGACCACAGGTTCAGGCGGTTGTACGTGGCGTTGGTCGCCGAGTCGTAGAACTGGTCGGCGGTCGAGACGATGTGGTCGTAGATCGTGTCCTGGGTGATGTTCTCGTAGCCGGCGAACTCCATCGCCTGGCGGATGATCACGCTGGCGCCGGCCACGTACGGCGAGGCCATGCTCGTGCCCGACATGCTGGCCCAGTCGTCGTCGATGTTGTCGGCGTCGTTGGCGGCGTAGTCGGGCACGGTGCTGGTGACCGTGCGCCCCGGGGCGGCGATCGCCGAGGTGTGGCGCTGGCTGAAGTAGCTGAGCGAGCCGTTGTCGTCGACCGACATGACTGGCGTCACGTACTGGCTGGCGGCGGGGTAGCTCAGGCCCTGCGCGTTGTACGACGTGAAGCTGTTGCCGGCCGAGACCGAGATGAAGATGCCCATCGATTCGAGCTGGGCGAACTCGTCCTCGATCGAGGCGAAGGGGATCTCGCCCACGTCATCGTTCCACGACATCCCGAGCGAGAGGTTGATCGCGGTGATCGGGTGGTTGACGATCGCCGAGTTGTCGTGGTTGGCGATCACCCACTGGAGGGCCTGCTCGACGTAGCCGAAGTGGCCGTAGCCCGAGTCGTCGAACACGCGGAGGCCGACCAGGTCGACCCCCGAGGCGACGCCGTCGAGCAGGCCGTCGGCGCCGACGATGCCGGCGACGTGGGTCCCGTGTCCCCCGTTGGGGCCGTCGTCGTAGGGGTCGGCGTCGTTCTCGGTGAAGTCCCAGCCGCCCACCACGCGGTAGTCCTTGCCGAGACCGCCGCCCAGAGCCTCGTGCGACCAGGCGATGCCGCTGTCGATCACCGCCACGGTCTGGCCGTCGCCGGTGAAGCCGTAATGGGCGAGCACCTCGTCGAGACCGGTGAGCGCGTGAGCGCTGTTGAGCGTTTGCTCGACGCGCTCGAACTCCTGCCCGAGCGGGAGCTCAAGATCGTCTTGCTGCCAGTAGCCGCCTTCCTGAAGACTGTCTTCTTGATGCGGGGCGACCTCGATGTGCTGGTCGATCGCGTCGAAGCCGACCCCGTTGTGCTGCGTGATCAGCGCATCGAGCGCCTGGGCGGTCATCACGATCCGCTCTTCGAGGCACTCGATCTGAGTGGCGCGTGCGGTTCGGAGGCGGAGGGCTTTTTTGGACATGGGGGATGAGGGCCGGCTCGGTTCGCCGTGTCGCAGCAACACGAACGTCGTGTGCCGTGCGATCGGGCGGGGCCGGCGACACGGGGCGTGTCGCGGCGGCGGGGTGAACAAGTGGGAAAAGGTCGCGGGGAAAAGTGTCTGCCGAGGCTTGCGCAGCGGCTCGTTGAAAACTTAGGTCACGTTTCTCCCGGCGGAGCCCGGCGGAGTAAGTCGCGGGAAATCCGCTGCCGGTCCCCCCTCGCAAGCCGTGCAGTCCGGCGCCGCGTGGCCCAAACGCCACCGCGCGACGGGGCCCGATGTCGCGTGTGCGCGGCGTGTTGTCGAAACGCCACACGCGCGGCGACAATGGGCGGCTCGTGCAGCGCTGACGCCACCGCGTCCCCCTGCCCCGCTTACCCTCTAAAGAGATGACTCGATGAAGACCTTGATCCGTGGCGCCGACGTGGTGCTCCCCTCGGGCGTCGAACGCATCGACGTGCTGGTCGAGGGCGACCGAATCGCCGACCTGGGCCCCGCCATCCAGACGGCCGCCGACGAGACGGTCGACGCCACGGGGCTCGTGCTTATGCCGGGCGTGGTCGACGATCAGGTCCACTTCCGCGACCCGGGTCTCACGCACAAAGAGGATCTCGCCACGGCCAGCCGGGCGTGCGCGAAAGGGGGCGTCACGACCTTCCTGGAGATGCCCAACACCGTGCCGAACACGGTGACGCTCGAACGGCTCGACGAGAAGCTCGCCCTGGCTGCGACAAAGTGCGTGGTGAACTACGGCTTCTATGTCGGGGCGACGCCCGACAACGTCGAAGAGCTGCGGCGCATCGAGCGTGAAGCGGGTGAGCGTACGCCGGGGATCAAGATCTTCATCGGTTCGAGCACCGGCGACCTGCTGGTCGACGAGCAGGCGGCGCTCGAACGGATCTTCGCCGAGACCCGCCTGCCGATCACCGCCCATTGCGAGGACGAGACGACGGTGCGGGCCAACGCCGAACGGTACGCCGACTCGACCGACGTGGCCGACCACTCACGCATCCGCGACCACGAGGCGGCGCGCATCGCCACCGCCCGGGCGATCGACTTGGCCCACCGCCACGAGCACCGGTTCCACGTGCTGCACGTCTCCACAGGCGACGAGACCGACCTGATCGGCGCGGCGATCGCCGCGCGGCGGGCGGCGGGCCTCACGCCGCTCATCACGGCCGAGGCGTGCCCCCACCACCTGCTGTTCTCGGTCGACGACTACGAGCGGCTCGGGACGCTTGTGCAGATGAACCCATCGCTCAAGAACAAAGAGGACTGCGAGCGGATCTGGGGATCGCTCCTCGACGGGCGGCTGCAGGTTGTGGCGACCGACCACGCCCCGCACACGCTCGAAGAGAAACGGCAGCCGTACCCGAAGGCGCCTTCTGGCTTGCCGGCGGTCGAGAATTCTTTGGCGCTGATGCTCAACGAGGTCCACCGCGGCCGCTGCACACTCGAACAAGTGACGCACTGGATGTGCGACGCGCCGGCTCGGGTTTGGGACATGGTGGGCAAAGGCCGTATCGAGCGCGGCTACGACGCCGACCTGGTATTGGTCGACCTAGAAAAGCGCGCCACCGTCAGCAATGTGAGCCAGATCACCAAATCGGGCTGGTCGCCTTGGGATGGGCAAGAACTCATTGGTTGGCCCGTGCGTACGTGGGTCGGCGGCCGTACGGTATTCCGAGACGGTACAGTCTCCCCCGAGGTGGTCGGCCGAGCGGTTCGGTTCGACCACGGGTTGGGAGGATATTGGTCGACCGAGGAGACTGAAAACGGCTGAGTGCTTCAATTGCGGACCACCTTTTTGCGGTTCGCAGCCACGGCTCTCGTGGCGCCGCGTATCACGCACACGCCCCACCCAGCGGTGGGACGTCTTTAGAGTGGGAGGCGATTCTATTACGATATGGGCTCTAGTGGATTACTCATCGGCGGCGACCCGGAAGGCGCCCCTCCCGGACGCGCCGCCGCGTACGGCTCCCCCCCGCCTGGTTCCGAAACGCGTGGATCTGACCCCTCTGGCTCCCGCAAGTTCGGCGCTCCGACGAATGGCTCCCCCAAGCCGATCCCGCCTCCCCTCCGCCCCGCCGACCAGAACGCCATGACCGAGACGCTCTGGTTCCTCAAGCAGTGCGACCTCTTTCGGCATTTGGCGCCCGACGAGGTTGCGGCATTAGAGGCTCGGAGCCGATCGCGCACGTACAAGCGGGGCGAGCCGATCTACCTGCCGGCCGATCAGGCCAACGGCGTGCTGGTGCTGGCCGAGGGCCGGGTGAAGATCGGCAGCCTGACTTCCGACGGCAAACAATCGATTCTCGCCTTTATTGAGCCAGGCGAGCTTTTCGGCGAGCTCTCGCTCCTCGAACCGGGCGAGCGGGAAGAGCACGCCGAGGCGGCCGAGAAGTCGACCGTCATCCTCGTGCCAAGCGACTTGATGACCGCCCTGGTCGAGCGGAATCCCCATATCGCGTATGGGGTAACCAAGCTCTACGGCTTGCGTCGACGCCGGATCGAGCGTCGTCTCCGTTCTTTGCTCTTCCGCTCGAACCGCGACCGCTTGATCAGTTTGCTCAAAGAGCTCGCCGATCAATACGGCGAGGCGACGGCCGAGGGGGTGAAACTGCGGATCAAACTCTCGCACCAGGACCTGGCTAGCGTGATCGGCAGCACCCGAGAGACCGTCACCATCTTGCTCGGCGAGCTGCAAGCCGAGGGTAAGCTTGTGCTGGGACGCCGCAAAATCGTCCTCACAGACCCGGCCACCCTTGAGGCTAGCGGAAACGGCGAATCGGGGCCCAACAATTGAATTCCTTCGGTTTACCTCAATGGGTACTATGTAACCCCGATCACAGAGAAATGCCCCCCTGCAAACGATAATGAACGACGAGAGCGGACCCGATGGTTGGTTGCCGCCGAACATTGTGAACCAATCATGAACGACCCGTCCGCTAGCTCGACTCCGCAAGTTCCCCCCGCCCAGACCGCTGGCGATGGTTGGGAAGACTGCGCCCCAGGCCAGTTGGCTGCGCTCGGCGGTCGGCTCCGGGCCCGTTCGGCCCGCCGGCGGTGGGCCGTGCAAGGCGTAGGTCTGGCGGCATGCGTGCTCTTGGCCGCAGGCGTTTGGGGCGTCTCGACGCTGTCGGCCGAGGAGCCGCCGGCCGCTCGGATCAACTGCCGCGAATGCCGCAAGCACTTCGAGGCGTACGAAGCCTTCCTCACGAGCAAGTTCTGGGAAGCCGACGCCAAATTCGAAAAGGGCCTCGCCCGCTCGATGGATGCGCACCTCACCCGTTGCAACCGCTGCCGCAACCGGTTCTCCGACCGCTTCCCGGGCGTGCTGCCCACCACGGTCGCCATGGCCTTGCCGCTCGTTCTGTACGCGCAGCGCCGCCGCCGGCGCTAGCCTCGCCGATCGTTGCCGACGACAATCGACCGCTGGCTGATCAACCCGCGGACGACACCGGCCCCCCTGGCGATGCCCCACTCTGCCGACCACCTCGCCACTGCGCACAGCGGACCCGTTGCGCTCGTCACCGGCGCCGGCTCGGGCATCGGCCGGGCGTTCTGCCTGCGGCTCGCCGATCGTGGCTACGGGGTCGTGGCCATCGACCGCGATCCGGTCACGGCCGATGAGACCGCGGCGCTCGTCCGCCAAGCGGGCGCCGTGGCGCACAGCTACGGCATGGACGTTTCCGACGCCAGCGCCTGGGACGCGTTGCCGGCGTGGCTCGCCGAGACGACCGGCGGGCGACTCGATCTGCTGGTGTGCAACGCCGGCGTGCTGCTCGGAGGCGAGCTGGACCGCTGCGAAGCGGCCGACGCGTTGCGGGTCGTGGCGACCAACCTCGGCGGCGCCCTGCTCGGCTGCCGGACGCTGATCCCGCTGCTGAAGCAGCCGGTCGGCTCTCCCCCCACCGCCCGGGGCGTCATCAACATCGCTTCGATCTTCGCGGCGATCTCGCCCCCCGGGTTCGCGGCCTACAACGCCAGCAAGGCGGGTGTGGTGGCGCTCAGCGAGACGCTCCGCGGCGAGCTCGCCCCGCACGGCCTGCGGGTGACGGTCGCGGCGCCGGGCGTCACACCCACCGGGCTGTTCGCCCACGCGGCGTTCGCCACGCCGCGGCTCGCCGAGCTCGCCGATCGCTACCTTGCGTCGGCCCAGCTTACGGCCGACGATGTCGCCGAGGGCGCGCTGCGGGCCTTCGACCGCAACCGGCTCTACGCCCCGCTGGGCGCCAAGGCGACAAGACTCTGGCGCCTGAAACGCTGGCTGCCACAACGAACGATCGACCTGATCGCCCGCCGCAGCCGCCGTGAACTCGATCCCTGATCCCTTAAGAGAACCACGAAGGAACCGAGGAACGACGACGCCTGCAGGGGCCGCCCTCTGTGGCGGCCCGCGCCCTTGTGGACTGGTTTCTGTTCGGGTGAACGTCTGCCCGGGGTCGGAGCGCCACAGAGGGCGTTCCCTACATTCTTCGTTCCGTCGTTGCCTTCGTGGTTCAATCAAAAAATGCTGCACCTGAAATCCGAGACCGATCGCCGCTGGTTCGACCAGGTCGACTCCGACTTGAACGCCGTTCTGATCGACCACGCCCACTGCGAGAAGAAGGCGGCCGGCACGGCGCTGAACCTGATCTTCGCTTACGTCGAAGACGAAGAGCTCTGCCGCGAAATGACCGAGATCGTCAACGAGGAGCTGGAGCACTTCCACATGGTGCTTGAGCTGCTCAAGAAGCGCGGCGTCAAGTTCCGCCGCATGACGCCGAGCACTTACGGCCGCAAGCTCAACGACCTGGTCCGCAAGCAAGAGCCGCAGCGGGCGGTCGACCGGCTGCTCGTGGCGGGCCTGATCGAGGCCCGCTCGTGCGAGCGGTTCCGGTCGCTGGCCGAGCACGTGGCCGAGGACAAAGAACTCTCCGAGTTCTACCAGAGCCTGTTCGAGTCCGAGGCGCGGCACCACACGACCTACACCCGGCTGGCGAAGCATTTCGCCCCCGAGGACATCGTGATGCAGCGGCTCGACGAACTGGCCGGGCTGGAGGCCGAGATCCTCGCCGCCAGCGACGACCCGCCCCGCATGCACAGCTAGCCAGACGTCGGGGGGCGGCGTGGGGCGGTTTTCGCTTGATTCCCGCGGATTTCCGGCCGACATGGGTTGCTGACGGGGGGCGTCTTCACGGAAACTACACGCAAGGCTCACAAACTCTGAGCCCCAGCCTCCCAGAGTCTTCATCCCCGCACGCTACACTTCGGAGAAGTGAGACGCCTTGCAGCCTTTGGCGAGCGATGGCGTCGGGCCGATGGCGGGCACACGTGCCCCACGCCACGCGGCCCCGTCGCCCGGATGGCATGGAAGAAAACCTTCGCACGACTCGCACCCCCGCCCCGTCGGCGCCAATAGGCCGACGCCCACCTTGCACCGCAACGCCAACCCACCGACCGGCTCTCGCAACGCGTCGCTCTCTCCCCACCCGTCTCAAGCCACAGCGGAGGATCCCATGGCTGAAAGAAGTGCGGCTGAAAGAAGTGCGGCTGAAAGAAGTGCGGCTGAAGGCAGTGCGGCTGAAGGCAGTACTGTTGAGCACTGCGCTACCGATGGAAACGAGTCGACGCCGTCGCGTACGGTCCGCTCCGTGTTCGTGAGCGACGTCCACCTCGGCTGCAAGCACTCGCAGGCGGTCGCCTTCCTGGAGCTTTTGGAGCGCCACGAGCCGGAGCAGCTTTACATCGTCGGCGACTTTATCGACGGCTGGAAACTCAAACGCCGCTGGCGCTGGCTGCCCGTTTACGACCAGATCATGCTGCGGCTGATGGCGATGAAACGCCGCGGCACCCGGCTGCTCTACACGCCCGGCAACCACGACGACTTCCTGCGCAGCTTCCTGTCGAACTTCGGCGTGATCGACATCAAGGACCGCTTCGTGCACGCGGCTGCCGACGGCCGCCGCTACTTGATCACCCACGGCGACCAGTTCGACCGCGTCGAGCAGAGCTGCCAATGGCTCTCGCTGGTGGCCTCGTACGCTTACGACGTGCTGCTGACGGCCAACTGGCTCGGCAACAAGCTGCGCGGCAAGAACCACGACCCGTACGCCTTCTGCGGGGCGATCAAGCGGCGCGTGAAGCGGCTGGTCAGCCACGTCAGCGAGTTCGAGGGCCAGCTCGTGGCGAGCGCCAAGGACACGGGCTGCGACGGCGTGATCTGCGGGCACATCCACCACCCGCGCATCCTCCAGGTGGAAGGGCTCAGCTACCTGAACACGGGCGACTGGGTTGAAAACTGCACCGCCCTGCTGGAGTACGACGACGGCTCGTTCGAGCTCGTGCGGAGCGACGGCACGTTGCTCGACCGGCTCGCCCCCTGCCCCCCCTCGGGCGCCATTCCTGACCTGCGGGGCGACGAAGACGAGCACGCCGAAAGCCTGGCGGGCTTGCCGGCGAGCGGCTCGCTGATCAGCTAGCTTAGCCGACGCCGCGGCTGCGTCGCTTCGCCGACCGGCCGAATCGGACCGGCTTTGCGTCTTCCCAGCGGTTTTCCGCCCCCCCGCTTCGGATGCGCGTGCTTTGCAAGCCCCGCTTTTACGCGTAGGATATTGGGCTTCTGCAAAATTACACGCACAGGCGCTAGCGGCGTGGCCCCCACGGGCCCCACCCCTCCGCTCGCCTTCCGATCGGATAGCGAGATCGCGCGATGCTGGCGACCAAAGCAAGCCAGGCAGTCTTCAAGCTCTGCCACGGCAACCACCTTGTTTACAACACCTGCTGGGAAGACCCCCGGCTCGACCGCGTTGCGCTGGAGCTGGGCCCCGGCGACCGCCTGCTGGTGATCACCTCGGCGGGCTGCAACGCGCTCGACTACGCGCTCGACGAGCCGGAGCGGATCGACACGGTCGACGTGAACCCGCGTCAGAACGCGCTGCTGGACCTCAAGCTCGCCGCGATCCGGCGGCTCGACTACGGGCAGTTCTTCGAGACCTTCGGCGAGGGCCGCACCGACAATTGGGAAACGTACTACGGCATGGTGCGGGCCGACCTGCCCGACGCGTCACGGGCGTACTGGGACAAGTACGGCAAGTTCTTCCTCGGCACGAAGCGGCGCCCGAGCTTCTACTTCCGCGGCACGGCCGGCATGTTCGCCTCGGGCATCAACGCCTACATCAACCGCTGGGCCAAGGTGCGGCCGAGCATCGATCGGCTGCTCGAAGCGGAAACGGTCGATGAGCAACGGGAGATCTACTACAAGGATGTGAAGCCCGCGTTCTGGGGCCCCTACATCAAGTGGGCCATGCGCCGTGACGCCACGCTCTCGCTGCTCGGCGTGCCCCGCGCCCAGCGCAAGCAGCTGGAGCGCTACTACCCGGGCGGCATCGCCAAGTTCGTCGAGGACAGCCTCGACGCCGTCTTCAGCCGCCTGCCGCTCAAAGACAACTACTTCTGGCGGGTCTACCTCACCGGCGAGTACACGCACGACTGCTGCCCGGAGTACCTCAAGGAGGACAACTTCGCGCGGCTCAAGGGTGGGCTGGTCGACCGCGTCCACACGCACACCACCACGATCCTCGACCACCTGGTCGACACGGGCCGCAACTACTCGCACTTCGTGCTGCTGGACCACATGGACTGGATGGCCGAGCACATGCGCGACACGCTCGGCGTGCAGTGGCAGGCGATCGTGGACCGCGCCGACGACAACGCCAAGATCCTCTGGCGCAGCGCGGCGGTGATCTGCGAGTTCGTCGACCCGATCCACGTGAAGATCGGCGGCGCCGAACGCCGCCTCGGCGAGATCCTCGATTACAACCGCGAACTCGCCGACGAGCTCCACGCCAAAGACCGGGTGCACACCTACGGCAGCTTCTCGATCGCCACGCTGCGTCGCGACGCGCCGACCGAACGACAACGGGAGCAAGCCGCCGATGCCAGCCCTCAGCCAACTCAAAACGCTGTACCACCTGACGCTCTCGCCCATACGCGGTGAGACCCACCAGGAGCGGCTCGACAGCTTCTACGGGGCCCAGGCCGACGACTACGACGCCTTCCGCAAGAAGATGCTCCACGGCCGTGAAGCGCTCTTCGAGCGGTTGCCGATCGAGCCGGGCGGCAAGTGGCTCGATCTGGGCGCCGGCACCGGCCGCAACGGCGAGCTGTTCGGCGAGCGCATCGCCGAGTTCGGCAGCGCCACGTTCGTCGACCTCTCCGAGTCGCTGTTGGGCGTTGCCCAGAAGCGGATCCAGAACGAGGGCTGGACGAACGCCGGCGTCATGCACGCCGACATCACCGCCCTGGACGTGCCGAGCGACTCGGTCGATCTGGTGACGTTCACCTACTCGCTGACGATGGTCCCCGACTGGTTCGCGGCGGTCGAAGAGGCGCTGCGCGTCCTCAAGCCGGGCGGCGTGGTCGGCGTGGCCGATTTTTATGTCGCCCGCCGCTACCCCGACACGGGCCGCAGCAAGCACTCGTTCTTCACACGCAACTTCTGGCCGTTCTGGTTCGGCATGGACAACGTCCACCCGTCGGCCGACCACCTGCCCTACCTGGCGCGGCGTTTCGAGACCCTGCACGCCGACGAGCAGTACGGCAAGCTGCCCTGGATCCCGGTAGTCAGAGCGCCCTATTACAGATTCGTCGGGCGGAAGAGAATCGACTAACGCGTGGGCTGTGCGTGTTCCCCTCCTCCTTTAGGGGGAGGGGTTAGGGGAGGGGGCGCCCCGGGTACCCGGTTCGCAAGTGACAATCCGAGTACCCGCTTCTGCCCCCTC